>NZ_JAKTIG010000045.1:0-127708 GCF_027855145.1 Acinetobacter sp. AOR18_HL
CGTTTAATTGTTCGAAGTAATTCATTTCGCTCTAGCGAGCTACTCTTTGTATCTTTCCATGGTTTCGCATTTTTTCTAGGTGGAATCACCGCATGTGCTTGCCGATCTGCAATGACCTGACGGCATTGCTTGGTGTCATAAGCTCCATCGGTATAAACAGAGTCAATCTGCTCATCTTGTGGAATCTGATTAAGTAAATCACCAAGCACCTGTGAATCACAGACATTATTGGTTGTGAGCTGAATAGCGCGTATTTGTAGGGTTTTGGCATCTATACCAATATGTAGTTTACGCCATTGGCGACGATATTCAGCTCCATGTTTCTTGCGTTTCCATTCGCCCTCACCTAGAAACTTCATCCCTGTAGAGTCTACGAGTAGATGCAGCCCATCGCTACTTTTTTGGTAGCTGATTGCAATATCAATATGCTTTTGTCTTCTACAAAGCGTACTGTAATCTGGTGCGGTCCAATTTAATCCGCAAAGTTTAATCAGACTTTGCACAAAGCCAGTGACCATACGTAAAGATAGACGGAATAAGGATTTAATCATTAAGCAGCATTGGATGGCTGCGTCGGAGTAGGTTTGATTTCGCCCTTGTTTGCCTTTTGATGGAGCATACCATTGCGTAGCAGGATCAAACCAAAGGGCAATATTTCCGCGATTAATGAGTGCTCGGTTATATGCGGGCCAATTGGTTGTGCGGTAGATTTTGTGTGTAGGCTTCTTCATTTGAAAATTATATCGCTGAAAAAGCCTTTACAGATAGGTTTGTGCAACAAAGCCTATATTCAATAAAAAAGCCACTCGAGTAGAGCGGCTCTTTTGATTTGATAAGTTAGACTTACCAGCTTAACGCACCACCAGTTTGGTAGTCAGTTACGCGAGTTTCGAAGAAGTTCTTCTCTTTACGTAAGTCCATCATCTCAGACATCCACGCAAATGGATTCGTTACACCAGCAAATTGCTCTGGTAAACCTAACTGCGATAAACGGCGGTTACAGATGAATTTCAAATATTCTTCCATCATGCTTGCGTTCATACCCAATACACCGCGTGGCATTGTGTCACGTGCATATTCGATTTCAAGCATCGTACCTTCAACAATCATTTGAACCACTTCTTGTTGGAACTCAGCAGTCCAAAGGTGAGGGTTCTCAATCTTGATTTGGTTAATCATGTCGATACCAAAGTTCAAGTGCATAGATTCATCACGCAAGATGTATTGGAACTGCTCAGCAACACCGTTCATTTTGTTACGACGACCCATACTCAAAATTTGAGTAAAGCCACAGTAGAAGAAGATCCCTTCAAGTACACAATAGAATGCGATCAAGTTACGAAGTAAGCGTTGGTCGTTTTCAGGCGTACCTGTGTGGAAATTAGGATCAGTTAAAGATTGAGTATATTTCAAGCCCCAAGCTGCTTTACGTGCAACAGATGGAACTTCACGATACATGTTGAAGACTTCGCCTTCGTCCATACCTAAAGATTCGATACAGTATTGGTAAGCGTGAGTGTGAATTGCTTCTTCAAACGCTTGACGCAAGATGTACTGACGGCATTCAGGGTTAGTAATGTGACGGTAAATCGCCAATACCAAGTTATTTGCAACCAAAGAGTCCGCAGTCGAGAAGAAACCTAAAGAACGCATAACAATAGTACGCTCATCTTCGGTCAAGCCATTTTCAGACTTCCAAAGTGCGATGTCATGGTTCATGTTCACTTCTTGAGGCATCCAGTGGTTTGCACACCCGTCAAGATATTTCTGCCAAGCCCACTCATATTTAAATGGAACAAGTTGGTTCAAATCGGCACGACAGTTAATCATTGCTTTGTCGTCAACTTGAACACGTTGAGCACCCATTTCTAGCTCTTCAAGGCCAGGGGCAACGTCTAAATGTTCTAAGGCTTGAGCGGCTCTAGCCACTGTATCGGAGGCAACTGTTGGTCGCACGGAATGGGTTCCAGCGGATTGTGGAGCTGCCACGCTCGGCGATGATGGCTGCGCAGTAGATACATTCTGCGAATCTGACGCTTTTTCCGATTGGACGGGCGCAGACTTGTGTTCAGGTGTAGTCGGTTTTTGCGAATCATCTTCAAAATCGTCCCAACTAAGGATAGACATTTTTGTTCTCTCTTCGTTGTATATATCTATATTTGACATCTCTTAAACGAAGATGTCCCTACTATACGCTTTTAATGTGTAAACAAAATTAAGTTTTATTGATGCATGACCAAATTTTGGGCCTTTGGTCTCTACTCACTACAACTTATTTTGTTTACGCTGCTGCTTACGTATTGTGATAAATGCGTAAACCATTGGCATATAAAAGAAAATAAAGGCAAAGATTAAAACTCCAACACCAAGCATATAGTTATGGCTGAGATCAGAAAGCATAATCTTTACCTCTTTTAAGATTGTTCTTTAGTGAAAAAGAGCAACCTTATTGAATGTTATTGGCAAGCTTCACAATCAGGGTTGTCGATTGAACAAGCCATTGGTACAGGAGCTGCTTGAGTGAAGCCTTCTTCTTCAACCGCTGCTTCTGGTTTCTTCGCTTCTACAACAGGGGCAGCAACAGCTGCTGCTTCAACAGTCGCAGGTTTAACTGCGTTTAAAGCACCTGTGTTGATTGTAGATTTTTCAGCAGAAGTTGCACCTAAAGCTCGGAGGTAATAAGTCGTCTTAAGACCACGTAACCATGCCATCTTGTAAGTGATGTCAAGTTTCTTACCGTTTGCACCAGAGATGTAAAGGTTAAGCGACTGAGCTTGATCAATCCATTTTTGACGGCGTGATGCAGCATCAACGATCCAACGTGTATCTACTTCAAACGCAGTAGCAAAAATTGCTTTTAATTCTTCAGGAATACGAGCAATTTTTTGTACTGAACCTTCAAAGTGTTTAAGGTCGTTAACCATTACTGTGTCCCAAAGACCACGTTCTTTTAATGCACGAACAAGGTATGGGTTAATAACAGTGAACTCACCAGACAAGTTAGATTTCACATATAAGTTTTGGAATGTTGGTTCAATAGACTGAGAAACACCACAAATATTAGAGATGGTTGCAGTTGGAGCAATCGCCATCACGTTTGAGTTACGCATACCGTCTTTTTGAACTTTGGCACGTAAAGTGTCCCAGTCTAAACGTTGAGTACGGTCAACTTCGAACATGCGCTCTGGACGAGATTTCGCAACAATTTCTAAAGAGTCGATTGGAAGGATGCCTTGATCCCACAATGAACCTTTGAATGTTGAGTAAGCACCACGTTCAACAGCCAAGTTGCTTGAAGTTTCAATTGCGTAGTAGCTAATTACTTCCATTGATTCATCAGCAAAATCAACAGCAGCGTCTGAACCGTAAGCAATACCCATTTCATATAGAGCATCTTGGAAGCCCATGATACCCATACCGACAGGGCGGTGCTTCAAGTTAGAGTTTTTCGCTTGTGGTACAGCGTAGTAGTTAATGTCGATAACGTTATCGAGCATACGTACTGCTGTTTTAATAGTGCGAGCTAACTTTTCACGGTCTAACACACCACCTTGAACGTGTTGTACAAGGTTGATCGAACCCAAGTTACATACTGCAATTTCGTCTTGATTTGTGTTCAAGGTAATTTCAGTACATAAGTTAGATGAGTGAACTACACCAACGTGTTGTTGTGGTGAACGTAAGTTACATACATCTTTGAATGTGATCCATGGGTGACCAGTTTCAAACAACATAGAAAGCATTTTGCGCCATAAGTCTTTAGCACGTACTTTCTTGTGTAGCATGTTAGTTTCTTTCGCTACAGACTCATAGTAAGCATAACGCTCAGCAAATTCAGCACCAGTTAAGTCGTGCAAGTCTGGAGTTTCAGAAGGGGTAAATAATGTCCATTCACCATCTTCAAATACACGTTGCATAAACAAGTCTGGAACCCAGTTCGCAGTGTTCATGTCGTGAGTACGGCGACGGTCATCACCTGTGTTTTTACGAAGCTCTAAGAACTCTTCGATGTCTAAGTGCCAAGTTTCTAGGTAAGCACACACAGCACCTTTACGCTTACCACCTTGGTTTACTGCAACAGCTGTATCGTTCGCAACTTTCAAGAATGGAACAACACCCTGAGACTTACCATTAGTACCTTTAATATAAGAGTTCAAGGCACGAACAGGTGTCCAGTCATTACCTAAACCACCAGCCCATTTAGAAAGCATCGCGTTGTCACGCATTGCGCCATAAATGTCATAAAGGTCATCGCCAATCGTTGTTAAGTAACAACTTGAAAGCTGTGGACGTAATGTACCTGAGTTAAACAGGGTAGGCGTAGAAGCCATGTAGTCGAAGCTAGACAATAAGTTATAGAACTCAATTGCACGCTCTTCTTTATCTTGCTCATTGAGTGCAAGACCCATTGACACACGCATGAAGAATAATTGTGGTAATTCGAAGCGAACGCCGTTTGAGTGAATGAAATAACGGTCAAATAAAGTCTGTAAGCCTAAATAGGTAAACTGATTAGAACGCTCTGGCTGAATTGCTGCTGATAATTTTTCTAAGTCGAAGTCAAGCAAGTCAGGTGAAAGCAAATCAAGCTCAACACCTTTTTTCAAGAATGCTTCAAGTGCATTGTTTTCAGGTGTATCTGTTGATAAGCCTAAGAACGTTAAACCAGTGCTCACTAATTCGTTACAAAGCAAACGTGCAGTCACGTAAGTGTAGTTTGGTTCTTGTTCAATACGGGTACGTGTTGCCATCATCATTGTAGTGGCAATATCACTTTCTTTTACGCCGTTATATAAGTTTTTAACGGTTTCATCGACAATGGCTTGAACGTCAATACCTTCCAAACCTTCAGCTGCCTTAGAAACAGTTGCTTGCAATGCACTTAAATCAAGTGGCTGAAGCTGACCGTTTTTGTCGGTAACTTGTAAAGTAGGGTGGTGGTTTGAGTTCGTTTGCTGACGAGCGCTAGCACGTTGTTCACGGTAAATCACATAAGCGCGGGCAACCTTTTGTTCCCCAGTACGCATTAAAGCAAGTTCTACTTGATCTTGAATTTCTTCAATATGGATCGTACCGCCCGATGGTAAACGGCGAGTAAAAGTATTTAAGACCATTTCCGTCAACTGGGTAATACGGTCGTGAATACGGCTAGAATCCGAACTCTGTTGACCTTCCACAGCAAGAAAAGCTTTACCAATCGCAACTGAAATTTTCTCTGCATCAAATGCAGCAACATCTCCAGTGCGCTTAATCACCTGAATTTGACCGGGAGTCGAAGTAATTACGCTCATGCCAGCATAGCTCCATTGTCACTTTTGTTATGTTCATAGACCGTTTGAACCGAGCAAAAAACATGCCACGATATTTGAGGGATAAACACAAGACTTAGTAGTTAAAGTTTATTTTCAACACAAGATACGGGATTTTTCATAGCAGATCAATCTTGACTTTTTAGTAATTTTTTATCTGTATGATTTGATGGGAGATAGCATAGCAAAGCTGTTAAAAAACGCTTATAGATAACTTTGTGGATAACTCAAAAAACAAACACTTAAATAAATTTAAACTAAACAGAGAAATAATTTGTTTAATATTCATACATTGGAAATATGAATAGAATATGAAATTTAATAACAATAAATAAATCTTAAAAACACGTGAAAATTCAAAGGTTAATAAAATGCAACAAAATACGATGGTCATGTATCAGTTTGGTGAACGCCTACTTGTTTACAATGTAAACGTGTGTATATTGCAAATGATAAACGAATGTATCTGCAAGATTTTTAAGATGCATGAAACGAGATTTATAGGGGCAATGATATGAGCCAAGAAGAAAAGTTACCAAAGATTCTGATCGTTGAAGATGACGAGCGCTTAGCGCGATTAACTCAAGAATATTTAATTCGCAACGGCTTGGAAGTTGGTGTAGAAACTGATGGTAACCGTGCAATTCGTCGTATTATTAGTGAACAACCAGATCTAGTGGTCTTGGATGTCATGTTGCCGGGTGCCGATGGCTTAACAGTTTGCCGTGAAGTTCGTCCACATTACCATCAACCGATTTTGATGTTGACTGCACGTACAGAAGACATGGATCAGGTACTTGGTTTGGAAATGGGCGCAGATGACTATGTTGCTAAACCGGTTCAACCACGTGTTCTTTTAGCGCGTATCCGTGCACTATTACGTCGCACAGATAAAACTGTAGAAGATGAAGTTGCACAACGTATCGAGTTCGATGACCTTGTAATTGATAATGGCGGTCGTTCTGTCACGCTAAATGGTGAACTTGTTGACTTCACTAGCGCAGAATATGACCTATTATGGTTGCTTGCATCAAATGCTGGTCGTATCTTATCGCGTGAAGATATCTTCGAACGTTTACGTGGTATCGAATACGATGGTCAGGACCGTTCAATCGACGTCCGTATTTCACGTATTCGTCCAAAAATTGGTGATGATCCTGAAAATCCAAAGCGTATTAAAACAGTACGTAGTAAAGGTTACTTGTTCGTTAAAGAAACCAACGGGTTATAAGGTCTGAATAAACTTCCTATAAGGTTGGTCGAGTGTTTAAACACAGTATATTCCTGCGAATATATGCGGGACTGGTAATTCTTGTTGTTCTGGTTGCTGTCTTTGGTTATTTGCTTGTACAAATTATCAATTATCAACGGGCACAAGAATACCGAGAATCTTTAACCGATGGTATTTCTTATGTCATTAGTGAGGGAGTCGCTCGACAACCAGGGAAGCAACAGAAAATAGACTGGGTTTCAGATGCGTCAGACTTATTGGAACTTCCAATTTATTATACTGATGCAAGCAAGGTTGAGTTATCTCGTACCGAGAAAAAACGGATCGAAGCTCAAAAATCTGTTGTCCGTTACGATGCCAGTAATAGTATTGCGTATATCATTATTGGCTTGCGTGACGACCCGCAGCATTTTTTATCTATAAAAGTCGACAAAATTACTGAGCGCCAAATGAAGGCTCTCCCTATTTTTGTGCTGGATTATCTAATGTTTTATCCGGGGCAAGAACAAGAATATCTTGCCAAGATTCAAAAGCATTTCTCCTACCCAATTAATATCTACAATATTCAAGATATTAATCTGGACTCCGAACAAATTGGTCGTTTACGCCAAGACCAAAGCGTCATGTTGTACAAAGACAGTGCGACAGTACGCGGAACAACTATTTCAATCGTCTCTCCAATTCCGAATCAGCCTACACGGGTTCTCGTGCTTGGACCAGTGCCGATGTTTAACTGGATGCCTTTGCAGCTTTCAGCAGGGATTACTTTATTTAGCTTATTTTTGCTGAGTCTAGGTGTCTATGGGTTGATCTTGCCACTAGAGCGTAAAATTCGCCAAGTACGTTATGCATTAAACCGTATGAAGTCTGGTGATTTGTCATTGCGTGTTCCTATTGAAGGAAGCGACGAAATGGCAAACTTGGCATCAAGTTATAACAACATGTCTGATCATATTCAGCGTTTAATCGAGGCTCAGCGTGAGTTAATGAGAGCGGTATCTCATGAGCTTAGAACGCCTGTTGCCCGTATTCGCTTTGGTACAGAAATGTTGGCAGAAGAAGATGATTACAATCATCGTATGCATCAGGTCGATATGATTGATAAAGATATTGAAGCACTCAATACCTTAATTGATGAAATCATGACTTATGCAAAACTAGAGCAGGGTACACCTTCGCTAGATTTTGATGAAATTACTTTATTTGATGTGTTAGATCAGGTTGCGGTCGAAACCGAAGCTTTAAAAACGCAAAAAGAAATTGAACTTGTTGCTCCTCCACTTTATGTAAAAGTAGATGCTGAGCGTCGTTACTTACATCGTGTTGTTCAAAACTTGGTGGGTAATGCGGTTCGTTATTGCGATAATAAAGTTCGGATTACTGGTGGTATCCACAGCGATGGTATGGCCTTTGTTTGTGTTGAAGATGACGGTGCAGGTATTCCTGAACAAGACCGTAAAAGAGTATTTGAAGCTTTTGCCCGTCTAGATGATAGTCGTACACGTGCGTCGGGCGGTTATGGTTTAGGGTTGTCTATCGTAAGCCGTATTGCCTACTGGTTTGGCGGTGAAATTAAAGTGGATGAAAGCCCAACCTTAGGTGGTGCTCGCTTTATCATGACATGGCCAGCAAAACGCTTTAAACAGCCTCCTTTAAAAGCCAATAAAAAAGCACCTTCATAAGGTGCTTTTTTATTGATCTATTTATAGTTGAGTTGCATCTGGTTCCAAAATAGGTTTTCCGCTTCTTAAGCTGGTTAACGCATCGGAATTAAAATCGATCAGTAACGAATTGTTTTTTGCATCAATCTGGTATTTTTGAATAAGAGGTTGATCTCCGTTAAGCGTTTCTATTTTATATTCATCTGCAATATGCAAAATACCTTCTAGGTTTGTTGTCGTTGACGCAAAATCCTGTCTAAATATTTCATAGACATCCCTCAAGTCAAAAATTGCATTATTGGCATCTGGATGTTTGTGAATATAGCTTTCTATATGTCGCACTAGTAATTGTGCAAACAAGTAGTAGTTTGGTTTATGCGTATATTCTAGAGTCATGCATTTTTCTCCTTATTATCTGTTATTAGCATACATGGCAAAACACAGGTTATTGTATAAAATTCATTACACTAGATGATGAAGTGAAAATATTATAAAGAGATAAACACTCGATTACGTCCTTGGCGTTTTGCTTGATATAAAGCGTCATCTGCTTCTTTAAATAAACTTTCAATCGCTCGATGGGAAGATGGGGAATATAAGCTTATCCCAATACTCACCTGTATAAAAATTGGTAATTTCCCATAAATATAAATCGGTTGCTGACTAATTTTAATTCGAATTTGTTCAGCCAGTTCAAATGCACTTTCCTTGGTGGTATCTGCAATAAAAATGGCAAACTCTTCACCTCCAAAGCGACCTAATAAATCATGAGGATGTAAAATATTTTGAATCGTGGTGACACAAGTTTGTAGCGCCCGATCACCGATTTGATGACCATAGTTGTCGTTAACTTGCTTAAAGTGGTCGACATCAAGCATGAAAAAAGCTGAGGTCTTATTTTCTTTTTGTACTTTTTCTTGAAGTAATCTGACCGACTGTAAAAACTGGCGTCGAGTCAGACTTGACGTTAGTTCATCATGTGCAATGGCATGTTGAAGCTTTTGAATTAACTCTGAATGCAAAACACTAATACTAGAAACCGTAAGTGGGGCAATCGTCATCATAATTAACCCAATTCGGATTGAGATCGTATTGCTGAAATATTCGTTTGGATAGAGCAAAAGGTAATGTCCAGAGACATGATAAATAATATAAGCACTGGTAAAGCTAGTAATGAGTGCAACAACAATAGGTTTGTAGCGAATGGCACACCAGATCAGGGCAGCAATCGGGTAGAGCAGCGAACCCGGACCAGAGTCATAATAGCTAGCAGCAATCGAAATAAGCACAGCGCCAAAAGGTAAAAGGTCGGTTGGTTGTAGGCCACGATTTCTTGAAAAGTAATGTTTAACCTGACTATATTGAGGGATGTTCAATATGATAGGTAAAAGAAGCAAGGCATTTTGCAGTTCTGAAGTAAACCAGTAACCAAACTCATCCAGCAAGCCACCAATCATAAATTTGGTATTAAACATAGGCACGAAAGTTGCTGCAAACAATGCACCTACTACGCTACCTATTCCGCATAATCCAAATAAAAAAAGGTAAGAATAACCGCGATAGGCCGCCTTAATATGTTGATTAAAAAACATATAGAGCGCAAACGTAGTAACAACATAAAGAAAGTTTGATGTTGTTAAAACAAGTGTGAGAGCAAATGGAGTGCCCTGAAATAAGTCAGCAATCACATATCCTATATAGGCACCGAAAAATGCGCTTGGTCGGCGTGTGATTGGAAAACGAATAAGCAATCCGAGCAAAACCGAATTGGCAGGCCAAAAGAATGCAAGAAAACTTAAAGGGCGAGATGCAATGCCAATGAAACAACATGTCGCAATAATGAAGCTAAATAGGAGAAAAAATTTTAAAAAGGAGAGAAATGAAAATTCACGAAGTGAGTATGGCATCAGCTGCCCTTAATGATAAATACTCTTATCCAAGAGTAATAAAATATTATGTATGATTAAACATTCATCATAATTCAGAGGAGAAGCTGAATACAATAAAAAACAAACTAATATTATAAAAAAGTAAGTTATAAAAAGTTAATAAGCGCTTCAACTGTGTAAATATTCTAAAATTAAAAAATGAAAAAAATCATCATAAATAAAGAAACTATTAGTTAAACCGATTATGTGCTGTGAAACCCCCCTTACAACACATAGAAGAATAGTTTTGTCTAGAAAATCATCCGAAAGACTAAGACGCTTCAACTAGCATGGGAAATTAGAAATCAGGTACAATTGGCGGGATTAATTTTGTGTTTGGTGTATTTGAAGGCCAATACATACATTCTTTGTTAAATAATAGGCCTGCCAGGAGTTATCCCCGCATGAGTGCCATTACTCCATACGACTGGGCGATTATCGCCTTCGTGATCGGCGTTACATTTCTTTGCGTCTTTATGCTCACAGTTCCCTTACTCCTCGGGGGGAAATCGTGGGGACGTGCTAAGCAAGAGCAGTTTGAATCAGGTGTCGTGAGTGCTGGTGGCGCTCGCATTCGCCTGTCTGCAAAGTTCTATTTAGTTGCAATTTTCTTTGTTGTCTTCGACTTAGAGGCGCTTTACCTCTATGCATGGTCTACTTCTGTGCGTGAAGTAGGTTGGTTGGGATATACCACTGTAGTGATCTTTGTCGTTGATTTATTGATTGCGCTTGTTTATGCCTTCTCTGTAGGTGCTTTAAGTTGGTCACCAGCAGATCGCCGTAAATCAGCAGGTGAAGCGGTTAAAATCGGTTCACCAACAATGAACATTGCTGAAATTACACGCTTTAATTCTATTGAAGAGCTCGTAACTGACCCTACAGGCCAGATTCCAGCTCAATCATCAGGTCGTGTTAAGTCAAAAACTACACCTGCATTGTCATCTGAAAAGGAGTAAGTCGGGATGAAATATACTCTGACCCGCGCGAATCCGGATGCTGATCAATACCCATTGCAAGAACGTCAAATTGTGACGGATCCGCTTGAAGAGGAAGTGAATAAAAACGTATTCATGACTCGTTTAGAGGATGTCTTGCATACAGCAGTAAACTGGGGACGTAAAAACTCTTTGTGGCCATTTAACTTTGGTACCTCATGTTGTTACGTCGAATATGCAACGACCTTAACAGGTGTGCATGACTTGTCACGTTTCGGTGCAGAGGTTATCCGTGCTTCACCTCGTCAGGCTGACTTGATGATTGTTGCAGGTACCTGTTTCGTAAAAATGGCACCAGTTATTCAGCGTCTGTATGAACAGATGTTAGAGCCTAAATGGGTCATCTCGATGGGTGCTTGTGCAAACTCTGGAGGTATGTACGACATCTATTCAGTAGTACAAGGTGTAGACAAAATTATTCCTGTTGACGTGTACGTCCCAGGTTGTCCGCCTCGTCCTGAAGCATTAATTCAAGCTTTAATGCTTTTACAAGACCAGATTCAATTAGAGCGACGCCCGCTTTCTGCCGTGATCGGTGATGATCTTCAGCCAGTATATAAGCCAAAGATGATGCCAGAACGTGACCGTAAGAATGCAGAGCGTATTGCCGTTAAAAACTTACGCTCTATGGATGAGATTAAATAATTTTTTGACGGTGTTTTGACATATCTAACTGATATGTTCATCGAGACAATTGACAGAATTTGTATTAAATAGGAAGCCAAGCCAATGGCTGAAACTGACATTGCTATGCCAGAGTCAACAGCAGTTGATTCACGCCCAGCATTTGCAATCGTAGAAGAGCTCAAAACCAAATTTGGTGAGAACTTTTACGTGCAGGCGACTTTTGAAGAGTTTCCAACAGTCTGGGTTGAGCGCGCACGCGTGCAAGAAGTCCTTATGTTCCTACGTAAAGTGGAACGTCCGTATGTAATGCTATTTGACTTATCTGCGATGGATGAACGTTTACGTGTTCATCGTGATGGTTTACCAGCATCTGACTTCACTGTGTTCTATCATTTATTATCGCTTGAGCGTAATAGTGACATTCGTATCAAGGTTGCCTTGAACGAAAATGATCTAAACATTCCAACAGCGACAAATATCTGGCCAAATGCCAACTGGTATGAACGTGAAGCTTACGATATGTTCGGTATCAATTTCGAAGGGCATCCAATGCTCCGTCGTATTTTGTTGCCAACCTATTGGGAAGGTCATCCGCTTCGTAAAGAATATTCAGCACGTGCGACAGAATATACGCCGTACATGCAAGACAAAGCGAAACAAGACTTTGAACAAGAGCACTTACGTTTTGTACCAGAAGACTGGGGCCTTAAGCGTGGTAACGCTGATGAAGACTTCATGTTCTTGAACTTGGGTCCTAACCATCCATCTGCACATGGTGCGTTCCGTGTTGTATTGCAGTTAGATGGCGAAGAAGTGAAGGACTGTGTACCTGATATCGGTTATCACCACCGTGGTGTGGAAAAGATGGCTGAACGTCAAACATGGCATTCTTTCATTCCTTATACTGACCGTGTTGACTACTTAGGTGGTTGTGCTCAAAACATGCCGTATGTAATGGCTGTTGAGCAAATGGCAGGTATTAAAGTTCCTGAACGTGCGCAAGTGATTCGTGTCATGTTGAACGAATTGTTCCGTATTAATAACCACTTGTTATTCTGTGGTACGGCAATTCAGGATGCTGGTGGTATGACACCAGTATTCTATATGTTCGCAGACCGTCAAAAAGTTTACGACATTGTTGAAGCAATCACGGGTTACCGTATGCATCCAGCATGGTTCCGTATTGGTGGTACAGCACACGATCTTCCAAACAACTGGCAAAAGCTTGTTAAAGAATTGCTAGAGTGGATGCCTAAACGCTTAAACGAATACTACACAGCGGCATTGAAAAACTCTGTGTTTATTGGTCGTACGCGTAATGTTGCACAATACGATGCCAAATCTGCACTCGCATGGGGTGTAACTGGTACTGGTTTACGTGCAACAGGTATCGATTTTGACGTTCGTAAATATCGTCCATACAGCGGCTATGAAAACTTCGATTTTGATGTGCCGGTTGAGTATGAAGGCGATGCATACGCACGTGTGCTTGTTCACTTCCGTGAAATTACCGAGTCGCTAAAAATTATTCAACAGTGCTTGGATAACATGCCTTCTGGTCCATATAAAGCGGATCATCCATTGGCTGTTCCACCACCGAAAGATAAGACATTACAAGATATTGAAACCTTGATTACGCACTTCTTGAGCGTTTCATGGGGTCCTGTCATGCCAGCGGGCGAGTCATCATTTATGACTGAAGTGGTTAAAGGTGCAAGTACTTACTACTTGACTTCAGATAAAGCGACCATGAGTTATCGTACTCGTATTCGTACACCGACGTTTACTCACTTACAGCAAATGCCTTCAGTGATTAACGGAAGTTTAGTATCTGACTTAATCATTTATCTGGCGACCATTGACGTGGTTATGGCTGACGTGGATCGCTAAGAGGTAACACATAATGATGATTTTGACTGATAAAAAACCACGTGTGAATGTCGAAGGGATTTTGACTGCGGAAGAAATTCACGAAATCGAACATCACATTGGTCACTATCCATACCCTCGTGCAGCCTCTTTGGATGCATTGAAGTGTGTACAGCGCCGTAATGGTTGGGTAGATGACGCTCAAATGAATGCCATCGCACAGTTGTTGTCGATGAGTGTTGCTGATTTGGAAGGTGTTGCAACATTTTACAACCGTATCTATCGCCATCCGGTAGGTCGTCACGTAATTTTGCTTTGCGACTCAATTGCTTGCTTCTTAATGGGTGCAGAAACTCTTGCTGAAGCATTCCAGCGTGAATTAGGAATTCAGTATGGTCAAACGACACCAGATGGTCGTTTTACATTGCTTCCAATTTGCTGCCTAGGCAACTGCGACAAAGGCCCAACTTTAATGATTGATGAAGATACTCACGGTTTAGTCGAAGTGACATCAATTAAACAGTTATTGGAGAAGTATGTATGAATACTGAACCAAAACCAATTTATGGCGACGGTAATCCGGAAACTCATCCGCTCACTTGGCGTTTAAGCAAACAAGAAGCGGTACGTAGTGCTGATGATTACGAAGCACTTGAAGGCTATGCTGGCTTTAAAAAAGCTTTAGGCATGAAACCTGCTGAAGTGTTAGATGTCATTAAAGCTGCAACTGTAAAAGGTCGTGGTGGTGCGGGTTTCCCTGCGGGTATTAAATGGTCATTGATGGCACCAAATGATGGTGGTCCACGTTACTTGATCTGTAATGCCGACGAAATGGAACCGGGTACCTTTAAAGACCGTTTGTTGATGGAAAAACTTCCACATCAATTGATCGAAGGGATGTTAATTGCGGGTTATACCTTAGAAGCAACTCAAGGTTATATCTTTATCCGCGGTGAATACATCGAGGCTGCTCAATATCTAAATGAAGCGTTAGAACAGATTCGTGCTAAAGGTTATTTAGGCGAAAATATCTTAGGTTCTGGCTGGAATTTTGATCTGCATGTACATACGGGTGCAGGGCGTTATATCTGTGGTGAAGAAACTGCATTGATTAACTCGCTTGAAGGCCGTCGTGCTAACCCACGTACTAAGCCACCATTCCCGCAAGTTGCAGGAGCATGGGGCCGTCCGACGATTGTGAACAACGTTGAAACTTATAACAACTTGCCAGCAATCATGCTTCGTGGACCAGAGTGGTATATCGGCTTGTCAGCGGGTAAATCAAAAGATCCAGGCACTAAAATTTATGGTGCATCGGGTAAAGTTAAATTCCCGGGTCTTTGGGAATTGCCGTTTGGTACAACTGCACGTGAAGTAATTGAAGATCATGCAGGTGGTATGCGTGAGGGCTTAAAGCTCAAAGCATGGTTGCCAGGTGGTGCTTCAACTGACTTTTTACCAGCAGATACCATTGATTTACCAATGGATGCAGACACGATTATGAAAGCAGGTTCTCGTTTGGGAACATGTTTGTTAATGGTGGTAGACGAAACTCAATGTATGGTATCGCTCACTCGTAACTTAGAAGAGTTCTTTGCGCGTGAATCATGTGGTTTCTGTACACCATGTCGTGATGGTTTGCCATGGGCTGTTAAAGCGCTTAAAGCACTTGAAGCAGGTGAAGGCAAGAAAGAAGATATCGACCATTTACAAGAACTAACTCGTAAATTATGGATTGGTAAAACTTTCTGTGCCCACGCACCAGGTGCGATGGAGCCGCTTATGGGCGCACTCAAACATTTCCGTGGTGAGTTTGAAGCGAAAGTGACGAATCGTCCTGTCGTGCAAACCAGCAACGTAGAACAAGCTTAAGGAATTCGACTATGGCTACAATTCATGTCGATGGAAAATCGTATGAAGTCAACGGCTCGGAAAACTTGCTACAAGCATGTTTGAGTCTGGGCATCGACATCCCATATTTTTGTTGGCATCCATCCTTAGGTTCGGTTGGTTCTTGCCGTCAATGTGCTGTTACGCAATATGCGAATCCAGAAGATACGCGTGGTCGTTTAGTCATGTCTTGCATGACACCAGCATCTGACAATACCTATATCTCAATTGAAGACAAAGAAGCAACGGATTTCCGTGCATCTATTGTTGAATTTTTGATGACCAACCACCCGCACGACTGTCCAGTCTGTGAAGAGGGTGGTCACTGTCATTTACAAGATATGACTGTAATGACGGGTCATGACCGTCGTCGCTACCGTTTTACAAAACGTACGCATTACAACCAAGAACTCGGCTCATTCATTGCGCATGAAATGAACCGCTGTATTGCTTGTTACCGTTGTGTTCGTTACTACAAAGACTATGCGGGCGGTACAGACTTTGGCGTATATGCCAATGCATCTCGTGTTTACTTTGGTCGTCCGGAATCAGGTACTTTAGAGTCTGAATTCTCTGGTAACTTGACTGAAGTATGTCCAACAGGTGTATTTACTGATAAGACTCATTCAGAGCGTTATAACCGTAAGTGGGACATGCAGTATGCACCAAGCGTGTGTCAAGGCTGTTCTTCTGGTTGTAACATTTCTCCGGGTGAACGTTATGGTGAAATCCGTCGTGTAGAAAACCGTTTTAATGGTTCGGTTAACCAATACTTCCTTTGTGACAAAGGTCGTTTTGGCACAGGTTATGTAAACCGTGCAGACCGTCCACGTCAGCCTCAGTTCCGTAATGGTGAAACTGTTGCAACTGTTTCTGTCGACCAAGCTCTAGATCAAGCGATTGCTAAGCTTCAAGGCAAAAAAGTTTTGGGTATTGGTTCTCCTCGCGCAAGTTTGGAATCGAACTATGCATTACGTGAGCTTGTAGGTCAGGCAAATTATTCAACTGGTATTGCACAAAAAGAGCAAAAGCTTGTTGAACTTGCTGCATCTATCATGCAAACCGAGGGTATCTACAACCCGAATATGCGTGAAATTGAAAGCTATGATGCTGTTCTGATCTTAGGTGAAGACCTAACTCAAACTGCACCTCGTATGGCATTGTCTGTTCGCCAAGCTGCGAAAAACAAAGCGCGTGAAATGGCTGCAAAAACACGTACACCAGATTGGTTAGCTGAGCCTGTACAACGTATTGGCCAAGAAGCAAAATCTCCGGTTTACATTTTAGCTGCAACTCAAACTCGTCTTGCTGACATTGCAACTGGTGAAGTGGTTGCTTCTCCAAATGACATCGCACGTTTAGGCTTTGCAGTTGCTGCGGCAGTAAATGGTGAAGTTGTAGGTGGTTTAGATGAAGATGCAAAAGCATTTGCTCAAACCATTGCCGACACTCTAAAAGCAGCAAACAAACCATTAATTATTGCGGGTACAAGCTTGCAAGATGCTTCTATTATGGAAGCTGCTGCACAGTTAACTCAGAACTTAGGTTCTAAAGCTGGTTTAAGTCTTGTAGTTCCTGAAGTGAACTCTATGGGCTTGGCATTGTTCGGTGGTTTAAGCCTTGAACAAGCATTTGCTCAAGACTACGACACACTTGTTATTGTTGAAAATGATTTGTTCCGTCGCTTACCAGCTGCTCAAGTAAAAGCTGCATTAGATAAAGCTGAAACAGTAATCGTGCTTGATCACAGTGAAACTGAAACTGTGAAACAGGCTGATATCGTTCTTTCAGCAGCAAGCTTTGCAGAGGGTGATGGTACTGTTGTAAGTCAAGAAGGTCGTGCACAGCGTTTCTATCAAGTTTACGATCCAAGTTACTACAAACCTGAATATGCAATTAAAGAATCATGGCGTTGGTTACATGCCATTGAAACTGGCATTAAAGGTAAGGCTGTAGATTGGACATTGCTTGACGATGTAATTGAAAGCATCGTGAAAAATGTACCAGTACTTGAAGCTATCCAAGATGTTGCGCCTGATGCAGGTTACCGTGTACATGGCTTGAAAATCGCGCGTGAACCACGTCGTTATTCAGGTCGTACAGCAATGCGTGCGCCGTTATCGGTTCATGAGCCTAAACAACCTACCGATCCAGATTCAGCATTAACATTCTCAATGGAAGGTTATGTTGGTCCGCAAAAAGCGTCATCATTAGTACCATTTGCATGGGCTCCGGGTTGGAACTCTCCACAATCTTGGAATAAATACCAAGATGAAGTTGGTGGTCACTTAAAAGGTGGTGATTCTGGTGTTCGTTTATTCGATCGCTTGGCAAAACGTCCTGCACGTAGCTACGTTGCTCCAGTGCCAGTAGTTGCAAATCCTGAAAGTTTCCGCTTAGTTCCAATGCACCATATTTTTGGTTCTGGCGAATTCACGATTAAAACACCTGCAATGGAAACTCGTATTCCTGAAGCTGTGTTTGCAGTGGGCGAACAAGATGCAACTCGTTTGAACCTTCAAGAAGGTCAACGCATTACAGTAAAAGCAGGTGAAACAACTGTAAGCTTGCCTGTACAAGTAATTGAATATTTACCTACAGGTTATATTGGTTACCCAGTTGGTTTAGCACCAATGGTGTCACTAGCTGAGCCTGTTTCAGTGGCTTTAGGAGTGTAATTCATGAATCAAGAAATTATACGTCAAACGCCACTTTGGGCTGAGAACTGGCCGATTGCTTATGCTGTCGTTCAAGCAGTTGTAATTTTGCTTGTTGTGGTTTTAGTTGCAGCGTTGATGTCTTTTATTGAGCGTCGTTTACTTGCTTGGTGGCAAGACCGTTATGGTCCAAACCGTGTTGGTCCTGGTGGTATGTTCCAGATCGTTGCCGACATGCTCAAGATCATGTTCAAAGAAGACTGGACACCAAAGTTTGCTGACAAACTTACATTCCGTTTAGCACCAGCTGTTGCAATGGCAACAGCGGTTCTTTCGTTCATGGTAATCCCAGTGAGTCCTTCACTGGGTGTTGCCGACATGAGTATCGGTTTGTTGTTCTTCATGGCAATGGCTGGTATTGCAGTCTATGCGGTTTTATTTGGTGGCTGGGCTTCAAATAACAAATACTCATTGCTTGGTGGTTTACGTTCAGCAGCTCAAACCATTTCTTATGAAGTGTTCTTGGGTATTTCATTGATGGGTGTGGTTGCAATTGCAGGCTCATTTAACCTTCGTGAAATTGTTGAAGCACAACGTGATGTTTGGTTTGTCATTCCACAATTCTTAGGTTTCTTGATTTTCGTAGTTGCTGGTGTTGCGGTAACTCACCGTCATCCATTTGACCAACCAGAAGCAGAGCAAGAATTGGCAGAAGGTTACCATGTTGAATATGGCGGTATGAAATGGGGTATGTTCTTCGTTGCTGAATATGTCAACGTAGTACTGATCTCTGCATTGATCGTGACTTTATTCTTTGGTGGCTGGTTAACGCCATTCAATTTAGAAATTCCATTTGTTCCACCAGTATTCTGGTTTGTGATTAAAACAGCATTCTTTGTAATGATGTTTGTATTGGCACGTGGTTCTTTAATGCGTCCGCGTTATGACCAAGTCATGAACTTTGGTTGGAAAATTTGTTTGCCATTGGCGTTGGTCAACTTGTTAGTGACTGGTGCTGTGATTCTGATGAATCAGGCCTAGGACAGCAGGGAGTACAAAATGTATAAATTTCTAGCTGGATTCGGATCAATTGTACGTACGTTACTCATGGTGTTTAGCCATGCAACGCGTAAACGTGACACGATTTTATATCCAGAAGTTCCGGCTGAACAGATTGTGCCGCCACGCTTTCGTGGTCGTATCGTATTAACGCGTGACCCTGATGGGGAAGAGCGTTGCGTAGCATGTAACCTATGTGCGGTTGCATGTCCGGTTGGCTGTATCTCACTACAAAAAGCAGAAACAGAAGATGGTCGTTGGTACCCGGAGTTTTTCCGTATTAACTTCTCACGTTGTATTTTCTGCGGTATGTGTGAAGAAGCTTGTCCAACAACTGCGATTCAGCTCACACCAGACTTCGAGTTAGGCGAATATGTACGTCAAGACCTTGTTTATGAGAAAGAAAACTTACTCATTTCAGGTCCGGGCAAATACCCAGATTACAACTTCTACCGTGTAACGGGTATGGCAATTAACGGTAAAGAGAAAGGTCAAGCACAAAAAGAAAGTGCACCAATCGATGTACGGAGTCTATTACCATGATGTGGCCGTTTTATTTGATGGCACTCGTGGCCATCGTTTCTACGGTTCGTGTAGTGACTAACACGAACCCTGTACACGCTCTACTTAGTCTAATTGTTTCATTGCTTGCTGTTGCTGGTATTTTCATGATCGTGGGGGCGCCTTTTGCAGGTGCTCTTGAAATCATCGTTTATGCCGGAGCAATTATGGTTCTATTTGTCTTCGTGGTGATGATGCTTAACTTAGGTCAACACACCGTTGAACAAGAACGCAAATGGCTTTCTTCAGATGCTTGGGCATATCCAGCACTCATGAGTTTCTTACTCGGCTTGCTTTTAGTTTGGATGCTTGGTGGTGAATACACCACTATTTCAGCACCACTTGGGGCACAAGTGATTGGACCAAAAGTAGTTGGTCAAGCACTCTTTACTCACTATTTATTATTGGTTGAAGTTGCCGCGATGTTATTGCTAGCAGCCCTTGTTGCAGCATACCACTTAGGTAAACGTGAACCAGGTGCAGAAGAGGAAAAAGAATAATGGGCCAGATTCCTTTAGAACATGGTTTGATTGTTGCAACCATCCTTTTTGCACTCGGTTTTTACGGTGTAATGGTGCGACGCAACCTATTATTTATGTTAATGAGCCTTGAAATCATGATGAATGCTGCAGCATTGGCATTTGTTCTTGCGGGTAGCGTATGGGCACAACCAGATGGGCAAGTGATGTTCATCTTGATTTTGACCCTTGCAGCAGCAGAGGCATGTATCGGTCTTGCGATTGTCCTTCAGTTCTATCATCGCTTCCATCATTTGGATGTGGATGCTGCTAGTGAGATGCGCGGATGAGTTATTTATATTTAACAGTATTATTTCCGCTAATCGGTTTTATTTTATTGGCGGCAGGACGAGACAAACTCTCTGAAAATGTTGCAGCTGTTATTGGTGTAGGTTCTGTAGGTTTATCTGCATTATTTGCACTCATTGCTGGAATGGCATTTACTACGAGTGGTCAGCAAGTTTTTGTTCAAAACTTGTGGACATGGTTCAATGTTGGCGGTTTTGCGCCGGGCATTAGCTTACATTTAGATGGCTTATCTTTACTCATGATGGGCATGATCACGGGTGTTGGTTTCTTAATCCACATCTTTGCATCATGGTACATGCGTGGTGAAGAGGGCTATGCGCGTTTCTTCTCTTATTTCAACCTGTTTGTTGCAAGCATGCTTGTGCTTGTATTGGGTGACAACTTGGCGTTGTTATTCTTGGGTTGGGAAGGCGTAGGTCTTTGCTCTTACTTGCTAATCGGTTTCTATTATGCAAACCCTGCAAATGGTTGGGCTGCGATCAAAGCGTTTACAGTGACCCGCGTTGGTGACGTATTCTTGCTTATTGCTTTATTCTTGCTTTACCAACAATTTGGTACGCTGAATACTCAGTACATCGTTGAACACGCAGCAGAAGTAATGACGAAGAGTTCGTCACTTACAATCTGGACTGCATTAATGTTGTTCTTGGGTGCTGCTGGTAAGTCTGCTCAAATTCCAT
Organism: Acinetobacter sp. AOR18_HL; assembly: GCF_027855145.1. Taxonomy (NCBI): domain Bacteria; kingdom Pseudomonadati; phylum Pseudomonadota; class Gammaproteobacteria; order Moraxellales; family Moraxellaceae; genus Acinetobacter; species Acinetobacter sp. AOR18_HL. The sequence continues at coordinate 21,295 of NZ_JAKTIG010000045.1, forward strand.
TGCAAACATGGTTGGCAGATGCGATGGCAGGTCCAACACCTGTTTCTGCATTAATCCACGCAGCAACAATGGTAACGGCTGGTGTGTACTTATGCTGCCGTCTATTCAGCGTATTTGAACTTGCTCCTGAAGTGATGCAATTCATTTCGGTAACTGGCGCGGTAACTTTGTTAGTTGCAGGTTTTGCTGCACTCGTTCAAACAGATATCAAACGTATCTTGGCTTACTCAACAATGAGTCAGCTTGGCTATATGTTTATGGCTGTAGGTGCGGAAGCTTATCAAGCTGGCTTGTTCCACATGTTGGCTCACGCATTCTTTAAGGCATTATTATTCTTGTCTTCTGGTGCGGTGATTTTGGCTTACCACCACGAGCAAAACATCTTCAAAATGGGTGGTTTGTTCAAACGTAACAAATTCCTGTTTGCTTGTTTCGCGATTGGTGGCGGTGCATTAGCAGCTATTCCATTCTTAACAATTGGCTTCTTCTCTAAAGATGCGATTCTTGGTGAAGTTTGGGTACAAGGTCAATCAGTTGCTTTATATCACACCTTATATTGGGTGGGTGTAGCAGGTGCATTCCTGACTTCAATCTATACATTCCGTTTAATCTGGGTTGTATTCTTTGGTCAAGAAAACACGCCTTACCATGAAATTAAAGGTGCAACTTACTGGGCTCCATTGGGTATTTTAGCTGTATTGTCTACTTTTGTTGGTGCGGTATTAAAAGCACCGGTAGCAGGTATTCTGAATACTGCAAAAATCCCTGAATTCCATGTCGCTGAACAATTTGTAGAGGGCATGCATGGGGCAGAGCACTTAGCAGTAGGTATTGCACTAGTTGGTCTAGTTGTTGGTATAGCATTATTTACATTTGCTTATGGTGCAGTGAAATCATTCGCTCAAACAAGTTTGGGTTCAGGTTTGGCACATATTTGCCGTACCGCTTTTGGTTTTGATGCATTGTATGACATCGTTTTTGTTAAACCTTATTTATTCTTCGCCAAAATCTTTGGCCGTGATCCGATTGACGGTTTGTGGTTAGTTCTTCCTGCACTCGTGAAAGGCGGAAATAGTTTTACAAGCTCACGTCAAACAGGTTCATTGCGTGAATACGCATCAAGCATGTCACTCGGTGTAGTGGTGTTATTGATGATCTTGATCGTTATTCAGGTAGTGGGGAAATAAAATGGAAAACAATTTAATTTTACCCGCGCTGATCCTTGTTCCGTTCATTGCCGGTTTTATTTGTTGGTTAGTCGATAAGCTCGACAAAACTTTGCCACGCTGGATTGCCTTAATTGGTATGCTCATTACTTTGGGCTTAGGTCTTGCACTTTGGCAAAGTGGAACTTATAGCTACGAGTTGGGTTCTAAAATCCCAACTTGGTCTGCTGAGTTCTATTTACCGTGGATTCAATCACTCGGTATTGGCATTCACTTAGCTGTGGATGGTTTATCTTTACTCATGGTGTTATTAACAGCGTTACTTGGTGTACTTGCTGTTGGTTGTTCATGGGGTGAGATTCAAAAGAACGTTGGTTTCTTCCACTTAAACCTATTATGGAGTTTAGGTGGCGTTATCGGTGTATTCTTAGCGATTGACTTGTTCTTGTTCTTCTTCTTCTGGGAGATGATGCTTGTACCAATTTACTTCTTGATTGCGTTATGGGGTCATAAAGGTTCAAACGGTCGTTCACGTGTTTACGCTGCTACTAAGTTCTTCCTTTACACGCAGATTGCCGGTCTAGTGATGTTAATCGGTATCCTAGGTCTTGTAGTTTATGGCTACATGATGACAGGCATGATCGGTTTTGATTACAACTATTTATTAGCTGTAGCTAACCACTTACCTGCAGGCTTAGCTTACGGTTTCATGATCTGTTTCTTCATCGGTTTTGCGGTGAAGTTACCAGTATTCCCATTACATGGTTGGTTGCCAGATGCGCATGCTCAAGCTCCTACAGCAGGTTCTGTAGACTTAGCGGGTATCTTGATTAAAACAGCTGCGTATGGCTTGCTTCGTTTTGTTATTCCATTCTTCCCGACAGCTTCTGCACAGTTTGCAGACATTGCGATTATTTTCGGTTTGATTGGTATTTTCTACGGCGCATGGTGTGCTTACCAGCAAACTGACATGAAACGTTTACTTGCGTATACATCGATTTCACACATGGGCTTTATCTTACTTGCAATCTATGCTGGTAATATTTTGACCTTCCAAGGTCTAATGATCATGATGTTGGCACATGGTTTGTCATCAGCTGCATTGTTCATTATGTCGGGTCAAATCTATGAACGTTTACATACACGTGATTTACGTTTAATGGGTGGTCTTCGTGGCCAGCTCCAGTACTTGCCATTTTTCTTGATGTTCTTCGTTGCTGCTCTTGTCGGTGTACCAGGTTTAGGTAACTTTATTGGTGAATTCCTGATTTTGATGGGTTCATTTAATAAATATCCTGTCTTCACGATTCTTGCTTCTATCAGCCTTGTATTTGCAGGTTTATATGGCTTGATCTTGATTCACCGTGCTTTATTTGGTGAACCAAATCCTGAACAAAAGCAACATTACACTAGTCCATTGAAAGACTTATCTGCTCGTGAAGTTGGTATTTTGATGATTTGTGCGATTGGTCTCGTTTGGCTTGGTATCTACCCACAAACATTCTTGGATGTATCTCATTCAAGCATGCAGTGGTTGGTCAATAGTTATGTGCCAGTACAAGAAGTCGTTGAAACTGTTCAGCAAACAGCTACTCAACTTGACCATGTGGAGATCCAATAATCATGAACTTCACAGTATCATTTTCTACGCTTATGCCTTTAGCTCCGGTGATGATTGTTGCTTTGACAACAATCGTCGTCATGTTGTTAATTTCAATTAAGCGTAATCATAATTTAATCGCAACAGCTTCTGTTGTCGGTTTAAACCTTGCTGCACTTTATATTTTATTTTCAGTATTTGGCGGTAAGTTTGTACCGGCAAATGTGATGGGCATGTTTATGGTTGATCCATTTACCATGTTCTATCAATTTATGATTTTGATTGCGGCATTGGCATGTTGTACTTTGTCTCATGCTTACATCGAAACTTATAAAGACAACCGCGAAGAGTTATACCTTTTGTTACTTGCTTCAGTAGCAGGTGCAATGTTGATGGTTGCAAGCTCTCACTATGCATCATTCTTCATTAGCCTTGAGTTAATGTCGATTCCTGTATATGGCTTACTTGCTTATACTTATCAACGTAGTAACTCACTTGAAGCGGGTATTAAGTACCTTGTACTTTCAGCGACAGCTTCTGCAATGTTGTTGATGGGTATGGCATATATCTATGCATATACAGGTTCACTTTCATTCTATGATTCTGTACAAGCATTATTTGAAGCAATCAAACAGCCAATGGTGTTATTAGGTTTAGCACTTATTATCTTTGCTGTTGCATTTAAATTGTCGCTTGCGCCGTTCCATAAATGGACACCGGATGTATATGCAGGTGCACCAGCGCCAATGGCAACTTTCTTAGCGACTGCTGCTAAAGTTGCAACAATTGGTTTGTTCGTGCGCTATATGCTTGCTTCAGGCGCAATGATGGTGAACTCGTTAGTAACTATTTTGACGATCATTGCTGTATTGTCGATTTTAGTTGGTAACTTACTCGCTGTTCGTCAAGTTAACTTAAAACGTATTCTTGGTTATTCATCTATTGCTCACTTTGGTTATTTGTTAATTGCTTTAATTAGCATGACTTATGCGAGCTTGGGTAGCGTAACTGTATATGTAGTGTCTTATGTATTAACAACTATTGGTGCCTTTGGTGCAGTAGCGTTAATGTCTAGCCCATATAACAACGTAGATGAAGCACAAAGCCTTGCAGACTACCGTGGTTTGTTCTGGCGTCGTCCAGTACTTACAGCAACTTTAACAGTCATGATGTTGTCTTTGGCTGGTATCCCATTAACAGCAGGCTTCATTGGTAAGTTCTTGGTGGTAATGGCTGCTGTAACAACTCAACACTGGTTCTTAGCTGCAATGATTATTGTGGGTAGTGGTATCGGTTTGTACTATTACTTACGTGTGATGGTTGTAATGTACATGACACCACCGGAAACTCCTCGTATTGATGCAGATGCTCATTGGGGACAAAAAGTGGGTGGTTTAATGGTATTGGCTGCTGCTGCATTAGTTATTATTTTGGGTGTTTACCCAGATCCAATGATTAATTTGGCACTAAAAGCAGAAATTTTATCTCCATTACATTTCATGCTTTCACAACAGTAATTCTGGTGTACAAAAAAGCCTCCAAATCTGGAGGCTTTTTTTTATTGAGCGTTAAAAAAAGATTATAATAAATACGTTTTTATATTTTTAGGTAACATCTGTGGCCATTCAAGAAATTCGTCACCCACTTATTCGTCATAAATTAGGCTTGTTACGCCGTGCTGACATCAGTACTAAAAATTTCCGTGAGCTTGCTCAGGAAGTGACTATGTTGTTGACTTATGAAGCAACAAAAGATTTGCCAGTTGTGGATTGTGAAATTGATGGATGGGCTGGAACTGTTACTACTCAGCGTATTGCTGGTAAAAAAATAACAATTGTACCGATTTTACGTGCCGGAATTGGTATGTTGGATGGTGTACTTAATCTGATTCCAAGTGCAAAGGTGAGTGTTTTAGGTCTTGAGCGTAATGAAGAAACACTAGAAGTTCGCACGTATTATAAAAAATTAGTTCCGGATGTGGCTAATCGTCTTGCGATGATTATTGACCCAATGTTAGCAACGGGTAATTCGTTAGTTGCTGCTATTGATGTGTTAAAGGCAAGTGGTTGTAAAGATATCCGTGTTATGGTGTTGGTTGCTGCACCTGAAGGCGTTGCTAAAGTTGAAGCGGCTCATCCGGATGTGCAAATTTATACGGCATCTATTGATAATGGCTTAAATGAACAAGGTTATATTGTTCCTGGCTTGGGCGATGCTGGCGATAAAATTTTTGGTAGTGTACAAAAAGATTAATTTTTTGAAATCGTAATAAAAAGAGACTTCATTCAACCGTATAATTTTAAAAACGGAATCGTGAGTCTCTTTTTTATTTACTGCAACGACTGGATTGGAAAAGTAGGGGAAAGATCATGAAGCAAGAGTTTTATACTGGATGGGTAAAACAATATAACCCTGATAAAGGTTTTGGTTTTATTGAAACTACTGAAGGAGATATTTTCTTTCATATTTCTGATTTCCCTGCATCAGAGGGCGAACCGAAAAGAAATGAAAAAGTGAGATTTCTTGCCGCAGATAATCAGGGCAAATTTAAAGCGATCAAAATTGAGCGTGTTGACCCGAATCCTGCGAAAACCAAGAAAAATAAAATTGCAGATCACAATAAAGCGATCACAAGCGAATTGCTATCAAATTTTCGACGCTAATCAATGAAAAGATCAGGTTTTAAACCTGATCTTCACAGAATTGTAAGAATGCTTTGAGACCTGGACCCTGATATTTTTGACGGTGTACCAGCATATAAAGCGGACGGGTAAGCTGCCAGAATGGTGTATCTAAAATTACTAATTGTCCCTTTTCAATTAAAGGTTCAATGGCTAGTTTAGAAATACATGACATACCTAAACCACCAGCAACGATTTTTAAAATTGCTTCATTGTGACCTAGGGTTAAGCGAATATTCGCGTCTGGCAGATCTTGCAATATCGCATTATCAAATACTTCACGCGTTCCTGAGCCTTCTTCACGTAAAATCCATTCGACTTGAAGAAAATCATGCGCTGTTAGAGGTCTATTTAAACGTGCTAACGGGTGATTTGGGGCGCAGCAAACTGCAAGCTCATCATCACGCCAATGAATACATTGGAGTTGAGGTAAGTGACATGAGCCTTCAATTAAAGCTAAATCAAGTTGGAATTGATTGACTGCTTCAATCATTTGGCGTGTATTGCCCACTTGTAATTGCAAATGCGCTTTAGGGTGATGCTGTAAAAAGTTTGCCATTAAATCTGGCATGAGGTAATCACTAATCGTTAAAGTGGCCCCAATACGTAAATCAATGCTTTGCAATTCACCTTTTGCAGCTTGCTCAAAAGCTTCACAGCGACCTAATATTTCTAATGCTTGAGGCAATAGAAAACGACCTAAATCATTAAGCTGTAATCGTTTACCTAAACGATCAAATAGAGGAGCACCAAGACCATCCTCTAAATCGGCTAAAGCCATACTTGCTGCACTTTGCGTCAGTCTGACCGCATCACTCGCTTTGGTGACAGTTCCTTCTTGAGCGACTGCTACAAAAACAGCCAACTGGCGTAATGTCATGCGCATGTTTAAAAAGCCTTAACGTTTAAAAGTATTCATTATTTCGGCTGTCATGCTAACATGAGCGCACTATTTCATGCCACGTTGAAATCATGTCAATTGAAAAATTTAGCGTAGAAAAAGTTTTATCTGTACACCGCTGGACTCCAACTCTTTTTAGTTTCACCATGACCCGCCCTGCACATTTTAAATTTACTGCTGGGCAATTCGCACGTATTGGGCTAAAAGTTGGAGAGGAACTCGTTGTTCGTGCTTATTCGGTAGTCTCATCACCATTTGATGAAACGCTTGAGTTTTTTTCGATTGTAGTACCAGACGGTGCATTTACGTCAAATCTTCAACATTTAAAGGTAGGAGATGAGCTGTATTTAGAAAAAATACCTTATGGTTATTTGACTTTAGCTCGCTATCAACAACCTTTACCCCATGATTTATGGTTATTGGCAACGGGTACAGGATTAGCTCCATTTTTATCGATGCTACAAGACTTCGATACATGGTCTAAATATCAAAAAATTAATTTGGTCTACAGTGTCCGTACCGCAGCTGAGTTAGCTTACGTTGATCGTATTCAAGAGATTGCTGAAACTTTTGGGGAAGGACATAACGGATTTAAATTTATTCCGATTATTACTCGAGATCCATCTGCGCCATTGCATGATCGTTTGCCGATTCTAATTGAAAATGGTGAATTAGAAAAATCTGCTGGTATAGAGCTGAATCCTGCCACAAGCCACGTCATGCTTTGCGGAAATCCGCAAATGGTAGATGACACGAAAGAGGCTTTAAAACGCCGTGGTTTGACGATGAACCGTCGAGGTGAGGGAAATATTGCGGTAGAAAATTACTGGTAATAAATTGCGGTGAAAACAACTTTATAATTAATTTTATGGATATGTTTATTAGTGGACAAACATATCCATAAATTCGCGAATTTCTGAAATTGCGCTGTCTACATCGGTTGAAAGCCAAGTTGGCTCAAAAAGACCTGCATAATGTTCCAAACGATCTTGTGGAACGACTAAGCGAACAGGACAGTCTTCTTCTAGTAAGCGCCAAGGTAAAATCGGAACATCATTGTCTAGAAAAATATTGATATTACGAATATCAACAATCATGGCATTAATGCAGTCAGGAAATGGCATGACGGAAAATTCTTCAGTACGGCGACGAAAATACTCTAAATCACCCCATTTGAGTTCATAACTTGGTTTATTAAATTCAATAATACCAATGAGATGTTCGTCTCTCGTCTGATGTATATAACATTGATGTGTGACGTCAGTGTCGAGATCAAGTGTTACGTTTTGCTGACGATACATCATAAAATAGAGCAGCTTTAAAACAAGGGGGCTTATTATAGCCTATTTTATAAAAAGTAAGCGCTAAAACATATTGTATTACAAATAGAACCTTAAAGAAGCTCGAGCATAACTTGTCATTATTTTTTAATGGCTAAATATTTTTGCCTAAATTTTATACTGTTTTTATTATTTTAATAGTAGAGTTTTGCAAACACAGACACCTTAGCATAATGCTTTTTCACACAATGCAACAAACCAAATTGCTATGATGATTATAAAGTTAATGATAAAAGAAGAGGGGAAAGAAGATGCATGATTTTTCAAAACCACCTCATGTGACGAGTTCTGAAGAAACTGCGAAAAAAAGAAGATTGCCAGTTTACATTTTAATTATTGTTGGGCTTTTTCTTATTGCACTCATCGTCTACATGGTTGCTGATCACAGCAAAACACCTAAAGAAGAAGCCGCTTTTCAACATGAGGTCACACCACATGTCATTAAGAGTACTTCAGATTTGAATATCTATAAAGGGTAATAAGCTAACCAGTATATCTTTATAGAAAGCCTTTGGGATGTGACCTGAAGCCTTTTTTTGCAACCTTTTGCATCAATTTGTTGTATTTATGCAGAAGTGTGTTGATTAGAAAATATTCAAAACATAAGGTGAGATAGACCGCATTTATCGTCATTTTTAACAACGAAAAGTGTTTTTCATAATTGATGGCACTGAAAAGAACATAACAATTGAGGACATAACAATATGAATGAATTTTTTGATGGGCCTCGCGGCGCTCAGTTTGATGCGATGTATTACTGGGATCAGTTTCATCCTATTTTAGCTGCAATCGTCATCTTACTGGTTGGCTGGATAATCGCTTTATTAGTTGCGGCAGGTGTAAAAAAACTTCTGCAAAAAGTAAATACCAATGCAAAATTATCTTCAGCAACTGGGCGTGCTCCAAACATAGAAGGTCTTATTTCAAAAGTCGTATTCTGGTTTATTCTAATCTTAGCTGTTGTCGCAGCTCTCAATGTACTTAACATTAGTGGAGTAAGTGGCCCGTTCAGCAATATGGTGAATCAGGTACTCGTCTATATTCCAAATATTATTGCTGCTGTTGTGGTGGGTTTTATTGGTTGGATCGTTGCTCGACTGGTGCGAGCAGGGGTGACCAATGTTTTATCCCGAACTCAACTTGACGATAAGTTAAGCAGTGAAGTGGGTGTAGGTGGAATTAGCCAGAATATTGGTGAAATTCTTTACTGGCTTGTATTGTTACTTTTCCTTCCGATTGTTCTTTCAATATTAGGATTAACAGGCTTACTGATTCCAGTTCAAAATATGGTAAATGATGCAGTAGCATTCTTACCAAATATCTTTATTGCTGGTGTTATCGTTTTTGTTGGTTATATCTTGGCAAAAATTGTACGCGGTATTGTTGAAGGTTTAGTAAATAGCTTAGGTGTTCAGGCTCAAGCTGAAAAAATTGGTCTTTTCAAAAGCTCTAATGTAGGCAAATTCTTAGGTTCATTTGTTTTTGCAATCATCATTATTACAACATTGATTGTAGCGTTTGAAGCTTTAGGCATTGAGACAATTTCTCAGCCAGCAACAGCTATGCTCAATGAGATCTTGCAGGCGATTCCAAACATTATTGCTGCTGGTTTAATTCTACTGGTTGCTTATATTGTTTCTCGTTTTGTTGGCCGCTTAGTAGCCGAATTAATTGCAGGTACAGGTGTTGATGAAATTCCTGCAAAGTTAGATGTACAACGCTTTTTAGGTCAAACTAAAGTTTCTAACGCAGTTGGCTGGTTAATTGTATTCTTTACTATGCTATTTGCAGTTTCTGAAGCTGCGGATCGTCTTGGTTTCGATCAAATTAGTGGTCTAATTGCAATGTTTATCCATTTCGGTGCAAACATTCTATTGGGCGCTGTAATCTTGGTTATTGGTTTCTGGCTTGCCAATGTTGTGGCGAACGTGGTTCAACGCGGCGAATATAATAGCTCGCGTTGGTTAGGTAGTTTAGTTCGTGTGTTAATTATTGGTCTTGTACTTGCGCTTGGTTTAAGAGCGATGGGTATTGCAGATTCAATCGTTAATCTTGCTTTTGGTTTGACTCTAGGCGCAGTTGCAGTTGCTTTCGCTCTTGCATTTGGTTTAGGTGGTCGCCAACCAGCAGAAAGACTGTTGAGTGATTTGTTAGATAAAGCTAAAAAAGAAGCGAATGAACCGAATCCGCTTTATCAACCACCGTCTACTACCACAACGAGCAGCCCATCTGCTGGTAGCTCATCTGCAACTACGAGTTCGTCAACATCTACAGTTGCACCAACGACTACAACCTCACCATCAACTGTTTCATCTGATGCAAAACCAGCTGATTCTGCACAAGTAAATCCAGCAGAACCACCAGTAAATAAACCGTTTGGATCTACTGGAGAAAATGACGAAATTTAGTAAGTAAAACTAATTTTCAGATAAACCGTACAAAAAATCTTTGATTTTTGTGATAAGTTCGACCACTCTATATTGAGTGGTCGTTCTTTTTAAGCGTTATAAAAACAAATAAGTGAGGAAAATACGATGAAGAAACCAAGTCGTTTTTTAGCACCGATTGTCATTGCGGGAATTACGGTAGGTTTTTTAGCAAGTGCTTATAAATTTGTGTTTAACAAATCTAATTCATCAAAACAGGCAACAACTCATACACGTAATTCTGAAAAATCTTCAAATGATTCGAAAGCTTCAAATTAGCTTATTCATCATTTAAACGTATTGTGCTGCTGCATAAGCAGAAGACCAAGCCCATTGGAAGTTATAGCCTCCTAAATGGCCAGTCACATCAAGTACTTCCCCAATAAAAAACAGTCCTTTCTGCTTTTTACTTTCCATGGTTTTGGAAGATACTTCACTTGTATCAACTCCGCCTAAAGTAACTTCGGCAGTACGATAGCCTTCTGTGCCTGATGGTTTGACGGCAAAACCATGTAGTTGCTCAGCAATATGATCTAGCTGTGCATCACTGATATTACCAATCGCTATTTCGCTCTGCTCTGGCCATATAAGTTGCTGTAATTCTTGTACAATACTTTTTGCAGTAAATTCATTCAGAAGAGTACGCAATAAAACTTTAGGTTGGGCTTTCTTTTTGTCTTTTAAATAAGTTGCTAAATCTTGGCTCGGGAAAAAGTCAATTTTAAAACTTTCACCAGTATTCCAATAGTTTGAAAGCTGTAAAGAACTTGGACCACTCAAACCACGATGCGTAAACAATAATGCTTCAGTAAAGCTATTCTTCGAGTTACTTAGAGTCACATCTAAAGCATTACCACTTAGGCGTGTAGTGACTTCTTTAATATGATCTGAAAAAGTAAATGGGACTAAACCTGCGCGAGTTGGGAAAACCTGATGTCCAAATTTTTGTGCCAGTTCATAGCCAAATCCAGAACCACCCAAAGTTGGAATGGATAAACCACCTGTAGCAACCACTAATGACTCACAGCTAAATCGGCCTTGGTTTGTGTGTACAGTAAAACCGCCTTTTTCTAATGGATCAATCTGTACAGCTTCACATTGAGTTTGGATATCAACGTTATTGGTTTTATCACATTCACTTACTAGCATCTCTAAAATTTCTTTAGCGCCGTTTAGCGTGAATAATTGCCCGTGTTTTCGTTCTTCATAAGCAATTTTATAATCACATACCAAACCGATAAAGTCCCAGTTGCTATAGCGTGATAGAGCAGAAATAACGAAGTGTGGATTATGAGAAATATAGTTGTCAGGCTCTACATAAAGGTTGGTAAAGTTACACTTACCACCGCCCGACATTAAAATCTTTTTACCAATTTTATTGGCTTTTTCTAAAATTAAAACCGAGCGCCCTCGTTTAGCAGCATGTGCAGCCAACATGAGTCCAGAAGCACCTGCACCTAAGACAATGACATCGACATGACTGTTAGACATAAGAGATTCTCGATTAATCGTGAAAATTTAAAAGGGGCATATACTATCATGCCGAGCCTTAGTCATGTTAAAGACATTTACTGCTATGCGAAGTAATGTGCACTAAAAACTAATTAGTTATTGATGTGATTTATTTCTTATATCTGCCTGTAAACCACCAGAATGAATTGCCAGAATGCGAGTTCCTTCAGAAAAGTAATTATTCTTTATAAGATCAAACAGACCAAACATCATCTTTCCCGTATAGATCGGTTCAAGTGGTACCGCATGCTGCTCTTCAAAACTTTCTATAAATGCCAATAACTCGGGTGAAGTTTTTGCATACCCACCACAGCAGTATGCATCTGTCACAGACCAGTTCTGTTTTTTGGTCCACTGCCGAATTTCTTGTTGTAAAAAGTTACCTTTTAAAGCCGAAAATCCTAAGACTTTTTGGTGTAGTCCACTGCTTTCAATGAGCCCCGAAATCGTTCCGCCAGTTCCTACTGCACAGCAAATCACATCATATTGATTTAAATCACTTTGGCTCAGAATTTCCTGACAACCTTGAACAGCCAATTCATTGGTGCCGCCTTCAGGAATAATGAAAGTTTCAGGAAATTGATGACGTAATTGTTGAAGATAGTTTGCATCATCTCGTAAGCGATATTCATTGCGTGAGACAAAATGTAGATACATTCCTAAACTTTGAGCTTTTGCTAAGGTTGGATTAAGAGGCTTATCAGCTAACTCTTCACCACGAATAATTCCAATACTTTTTAAGCCAAAAAGATGAGCGGCATAGGCAGTCGCGGCAATATGATTTGAATAGGCCCCTCCAAAAGTCAAAATGCTCGATAAACCTTGTTGTTTTGCGACAAGCAGATTGTATTTTAGTTTGAAAAATTTATTGCCTGAAATTTGGGGATGAACTAAATCTAATCGCTTAATGTCGAGATGAACTAAAGAGGGGGGAGCAATGTGCTGATAGGAAACAGGTTGGGCAATGTGATCAAACATTAGAAATTGAGAAAAATAATGATTGATCACATTGTAGCTTTTTAAATAGAGCTTTAAAAAGCTGTTTACGAACTTGTATCGACAGATGTAATCACTGACATGCCAGGACGTAAGTGTTCTATTCCTTCTTGATTTGGATCAATGGTAATGCGTACGGCAATTCGTTGAACCACTTTGGTAAAGTTTCCTGTTGCATTGTCAGGCTTTAATACACTGAACTCAGAACCCGCAGCAGGTGAGATCTGCTCAACATGCCCTGTAAATTTTTTGTGTTTCATCGCATCGACTGTAAACCATGCTTTTTGCCCAATTCGCATATTGGCAATTTGGGTTTCTTTAAAGTTGGCAATCACCCAAGTTTGCTGTGGAATGAGGTAGAGTAATTGTGACCCTGCTGCTACATATTGCCCAACACGAGGGTTCACCTCACCAAGTTGTCCATCCATTGGAGCAACAATGACACTATAGTCTTTGGTAGTTTGTGCCTGATCTAGTTGTGCTTTAGCACTGGAAACTTGTGCTTCTAAGCCAGCTTCCGCGACCTGCGCCGTTTTAAGTGCTTCTTTGGCAACTAAAACATTGGCTTCTGCCTGCTTCAGTGCTGCAAGGTTATTTTCAGCATCTGATGCGGCTTTATCTTGCTCAGATTTAGAAGCTGCTCCACTATTACCTAACTGTTGATATCGTCTAAGCTGTGCTAAAGAAAGTTCATATTGAGCTTTAACTTGATCTACTTTTGCTTGTGCAGCCACAATATCAGCTTGTTTTTGAGCAATAGACTGTGTCTGATTGGCTAAAGTATTTTTAGCTTGTTCAACTCCAGAAGCCGCTTGCGTTACTTTTTGGTCGTAGGTGGTTGCATCAATATGCATTAATACTTGACCCTTTTTAACGTGGTCAAAGTCCTTAACTAATACATCTTTAACATAGCCATTAATTTGCGACGATAAAATCGTTGTTTTACCTTTAACATAACTATTGTCAGTTTGCTGAACGCTCGTTGCGAAGGGTCCGATTCTCCATGCCCACAAAATCACTAAAATACCGACAATGAGCACAACTAGCATCCATAATAAAGTTGAGCGTTTTGTGGAAATCAGTTTACTCGCAGGTGCCGGTTCATTAGATGGAGCGGGAGCTACTTGAGGTGGAGCTTGTTCTGGTTTGTTTTGATCATCTGACATATATCAATCTCAATTTCTATTTCATCAATAAAGAAGCCGTTAAGGACGGCTAATTCCTCTACGTTGTAGATATTTACTTCGTGCAATATTAAAACCACCCCACAAGAGTAGTGCGACAGCAAAAATACCGTTTAATGCAATAACGTCATTGTAGGCACGCACTTGCGCTTCACGAGTGACCACTTGATTAAGTGAGCGCATGGATTGGGCTGTTTGTAATGCTGGGTCAGTAGTCGTAACTGATGCACTGCGTTGATATGTAGAGAGCCTTTGAGCAACTAGAGGATCTGCTTGTTCCAAATCTTTAATAATCTCGACTTGATAGTTTTGTGTGCGGTGTTGTTGATAGGTCGAGAAGAATGAAGACCCGACAAGGCCGCCAAATGTTTGAGTTGCAGAGAACAGCACAATAAAAGTCACCACATACGAAGGACCTTTAGCCAAAGTTTGCGCAAAGCCAATCAGGAGCAATGGCCCAATAAATAAACCACCTGCAAAGCCTACTAAAAACTGACTTGCAAAGAAGTTCACAGGTCGGACATCACTGGTTAAGTGATAATCTAGTCCACATGCGACTAAAATTAAAAATTCTGCAAAAAGTAAGTGGAAGATAATCCGTTCGCGTGAAAAAGTCAGTGCACTAAAAAGTGTTCCGCTTAAAATCCCTATCAATATGACCACATAGAGTGGAACAAATTGGTCTGGACCCATCCCCATTGTTTTTAAGAAGTTAACAGCTGCGTAGCTTTGTTCTGACATTAAAAGTCGAATAGCAAAAGCACCAAAAATGAAGCGTAGGGTCGAAGCGGCGCCTAACCAGCGTGTCATAATTAATGGATTGGCGCGATAGTGCTCATAGAGCAAACCAAGAACAACTAAGCTAAAACCTGCAATTAAGACGTAAGCAAGCCATTCACTGTTAAACCACCATAAAATTGGACCTTGTGTGAGTACAATACATAAGCAGGCAAAGCCAGGCGCTAATAAAGCAAAGGTAAAGAAATCTTGCTTCTCAAAAACATAAATTCTTAAGCTACGTGGTAACTTCAATGAAACGACCATGGCTAAACAACAAAGTGCTAAGCCGAGCTCAAAGGTATATAGAACAGACCAACTATCTGTATTTACGAGAAATGGAGAAATAATCCAAGCTAACGGCACGCCAAGTTGCTGAAAACCAAAGGCAATATATATACCTTTTGCCATGTCTGCTTTTTTAAAAGCTTGCATGGTGTAATACATACCTAGTGAGCTTAATGGCGCACCAGCTAAACCAGCTACAACCCGCGCAAATAGGGCCATTTCATAAGTATGCACAAAAATATGTAATACCAGAACTGCAATAAAAATCACGAGTCCTATTTCCGAAAATACTCTTAGGCCATACTGTTGCCGGGCTTTAAATAAAATCAGGTTTGAACTGACATTTGCCATGACATAAGCAGCAGGCAACCAAGCCGCTTCGGAAGGAGTTAGTCCATACTCACCTTGGATTAAAGGTAAATTTGCCGTAATAAAACCATTACTTAAGCTTGCCGAAAGGGCGATAAATAAACCAATAAAAAAGTAAATAAACCGCTTAGGTACAGAGTGTTCAATAGCTGCTGGTGAACCAGGTAAAGTCGGTTGCTCTTCTGGGGTCCAGTCGGGTGGTGTTTCCAAATAACGAGGCGTTTTACTCATTCTATCCCTCGAATTTTTTGTATTTGAATACCATGAAATAGTAATTCAATTGCTCGTTTTGCTAAGCGAGTCTGTTCTTCTGGCTCATGTCCTTGAAATGAAGAACCCAACATTGCTGTGACCATTGCATAGTCATCGGCGGTCAGATCAGCTCGGCACAATTTTTGTTCTATCGCATTTTCAATCAGTGGGTTAAGTGCATTATTTCGCCGTTCATAAATTTTTAACATAATTGGATCTTGTCGATCAATCACTCTCCAAAAATCTTGCAAAATTGCGAGTTTGGGAAGTTGTCCAATATGTCCTTCAATTAAACGAAATAAACCATCTTCGAATTGTTGAAAATGAGCTGCTTTTTGCTCTAGCTGTGTAATCGCGCGTTCTAAAAGTGCACTAATTAAAGCTTTTCGATCACAAAAGTTGCGGTAAAAAGTTGCTCTGCCGACCCCAGCGTGGTCAATCACAACTTGTAAGGGAACATTAATACCATGAATACGAAAACATTCTTCGGCTGCATTGAGTAATTCATCCCGATTATGGGCTGCAATTTTTTGACGTTTACTCATGTCATCGGTTTGGGGAGTTCTAAAGGTTATATATTTAACGGACATTTTTGTCCGTTGTGAAGATTTAAATTGTAAAAACATGAAAATTCAATTTTCATCATTTATATCTTCGCCATTTTTATATGTGTCATAAAAAGCTGTTAGAATACCGCGCAATTGCATGATGCTAGGTCAATACAATGTTTGAGTCCCTTATTCCTCTTTTTTCAATTGCGATGGCATTGATGCTTGGAGCAATAAGTCCTGGGCCAAGCTTTATTTATGTTGCACAAAATTCAATTTCTAAATCACGTAAACATGGGTTGTTTACCGCTTTAGGGACGGGGACAGGCGCAGCGCTTTTTGGTCTATTAGCAGTTATGGGATTGCAAGCAGTTTTATTGGCGGTGCCTTCTGCTTATCTAATTTTAAAAATTGGTGGTGGGCTATATTTACTTTGGCTGGCTTTTAAAATTATTAAACATGCTAAAGAACCAATTGCGATGGAAAACGATGGCAAATCGAAAATGACCTATAAGCAGGCATATCGATATGGCTTAATTACCCAGTTAAGTAATCCAAAAATCGCAGTTGTATTGGCCAGCGTATTTACGGCTTTACTGCCAAAAGAAATCCCTAATTATTACTATGTCGCATTACCAGTGATTTGTTTTATGATTGATGCGGGTTGGTACTCATGTGTGGCAATGCTGCTCTCTTCAGAGAAGCCTAGAACAATGTACTTAAAAGCAAAAACTGCCGTTGACCGAGTAGCTGGAAGTATTGTGAGTGTATTAGGCTTAAAGTTAATTTTCTTCAAATGATAAGTCTTTAATTAAATTATCTAAAAAATCCAAAGCCAGCTATTTATAGTCTGGCTTTATTTTTGCGTAAAATATATACAAATTGAAATATCTTTTTTAGCACTTAAACACTTTAAAAGTGGTAACTTAATAAATAAAACAAAAAGAAATGAGGATCACGTTATGAAAAAACTAATGGTGAGCATTTCTGTAGTTTTTCTCATCTTAACTACAGGATGTGAGATGAGAACGATGAGTAAGCAACAACCGGCAAATGAGCGGGCCATGAGTATTGCTGGTTCTCCAATTCACGAAAAGGACTATAAAATTTCCGATATACAAGTGAATAATCATGAGCAATCTAACTATTAAGTTACTTGCTGGATGTGCAACTTACTGTATTTTGAATATGGTAATTGCATGTGAGCCTGCTTCTTTAGATGGGGAGCTTTTTCAGGAAAAATATGATTTAAATCATGATGGCATGTATAGCCTAAAAGAATTTCAACGGGTTGAAGACTTTTATCCTTATAACTGGCCGAGTGATAAGCGTTTTCAAGGTGAAAACAAGCAGACAGAGCTATTTCATTATTTAGATGAAAATAAGAATGGCTATTTAACAAATGAAGAGTTGGGAAATATACACGTTTTATTTAATAACCCTTGCGAAGGGTGGCCGTGGTCATAATTTAGTAAGCTTTGTTTAAACCTATTCAAAGCCCTTAAAAATAAAAAAGCTCCCAATTTAGGGAGCTTTTTTTGAAAGCAGATTAAGAAACTTTATCGCCAGGTTTCGCACCGCTGTCTGGAGAAATAATGAAAATACCTTCACTATTTCCGGCAGCAAGTACCATGCCGTTTGAAATACCAAAACGCATTTTTCGTGGTGCAAGGTTAGCCACCATAACAACCAATTTACCTTTTAGGTCTTCTGGTGTGTATTGGCTACGAATACCACTAAATACATTGCGTGGTTCAGCTTCACCAACGTCTAAAGTAAGTTGTAGTAGTTTATCTGAACCTTCAACTGTACCTGCGTCAATGACCTGAGCAACACGTAAGTCAACTTTTAAGAAATCTTCAATACCGATAATTTCAGCTTCACCAACTGCTGGAGTAGGCGCTGCTTTGTCTTTTTTTACTGC
Source organism: Acinetobacter sp. AOR18_HL (assembly GCF_027855145.1). Taxonomy (NCBI): domain Bacteria; kingdom Pseudomonadati; phylum Pseudomonadota; class Gammaproteobacteria; order Moraxellales; family Moraxellaceae; genus Acinetobacter; species Acinetobacter sp. AOR18_HL. The sequence continues at coordinate 39,259 of NZ_JAKTIG010000045.1, forward strand.
CGCTTTTATTGCTTCTGGAGCAGGAGCACCTAAAGACTCTTTAGAAGCATCAACCATAGCTGCAACAGCTTTTGGATCAACACGCTGCATAAGCGGTTGGAACTGCGCAATCTCATGGCTTACAAGAATTTGTTTGCGTGACTCGAAATCGAAGCTTTCAAGTTTTAAGAAATCTTGAACTTGTTGAGCTAAAGTTGGCAGAACTGGAGCCAAGTACACCGCTAGTTGACGGAATAAGTTGATACCCACAGAACATACATCAAGAACCTGTTGTTCTTGACCTTCTTGTTTAGCAAGAGCCCAAGGTTTTTTCTCATCAATATATTGGTTTGCACGGTCAGCTAGCGCCATAATTTCACGGATCGCCGTAGAGAATTCACGTGCTTCATATGCAGCAGCGATTGAATCGCCAGCATCAATAAAACTTTGTACTAACTCAGTTTCTGCACAATGAGTAGATAACGTATTGTTAAAACTGCTGTTAATGAATTTCGCACAGCGACTAGCAATATTAACGACTTTACCGACTAAGTCTGAATTTACTTTCTGAACAAAGTCATCAAGATTTAAGTCAGAGTCTTCAACTTTATCTGAAAGTTTAGATGCAAAGTAGTAACGTAGATATTCTGGGTTTAAATGCTGTAAATACGTCTCGGCCTTAATGAAAGTACCACGAGACTTAGACATTTTTTGTCCATTTACAGTTAAGAAACCGTTTACAAACAAGCCTGTTGGGGTGCGATAGTTCGCACCTTCAAGCATTGCAGGCCAGAATAAAGCATGGAAATAAACAATGTCTTTACCAATAAAGTGATAAACATCGTTTTGGCTGTCTTTTTTCCAGAAATCATCAAAGTTTAAATCTGGGCGTTTAGTTTTGATGTAGTTTTCAAAACTAGACATATAACCAATTGGGGCATCTACCCACACATAGAAATATTTATTTGGTGCGTCTGGAATTTCAAAGCCAAAATATGGTGCATCACGAGAAATATCCCAGTCTGCTAAACCAGCTTCAAACCATTCATCTAACTTGTTCGCAATTGAAAGAGGTAAACGTCCTTCATCACGCGTCCATTTTTGTAAATATTCTGAAAAGTTTGGAAGCTTGAAGAAATAGTGATCTGATGATTTTTCAACTGGTGTTGCGCCACTTAATGTTGAACGTGGATTAAGTAGCTCAGTTGCATTGTAAGTTGTACCGCACACTTCACATGAGTCGCCGTATTGATCTTCTGACTTACATTTTGGGCATGTACCTTTAATGAAACGGTCAGACAAGAACATCCCTTTTTCTGGGTCAAATAACTGAGTTACAGGGCGAACTGCAATATTTCCAGCTTCACGGTTTTTAATATAGATATCTGTTGAACGTGCTTTGTTTGCATCGCTATGCGTTGAATCGTAGTGATCGAAATGTACGCCAAAACCGTCAAAATCACGGATGTGTTCTTTTTGAACATTCGCAATTTGCTCTTCTGGGCTAATACCGTTTGCTTCGGCACGTAGCATAATTGCTGTACCGTGAGCATCATCCGCACATACATAAGTCACATCATGACCCATTGCTCGCATGGCACGAACCCAGATATCTGCCTGGATGTAACCGAGTAAATGACCCATATGAATTGGACCATTAGCATAAGGGAGGGCATTAGTGACTAAAATTTTACGCACGGATTTCATTCTCTCATTCGTATTTATAAGGTGGAAGATTTTAACTGATGCAGGGAGATAAGCAAAGATTAATAATCTCCGGCTTGGCATAAGAGATTTCTATTAAAATGGATTTTGGTCAGGCATGGTTTCTCTTTAGAACAGATAAACAAATCAAAAAATATTTGAATCTTCCTGTATTGTCTTTGTTTCAAATTGCAGTTACGGTCAGAAAATAAGCCATAACGATGTATAACTAATAACTTATTCAGGTAATTTTTTAATTAACTATGAGGATAACAACGATGACTACAGAAAATAAATTAGATGAATTAAAGGCAAAAGCGGCTGATGCAAAAGTACAAGGTGAAAAAGCTTTGGACGATTTAAAGGAAAATGTAAAAGAGAAGCAAGCTGCTGGTAAAGAAGCAGTTGAAGATAAGGTAGACCAATTAAAGGCAAAAGCGGCTGATGCAAAAGTACAAGGCGAAAAAGCTTTGGATGATTTAAAGGAAAATGTAAAAGAAAAACAAGCGTCTGGTAAAGAGGCTCTTGAAGAAAAAGCAACTGATTTAAAAGGTAAACTTGAGGATGCTCAGCATAGTCTACAAGATAAGTTTGATCATTTGCGTACAGAAGCAGCTCATAAACTTGACGATGCTAAAGCCAAAGCTGCGGAATTAAAGGAAGAGGCTGCTACAAAATTGGATGAGTTGAAAACGCAAGCAACCGCAAAACTTGATGAGTTGAAGAAAACTGCGACCGATAAACTCAATAAATTAAAGAACCATGATTCTGCTGAATAAGCTGATTTAAACTAAAATCTGCACTCCTTACCTAAAAGATGAGATGTGAAGTTAGTAATTATTCATCCCAAGGTGAGCGAGTGCGGAGCAATACTGTTACACTATCTCCATTAAGCTGTAATGATCTGTTTTTGGAGTAAACAATATGTCTTGGCTTTCTTCATTAAAGTCCGTTTTTTCACCCGCACAAGAGGTGAAAGAAGATGAAATCCAAACCGTACTCCAAAATTATTTATTACCGCATTCGAAAGATGCTTTAAAGGAGCGCATTAGTCAGCTTCAAGTTCAGGGTCGTGTATTACAACTTACGATTAATACATTTCCTGATGAAAAAGAGCATTTGCAGCAAATCCATGATGATTTAGCTGGTGCATTAGAAAAGTGCGGTATTGAAGAACTTAATTTACACGTAGTTCAACAAAAGCGCCCTACACAAGAAAGTTCAAACCTACCTCCTGTGCTTGATGCCTCACCTAAATCAGAACCAGATCCAAATAATCCACCGATTCAAAAAGCCGCTCCGCAACAAAGAGATGTTCCACTTCACCCTCGCATTAAGAATGTTATTTTAGTTTCATCTGGAAAGGGTGGCGTTGGTAAATCGACAACTACCGTCAATTTAGCACTTGCCTTGCAAAAAATGGGTCTTAAGGTTGGGGTATTAGATGCTGACATCTATGGTCCAAGTATTCCCACAATGCTAGGAAACGCTGGTAAAACCCCACTTATTGAAAGTGAAAATTTTGTACCTTTAGATGCTTATGGTATGGCTGTGCTTTCTATTGGACATTTAACTGGTGATAACAACACACCTGTTGCATGGCGTGGACCAAAGGCAACAGGCGCTCTAATGCAATTGTTTAATCAAACACTTTGGCCTGATTTAGATGTACTCATGATTGATATGCCACCAGGTACTGGTGATATTCAGCTTACGCTTGCACAGCGTATTCCGGTTACAGGCTCAATCATTGTGACTACTCCACAAAATGTTGCCTTGCTTGATGCGATCAAAGGAATTGAGTTATTTAATAAAGTGGGTATTCCAGTATTAGGTGTCGTTGAAAACATGTCGACTCATATTTGCTCAAACTGTGGTCATGAAGAGCAAATTTTTGGTATCGGTGGTGGTGATAAGCTTTCCGAGCAATACCATATTCCATTGCTAGGCCGTTTGCCTCTAAATGCTCAAATACGTGAACATGCTGATCAGGGTAAACCGAGTGTTGTGGCAATGGATGATGCGGCTGATAGTTATATTGAGATTGCTAAAGCAGTCTGGCAGCAGATTGAAAAAATCCCTCAACGCACACGTGATGATAAGCGTATTTTCTAATTTATTAAAACCCGGCTTTAAGTCGGGTTTTTTATCATCTGATTAAAATAAAAAATTAAATTACTGAATCCTAATAACAAAGCTGAACTTGAAATTGGCATGTAGATTGCTACCTTACACTTTTTAAAAAGAAAGGTTAAAAAATGCAATTTAAGTATAGTTTGGGCGTAATCAGTTTATGTAGCGCTTTATTTTTAGTTGGATGTAACGATGACAACTCATCTGCCTCACAGACACCAACAGTTCAGGAACAAAAACAGAAGTTACAGCCGATCATTATTCAGGGTGCTTTACCCGTAGAGTCGGAAAGAATGGCTTCAAAGTTAGAGAATAAAACTGTTGAAACAGTAGGGGGATGGACCTTCTGGAAGGGTACCTATAATGGTTATCCAATGATTATTTCTAAAACCCGCATGGGTATGAGTAACTCTGCTGCAGCAACTGCTCTAGCGATTGAACGTTATAAACCAATTGCGATCATTAATCAGGGAACTTCAGGTGGACATGATCCTGATTTGCACGTTTACGATATTGTTTTAGGAAAATATACAACCAATATTGGTGCATTTAGAACACCTAAACAGCCAGTGGGCGGTGGTTCAGACTCACTCACATGGGGTGAGGCTTTTGATGTTTTGCCAACAGATGAATCTGACCCAGAACCGATTGCAATACGCAAATTTGAAGGTGACCAAGAGTTGTTAATGGCAGCACATAAAGTCCGTTATGATAAAGGTGATGTGGTTGAAGGAACGATTGGTTCAGCAGATGTCTGGAATAATGAGCTAGATCGTATTCAATTTTTCCACCAGCGTTATGGTACTTCTGTTGAAGAAATGGAAGCGGCTTCTGTTGCACAAATTGCAAGCCAGTTTAATGTTCCTTTCCTAGGCATTCGAATCTTATCTAATAATATTACCAATAACGGAGCTTATGACCCTGGTACAGGAGAGGCTTGCCAAGAATATGTGCTTAATGTGGCCGAAGAATATATGAAATCAAAACTACCGAAATAATGATTTAAACTTATGCAAGAAGAGTGAAGCTTTTATAAAACCTCTTCTTGCTTCTTTTGATGATGTCTACTTTTCCAGTTTTTAACAACCATCCAGCGCCAGAAAATTTCTGTGCATATATATAAAATAACAGCAAATACAAAAGCTTCTACAACAAGTCCAGTCATCAAGATTTTCGCAAGACTAAAATCAATATGGCCATGGCCGAAATGAGTAATCCAACGAGAAATCTGATGCAATACACCCAGTAACATTTCTTTGTTAATCATATGCACATGAAAAATATGAGCACCGAACCAAAAACCGATATATAGAATAGGAACTAATGTAAGCGGGTTACTTAACCAAGCGAGCATCAAGCTAATTGGTAAATTTACTTCGAATAGTAATACAGCCATCACAATAAATACGCTGTGAAAAGGAATAGGCAGTAAACCAAAAAAAGTTCCGACAAAAACAGCTCGGGTAATTGATTTTCGATTGACATACCAAAGCACAGGATTAAGAGTCTTTTTACCAAAAATCCTTAGAAATTTCATATTTGAAACTTTCTCGGGGGAGGGAAGCCAAGATTGAAAAAAATGCTTTGCCATAATCATTAAGGGTAGTAAAGCGCGATGCTCTATATAAAAAATCAGAAACAATATATGAATTGAAACTTATTAAAAGCTTAAAATTTAAACTTACCAGTGCTATATATTTTTTATTATAAAGACTTTTGATGGAAAAATAGACTTAAAATAAAAATAGTTATGTTACTTAACTCAGAATCTATTTGAAAAGTATAACAACTGACCGTAAAGTTTTCTTCTCGACTTTATGTGGTAATTTTATAAATATTTGTTTTTATATACTTTATTTTTATTTTGAAAATAACTTGAAATACTTTGTCTTACAATTACCTTTTGCCTTGTGACAGGATATCTATTAATCTGAGATGACTATATTGTGAGGTCATTCAATGATTTCATGGCTTTTTATTGGCTTAGTAGCCACAATTTTACTTACTCCAGGCCCAACCAATACTCTGCTCGCTTCTTCAGGAGTACAAGTGGGTTTAAGGAAGTCAGTAAAACTTATTCCAGCAGAAGTTTTGGGTTATGTAATCTCTATTTCTGCATGGGGAATGCTGATTGGAAAAGTGTCTAGCACACTACCAATGCTGCCGCCTATTCTAAAGCTATTGAGCGCTTGCTATATTATTTTCTTAGCCATCAAGTTATGGCATACGGCAAATCAAGAAGTTGAATTAAATCAGCCAACGATTCGTGCTCGTGAGTTATTCTGCGCCACTTTATTAAACCCAAAAGCCTTACTCTTTGCCTCAGCAATTTTCCCGGTAGCTGCATGGAGTAATTTTCATATTTATTTAATTCATATGATGGCTTATTTAGCGCTTATTACCCCAATTGCATTGTTCTGGATTTTCTTGGGATCGGTTTTAGCTTCTAAGAAAGTGGGTTGGTTAAATCAAACTAACTTGCAAAAAACCGCTTCACTTGTATTGGTCAGCTTTTCAATTCCAATTAGTTATTCTGCTTTACTGAACCTTTAAACGTACTGCTGAGCTATTCTTATTTATTTGAGTAGCTCTGTGTTGTTTTCATAATTGGTTTTTTAAGTTAAAGTACGTCGAAATCAATGAATTTACCTTTTGGATAGAAAATACATGGCCATTAAGTCTGATCGTTGGATTCGCGAGATGAGCGAAAAACACGGCATGATTGAACCTTATGCAGAGAATCAAGTCCGTTTTGATAAAAATGGTGAAAAGTTGATTTCCTACGGGGTCTCTAGCTATGGTTATGATGTACGCTGTGCCCGTGAATTCAAGGTTTTTACAAACGTACATTCTGCAATTGTCGATCCAAAGAATTTTGATGACAAAAGTTTTATCGATATTGAGTCTGACGTTTGTATTATTCCGCCAAACTCATTTGCTCTAGCGCGTACAATTGAATATTTCCGTATACCTCGCAATGTGTTAACAGTGTGCTTAGGTAAATCGACCTACGCTCGTTGCGGTATTATTGTAAATGTGACTCCATTAGAACCTGAATGGGAAGGTCACGTTACGTTAGAATTTTCAAATACGACAAATTTACCTGCACGTATTTATGCTGGGGAAGGCGTAGCACAAATGCTATTCTTTGAAAGTGATGAAGTATGTGAAACCTCTTATAAAGACCGTGGTGGTAAATACCAAGGTCAAACAGGTGTTACGCTTCCTAAAACTTAATCTTTCCTCGATGAAAAGATTTTAAAAATAATGGGTCACTTAGGTGGCCCAATTTTATAAATAAAATTTTTTTGAGAAGCGTTTATCGGAATTATGATAAACGACAGTTTCCTTTTGTAAAAAATGATATAATATGATCAATAATTGATTTGTTTTTTGTTCTGCATCACAGAATTTAAAGGCAAATGTGGTTGATATAGGCTCTCTTTGATAATGTTTAGTTAAATATTTATCAAATGCAGATAGGCCAAATAAAAAGAAATTAAATAGGATTATGCCCCCACGGATACGGAGGTCGGCCATGCGACAGTTTACGTCTCTTCGAGTAGCACTTTTAACTCTCGGAAGCTTATGTTTTTCTTCAGCTTACGCTGCTTCTACACTAGTCCCTATGTCAGATGCTGAACTATCAGCAACTCGTGGCCAAGCTTTAATGGGTATGTCTTATATTGCGCCTACAGATTCTGCAAGTAACTCAAGTTCAAATGGAAATATGGGGTTTTACCGACTTGCATTAGATGCCCAATTAGAACTTAATGCCAATATTAAAAAATTACAGTTAGGTTGTGGTGGGGTAAATGGCGCTGGTGCCTGTGACATCGATATTGATTATTTGAGTTTAAGTGGTGGCACGGTAGATAGTACTAGTACTGAGCGTGCTTCTTCTTCCGCTATTATTACCAATCCATTTTTAGAATTTGCTGTTAAAAATCCAGATTCAGCTTCTACACGTGAGATCCAAGGTTTTCGGTTAAGTGCTAAGTCACTTTCGGGTTTACTTACTTTTGGTTTAGAAAATGGTGATGCTGCTAGTGGTATTAATTCATTAAGTGGATATATGGTAACTAAACCAACTGGAGGTACGGTAACTACGAATCCTTACTATGGTATTACCCAAGATGAAACCGGAACTGCAATTACAGGACGGGCAGAATTTATAGGTAACATAGCAACACTTCCATTTACATCTACGGCCTATAATCTAAATTTAGGTGCAGGTAGTGGAACATTGTCTATGGGGCAACAAATTATTACGGGTAAGCGTATTAATACAGCTAATTTGAATGCAACAGCAAGGGTTGGAGGGATTGCAGTTACGGGGACTTTAGATGCAACTGCTTCAGTGCTGGGTATTCCTGTTCCGATTTCGGGTGATGTAACTGGAACAGTAAATAATCTTGATGTAAATGTGGCAATTAAACAAAGTCTGGGTTATTTCCATGCTGCTCAACTGAATGGCTCTGCTGGTTATCTCTCCGTACAGGGCGTAAATATATTATGGCCAGAGGCAGCCTCAACGGCACAAACAGGATGGTGGCTAGAGCTTACAAACCCAATTGATATTGGACAAATTACTCCTACGGGAAATGTTGATATTGCATTAGCTACAATTACTGATGCCTTGGGACAAGTTAGTTCTTATCTAGAAACACATCCTGTTAAATGTGGAGCATTAGCATTAAACTGTTTAGCAGGTAATCTTCCTATTGGAACTGTTGATTTAACAGGGAAAACACCAGCTTCTATGGCCTTAACTAATGTAGTGCTTCAAAAACAAAACTTCTCAGCTAACTGTTATGGTTCTTTAAAATTCTGTTAAATGCATCTCTTATTTCTCGTTTATCGGAAAAATGAGTTTTTATTTATTTAATTTTGCATTTGAGTAAATATTCAGCATAATGGAAATGTGGAAAGGTTGGCAATTTTTAAAAGTTTGCCCCTTGTGAGATGAAAAAGGAAATAATCTCACATCAAGGACTGTTAAAGAAAAAGAAATATGGTGCGTGGCATCGTATAAAACAGGAAGGTCACGATGACTACACTTAATTATACGGTAAGGTTTCAAAAAACCGTTTTAGCAAGTTTAATTGGACTTTTTTTAAGTCAGTCAAGCTTTGCTCTTGAAGAACTTTCTGATGCTGGTTTAAGTGAAACTATAGGCGAAGGTATTGCAATATTACCACAAAATACATTCATGGTATTTCGTGGCGCTGGTCCAAATGAATCTGTAAATCAAATTATTACCGATCGTAGTAAAGATACAGGTTATATTAACTATGTACCCGTAGGGCCTTTGAGTGTTGGTGCGGCTGATACAAGTGGTAATGGCACTGTTGGACCAGAAGACCGCGCAGTAGGTAAAGCAGACATATTTCTTTATGGATTAGCATTATCTAAGTCAGATGGCGATGCAAATTCGCGTATTGCTAACACCTCAGCTGCAGCAGCGATTTCAAGTTGGGGCACAGGAGCCAATCCATGGATATTTAAAGTAAAAACTGCGACCAATGTTCCTAATTTTAGTACAACAGATAGCGGTGTTTACCCAGTAACGTATTTATCTTTAGAAGCTCCTCTATATCAACCATTAATTGATGGGGCAGAGGGAGCTGATGCATATAATTTAAAATTAGGGCTATGGGCTGATGCATTTGTACGTAATCCCAATGTTGTCGCTACAACAAATGGCTCTCTAGCCCAATTTCAATATGGTAATAATAACGGGTTAATTGGTACCAGTATTGATACAACTCGTGCTAACCGATTACGTTTGCAAGGCATTCTAAATGGCTTTAGTTTAAATGGTAGCCAGATTAGTATGTTCCAAACATTAGGTGGTGCAACTACGGCTGGAGGAATGAGTCCTTTTTATAATAATACGTTAGGAATGTCTGGACTAGTTCGCTTAAATACGGGTGATAGCAAAAATACCAGTATTGTGACTGAAAATGTTACGAGTCAAACGCAGACATACGCTACAAGTAGTAATAATGGATGGCAAACAGTACATGCGGGTGCAAACTCAACTTTAAGTGCAAGTAGTACTGGAGACTGTGGTAACAGTGGCACAGGGAGTTTTAGTACCTCTCGTGGATGCCGTTACTATGTAGAAAATCGAACTAGAACAGATACAAAAACATCGAATAAAACACGAATTGCCTTTAATGATACAAATAAGGTATTGCGATTTAGTACCCGTGAAACTTCAGACTCACCAAATGCATCAAACAATTTATATACACCTGCATTTGACTCTGCAGGCGCTGTAGCACCGAAGTTTGCTGATAGTGAAGGCTTATATCTCTACAATCCAAATATTAATTTAGTATTAGGTAATTTATATCAACCGCTTATTTTAGGTTCCGACGGCAAAAACTTTAGTATTGAAATTGCTCGAATTGCAAATAAACCAGAAATATATAAACAGATTTATACTGATTACACTGGTGCTGACACGACTTACAAAGGTTCTACGTGTAACGTTTATTCATGTGTTAACCCTACGCATAGTAGTATTACGATTGGTACCGTATATAGTCCTGATAATGGAAAAACCTTGTTAGCAAATACCGGCGAAGGTGCAATTGGCGTTTCCTTTGGGCGTTTAATTTCAACAGGTACGCAAGTTTCTGGGACTTCTGCCGGTAGTTTGGTATCAATGACTAATTCAGTATCTGGTACTACTTCCGCCACAATGACAGAGGTCCGTTTTAAACAAAGACAACAGAATACCCAGACATGGAAACAAGAATATAGTTGTGGTTTGTTTAATTCTAACTGTGGTTATAAAACATTAGGATATTTATATCAATGGGAATATAGCAAAGGAACTGGTGCGTGGGTTATTACAAATCCAACGCCAAAACCAGCTGATGCAACAACTTGTTCTGGTGCTTTAGGATGTACGAGTACATCGGGTTCGACGCCAATGTATGGAGCTACTTCGAATCGTGATTGGACTAACTCTGCTATTCCATGGTTGACTTCAAGAAATGCTGTCGTCAACGATTTAATTGGTAGTAGTAATGGCACAACTGGATACGTTATTCCTACAGCTAATCAAGCTCCAGCTTTGTCTAACATTAGTCCTTTAAATAACTTGGGATCCGCTTCAATCGACGGTGTTTTAATCCAACACTTGAAACTGACAACTAAAGGTCTATAAGAGGAGGAGAATGCTATGAAAAAAATAAGTACTTTAATCCTCGCTCTTTGTGCAACGGTCACTCATGCAGAGCTACAAACTTTAGATAATGACGCATTACAGGCGATTAATGGTCAGGCGGGTGCTGATTTATCTTTAATGCTCAATTTAAACCAGACAGTTAACGGTGTATTTGACAATGGTAGTGGTGGTGTCTGTGAGAACGTAGAGTTTTGCCATATTGGCTTGGCAATTAATAAGCGTTTTGTACAAGCAGATGCGACCAAACCAAGTGGTTGGGCCGAAAATAGTGATAGTGGTAATAAACTTTGGCTTGTATTTAAAGGCGTACAAGGTACTTTAAATATTCAAAAAATGGGTTTGGATGGCGCTGATTTAAAGTATTTGGATAAAAACAATACTGAAATGATTAAGCCTGCTATTCAGCTTAGTTTTAGTGCAGCACAGCCAATTCTAATTCGTAACTTTGGTTTTAATGCCTTATCAATTGAGCAAGATAACTTTACCAGCTCAACAACAGCGCAAGGGTCGAGTGCAAATATGTATGATTATGCATATTTCAAAAAACCAACTTATGCGGCGACTGCTAATAGTGCAAACCAGCAAGTTGCTACTGCAACACCATCGGCGTATGACCATGGACGTGAAACTGGTTTTATGGGCTTGATGATGAATGGGAATTTAGCTATCCAAGGAAAAGTCATGGTCTTTAGTTGTGATGGTAGCCATCCTCGTTGTTAAGGGTTAATGTAGATTTCAAAGGAACTGAAGTGATGAAAAAAAATAAAGAAAATCACAGCTCAAAGTTTATTTTAAACGCATTAACAACCAGCATGTTGTTAGTGAGCGGACATGTTTTTGCGTTAGAAGCTTTAACAGATGCTGACATGAGTGCTGTTAATGGGCAAGATGGGATTTCGATTCAAACGACGTTTAATGAAATCAATATTGATAATGCTTACTGGGACGATCATGCAGGTACACCTGGTAGTGCAGATCAGGTCTTAAGAGCGCAAGCGAGCGGGATAAAAGTTCAAAAAAGTAATGCATCTAGTCAGCCTTTAAGTACAAATTACCGTTTAGATGTAGGGAGTAACCCAACTACGGGTAAAACTGGACTCGACTTTTCTATGCAAAGCAGTCCATCACTTATAACTGTAAATAGTTTTAAAGTATGTAATAACTCTGCTACTTGTTCGCCGACACTGGGGCAGCTAGCTATTCAAACGACTTCTCCTCTAAATTTGGCACTTACAACCCAAGATGGTCTATTTAATGCAAATAGTCAGTCGAGCATGACGCTTGGTATTAATAATGCCAATATTTATTTAGGGCAATTAGATGCTCGTAGTCAGCTAAATCAGTTAATTTTAAGAAATTTTAACTTTAATTTTGTCGGTAAAGGAGCCATGCTGATTGACCCAACTCGTGGCCTAGTTTTACAGACGAATACTGGAACTAACGTTGCTAGTGTAGGGCAAACCCCAAATAGTACCTATGGTTATGTTGATTTTAACCGTGTAGCAGATTCAGCTTCTGGTCTAACAGCAGGAACATATGTAGATAGTAGTGGAAAAGTAACTAATTCAGGCCTGAATATTGAGGTCATGTTAAGTTCTAATGTGGATAAAACTAACCCTTATGCTTTAGATGCAACCAATAGTCCCCAAAATGCGAAAGGTTTGATTCGTTTAGGTGCTAGCGGACGTATGGTAAATAGTTATTTACAAGTCCGTGGCATGGATGGTACGTCAGATACAACAATATTAGGTACAGCAAATACCGCTACAGGTACGGGCTCAAGTAATAGTATTTTAGGTAATTCTGGGATTGCCTTTCGTATGAAAGGTGAATTCACTAAAGACAATGACTCAATGCTAGGCTCAGATGGCAAAGCAACCACTTTAGAAATTGGTGGAGCAGGTCTGAATGCCTATGGTTTCGAATTTGGTAATTTAACAGGCCTTAACTCAGCTACGCGCGGTTATTTTGACAGCGGAAATATTTATTTAAATCTTGCTGATACAAAAACATTATTAATGCCAAACAACGCGACTTTAAATGCAATTCGTTTAGGGGCGGGTACTTTAACAACAGCTGCTGATTATCAGCATAATATTCACCGTGATACGGTCACTAATCCGTTTAGCTTAATTCTTGCGATGCGTGGAGCAGAGTTTCAAGCATTTTCAAGACGCGGTCGTTTTACGACAAGTGCAAATGTTGCTGCTGCCAATCAGTTTGCAGACAATGGTGCAAATAACCAGTGGGGCTTAGCCTTACCTTTTTATAATTTAAATGCTAACGCTGCTGTATATGGTTTAGATGCACCGGCAAATAGCGCTTATTACTATACAAAAGATACAAATGGTAAGCCTATTCGAAATGCTGTAGCTGCATCTGGAACGACTTCGCGTTTAGGTTTTGGTATTGCTGCTGGAACTACGGGACGTGATGCGACTGGAACTAAAACAACCTCAATTTTATTAATTGATGGTTCTCCAAATGCTAATAATGGTGGTAGTCCTACTGATTATTACATGGGCTTACGTAATATCGATATGTTCCTCAAAGGCAACGGAAGTATTGGTTTAGAAAATGGCAGTCTTAATATTAGTTTAAAAGAGATGCTACTTGCTTTATCAACAGAAATTGCAGCAGGTTATTTACCGGGGGCTAAATATAAAACTTGTCCAGCGACGGGTTCATGTACTTCACCTATCGATAATTTTGCCAAAAATAATGATGTGTTATTTGGTCTAAAACTCCGTTTAGGTGGCGATCTTAACTTATCAATTGTGCCAAATAGTTCAATTGCAGATGGTAGTGCTTTAACTGTACTAGGCGATTTCACAGTGCCTGCGACAGCAACTGGAAATACGGTTCAAATTAGTGATCCGATTGATGGTTCTGCAATTGGTTTTGACAATATTACAGGAAAGCTAGCGTTTAATACCGCTTTGGTTGTGGGTAAAGATACAACAAGTGGTTTAGGTAAAGTTGGGGTAAATACAGCGGTTTATTTCAACCCTGATAAGAGTATTGACGGCGCGTTACGTGTTAAAGATATTAATTTCTATCCGCCTTCAACAGGAGCGGGCGCACGTTTAGGTGAGCTTGCAATTACGGGTGGACGTTTAAATAGTAGCTTTAGTATTGTGCCTAGAAATGGGGCCTTTAACTAATAAATAAAAGTGACGATTATCGTCACTTTTTTATATAAATTTTATTTTAGTGTGATTGGATTTGCATTCGTCGGGTTATAGAGATAATTGCTTTGTACTTGAATATTATTCTGATAGTCTGAACAAATAATAAGCGTTTGTCTCTTAAGGATTAGAGCGACATGAAGAATAAAAATATAGGGTTCTGGCTGCTACTTGCCAGTAGTTCAAGTGTATTTGCAATGCAACCTTTGGATGATCAAAGCCTTGCAGCAGCGACGGGTCAAAATGGTTTAACTTTAGGAATTCAGGCCGATAAAGTTAAATTTAATCAAGTCGCACTTATTGATACTAACGGTGTTGCTTCAACTTCTTATAACAGTAAGGCTGGTTTTGTCATTGCTGGAAACTCTACTAATCCAGTTCCTAGTATAGAGTTTATTAAAGCCGCTGTATCGGGTAATCCTTCTTTTAATATTGCAATGGATACCGATGCTGGGGGTGGAAATCCTTTTTTAAATTTAGCTATATCTATGGGGAATGATGTAAACGGAATTCGACTTCTACCTTTTTCAGTTTATTTAGCCCCAAGTACATCTTTATCTAGTCCATCCGATTATGCATTAACAAGTTATGCACCCAAATCAATTTTTAGTTCGGGAACGACAGTAAATACGGGTGTAAAAGAAATCATTCGTTCTACTGGAAATCTAGATATTAACTTTGTACAAACCAATAAACCCCGTTTAAACATTCAACTGGGTCATGCTGCGCAGTCCGTCATGGTTAAATTTGGTGGGGCAATTCAATCTATTTGTTCTGCTGCTACGGGTTGTCCAATTACTTTAGTGTCCGATAATACGGGTGCTACATTTGGGTTTAAGTTTGCAGGAACAAATACCTCAACTGGTTTTGTATTAGATGGTTTTTATGCAGGAGTTGATCCAACTGGATTAACTTTTGGGAATACAGGCGCATCTAGTAAATTTGATGCTTCACTTAATAATGTCACTTTAGGGAATATGGCTACTCAAAATACAACAACATTTAATAATTTACCTAATGGTTCTATGGGGAGTTTTGGTGTCACTGGTGTTTCTGTAACTGACTTTAAAATGAAAGTAAGCGGCTTTTAAAAAAGAATAATAGCTTAACCTGAAATACGAGAGGGCGACTATGAAAATAATCGCCCTCTTTTTTTTAAAGGCTATGCCGAGTTAAATAGTATCTGATCTGGTGTGTTCTAATTGGTGAACAATTTCATCTAAAGCTTTAATACGTTTCACCTGATCCCATAATTCTTTTGCTTGAGGATAGGCTTTGGTCATCATGCCTAACCACTGCTTATAACGACCAACCATCCCAATTTCTGTTTTTGCTTGACCGTTTAAAAAGCGAATTTGTAAGTCAACGAGTTGTTCCCAACTAAATAATGCTTCATCCATATTTTGGCGAATGCATTGTGTTAAATCTGGAGTCGTTACCGCACCACGGCCAATCATTAAGTCTTCACAACCAGATTGTTGCTGACAAGCTCTAGCATCAGCATTGGTCCAGATTTCACCGTTAGCAATCACATTAATTTTTAAAGCTTCTTTAATAGGTAGAATTTTTTCCCAATAAGCTGGTGGTGTATAGCCATCTGCTTTAGTTCGAGCGTGTACAGTTAACCAGCTGGCACCTGCATCTTCAACAGCGTGGGCATTTTCCATCGTATGGTTTTCATCAAGATAACCTAAACGCATTTTTGCTGAAACAGGAATATGAGCAGGTACAGCATCTCTCACTGCTTTAATCAGCAGATGTACCACGTCTGGTTCATCAAGAAGGACTGAACCACCACGATGTCGATTAACGGTTTTTGCAGGGCAACCAAAATTAAGGTCGATTGCAGGTGCACCTAATTCAACAACTTTTGCTGCGTTTGCTGCCAGCATATCTGGGTTATTACCTAGGAACTGAACATGAACAGGCGTACCTGCTGCTGTTTTACCATCATTTTTTAGTTCAGGACAAAAACTATAATAGATGTGGTCTGGCAAAATACTGTCTGTAACGCGAATAAACTCGGTCACACACCAGTCGAAATCACCAACAGATGTGAGTGTATCCCGCATGATCGGGTCAGTTAAACCTTCCATTGGAGCGAGTATGAGTTTCACAGTCTGTGTCACCTGAGTAAAACGAAAACAGCGTTATACGGGATATGCATAACGCTGTCTAGTATCGATTAAATTTTAATTTCTCTAGCGCCCTAAGATCATCTCAAGCACAAATTTACTGCCGATAAATCCAATCGCTAAAAGTACAAAACCCATTAAGGTAAAACGAATTGCTTTTTGACCTCTCCAGCCAAGTTTGTAATGGCCGATCAGTAATGAGCCATAGATAAACCAAGAAATAATACTAAATACGGTTTTATGAGCGAGATGCTGAGCAAAGAAGCTATCAATTGTTAAAAAACCAAATGTAAGCGCAATTGTTAATAAAATGAAACCTGTAATGATTAGGTCAAATAATAAAGATTCCATCGCCTGAATTGGCGGGAGTAAGTTGACCCAGAAACGTTTTTTTTGTTTCTTTTTGAGTTCACGATTTTGGAACCACATTAAGATCGCATGTATGGTTGCCATCAGTAAAACTGCATAGGCAGAAAGCGAAAGAATGATATGAGTATCAAGCCCTAACGAATGCTGTTCAATAAATTGATCTGGTCGACTAAAGGCAAACCCTAAAATAAGACCAATAGCTGCGACAGGAATGCCTAACAAGTTTAACGGCAGAATAGGGCGGAAAGTACTAAAAATTAAGCTTAACAATAACATAAGCCCCGATGTAAAAGACATCAGGTTAAATACATCGTAGTTAATTCCTGCTGGTGTAAGCATGGCATCGCATAAAACTGTGCCGTGCAGTACTAATGCCAAGATAGTAACAAAAGCAAATAACCATGAGTTTGGTTCACGTTTTGACATTAAACGAATAAACAGATACCAGAAAGAAGTGGTATATGCGATGAGTGCCAAAATTGTATAAACCAAGGGGAGGCTAATCATGTCAAACCTTTTTCAGGATTAATTCATCTATATAAGATATAAATTCGCTGCGAACTAAAGTATCCTATAGCATTCTATGCATAAATTTTCTATTTCGAGAAAGATTTTTTTGCAACTAGCCATTTTAAGCGGATTTTGCAATGTTTGATACCTTAACAGAACGACTCACACAGAGTTTAAGAAATGTTACTGGCTCAGGGCAGCTGACCGAAGACAATATTAAAGATACCTTACGTGAAGTACGTATGGCACTTCTTGAAGCCGATGTCGCGTTAACTGTAACTCGTGAATTTATCGCGAAAGTTAAGGAAGAGGCATTGGGCCAAGAAGTGATGACCCAGTTATCACCAGGCCAGGCATTTGTAAAAATTGTCTATGACGAACTCACCAAGATGATGGGTGAGGCGAATGAAACACTTGATTTAAGTGCGAAACCTCCTGTTGTAGTATTACTTGCTGGTTTACAAGGTGCAGGTAAAACCACAACTGCTGCCAAGCTGGCACGTTTCTTAAAAGAACGTCAAAAGAAAAAAGTAATGACTGTTTCTGCCGACGTTTACCGTCCGGCAGCAATTAAACAGTTAGAAACTGTTTCAAATGAAGTTGGTGCAGGCTTTATTCCTTCAGATCCTTCTGAAAAGCCAATTGATATTGTTAATCGTGCAATTGAACAGGCAAAAATCCAGTTTGCTGATGTATTGATTGTCGATACGGCAGGCCGTTTACATGTCGATGCAGACATGATGGACGAAATTAAAGAATTACATGCAGCAGTTAAGCCGACTGAAACTTTGTTTGTGGTTGATGCCATGACAGGTCAGGATGCTGCAAATACAGCAAAAGCATTTAATGATGCTTTAGCTCTTACAGGTGTGATTCTTACTAAAACTGATGGTGATGCACGTGGTGGTGCAGCGCTTTCTGTGCGCGCCATTACTGGTAAGCCAATCAAGTTCTTGGGTATGGGTGAGAAGCTTGACGCTTTAGAACCATTCCATCCGGATCGTGTTGCTCAACGTATTTTAGGCATGGGTGACGTACTTTCTTTAGTCGAAGAAGTTGAACGTAAAATCGACAAAGAAAAAGCCGAAAAAATGGCGAAAAAATTGCAAAAAGGCGGTAGCTTCAACTTTGAAGATATGCTGATGCAATTTGAGCAAATGAAAAAAATGGGCGGCATGATGGGCTTCTTAGACAAGTTGCCCGGCATGAGCGGTGCAGGAATTCAGCAAGCGATTGAGCAAGCGAACCCTGAAAAACAAGTCAAGAAGATGGAAGCGATTATCCAGTCAATGACTGTTAAAGAGCGCCGTAATCCGGACTTAATGAACCCAAGTCGTAAAAAACGTATTGCGGCAGGTTGTGGTATGGATGTTGCTGAAGTGAACAAACTCATTAAGCAACAAGCGCAAATGGCTAAAATGATGAAGAAATTTGCGAATCCATCTGGTATGAGCAAAATGATGCGTTCATTAGGCAATATGCAAAAGCAATTTGGCGGCGGCGGTGGCGGAATGGGCCCACTCTTTGGTAATAATGACCAAAAGAAATAAATCCATAAAATAAAAGGCGCATATAGCGCCTTTTATTTTGTTGTGTATTTTAGTCTTTAGGATAATGGGCAATATATTGCTGTAATCCTTTGAGTAAAAGATCGGTTTCTACCACAGGCTCATATTTTTGTAAGAACTTGGCAAATAGTGTTGCATCACCACCAGTCAGCAGTAGCTTTTTAGGAGATTGCTGCATAATATTTTCAATGGTACTAATGAGGCCTAATAAAATACCGTGATGTACTGCATCTACAGTGTTATTGCCCGGATTTAGGTTATCAAAAGCTGAGTCTGGAATTTTAATACCCTTGGTATTTTGAATAAGAGCATCTCGCTGCAAATACAAATTAGGCAGGATGTAACCTCCTAAATGCTGTTTACCTTGAGTTAGGTCAATTGTGAGCGCTGTTCCGCAACCAATAATGCAATAGTTTTCATCTGCTTGAGCTACAGCGAGTACTTGTAGCCAACGGTCGATCCCGAGCTGACTCGGAACTTCATAGCCGCACTTTAACTCAGCATATTCAGCATGCACTTTGGCAAAAATAACAGGAATTTCAAGCCATTTTAAAATCTGCTGAATACGTTGGTTATTTTCGGTATCGAGTACCGAAGAAATCCCGATTCGATGCAGGCCTTGATGTTTAAAGTGTTGGATTAACCCAAGTAATAAATCGGCAGGAGACTGTAAATGTAGCTCAGCTGCATGTTCAATAATTTGCTGATTTTCAGTAATCCAGTATTTTAAACGGGTGTTTCCGATATCAAGCCATAAACTTTTCATGGGGAAAATACCTGATTACTGAGTTGTTTGTGGTCTTAGGCGACCTTGATAAAACTGCTGTGGTTCTGGAGTTTCAAGAATTACTGCACCTTCATTGGAGATTCCAACAAAACGACCATGTACCAGTCCCTGACTATGTTCAAACTGAACTAGCTGATTAAGCCATGCAGCGTGGTGGTTAAAACGCCCCGCCAAATTGTAGCAGCCATGATCAAACCAGCGAGCAGCATTTTGAATCGCAATATAAAGTTCTGAAATTAACTCAAGACGACCCATTTGCTCTAGGCCCAAATCTTCTAAAGAGGTAATTGGTTGATTACTATCAGTCACTGGTGGTGTTTTTAAATTAATACCTACACCTACAATAGCCTGATGCTGAGACAGTGGTTCGACTAAAATTCCACCCCATTTGCCCTGAGCACTATATAAATCGTTTGGCCATTTCACTTGCAGATTAAGAGCTTGTAACTGTGGGATTTGCAAAATATTCAGAGCAACTTCAAGTGCTAAGCGACCATCTAAGGGTGTTCGAGTTTGCACCAATGTGCTTAAATAAATGTTTCCTTCAGGTGAAATCCATTGCCGTTGATGTTGACCTCGCCCTTGAGTTTGTTGAGCACTGCAAACCAAGCCCGTTGTAATGCCTTTTTGGGCAATTTCACGAATATCATCATTGGTCGAAGTTGTGGTTGCTTTTAATAAAACCACTTCTGGAAGCTGGTTTTTTGCGCTTAAAAGTTGTTGTAGTTGGCGAGTCTCTAAATCCATGTTGAATATGAGCAGAGTGGTAAAACATTTATGGAGTTAATCATATATTTACTCATTGGCGCAATTGCTGGTTTTACTGCCGGATTGTTTGGAGTGGGTGGTGGACTAATTATTGTACCAATCCTCTATGTGGTTTTTACCCAATTGCACTACGACCCCGCAGTAATCATGCATATTGCAGTCGGAACATCGCTTGCAACCATTATTGTGACGTCTTTTAGTTCTGTTACAGCTCATCATAAAAAGGGTGCAGTACTTTGGCCTGTTTTTCGTAATTTAGCACCTGGACTGGTGTTGGGCTCATTTTTAGGGGCGGGTATTGCTGACCTGATGTCTGGTCAGCATTTGCAACTTCTTATTGGTATTTTTGCGGTTGTGATGGCCTATAGGATGTTTAAAGGAGCACATGTAGTTGTTGATCCAACGCGTCAGCTCCCTTCAACCCCTATGCAATTCATGGCGGGTGGAGGCATTGGTATTGCCTCTGCAATTTTTGGAATTGGGGGAGGAAGTTTAACCGTTCCATACTTAAACCGTCATGGCGTGGTCATGCAAAAAGCAGTCGCGACTTCTGCCGCTTGCGGTTTACCAATTGCAGTTGCTGGAGCGATTGGCTTTATGTGGTTTGGTGCAAAAGAACAAATCTCAGTGCCTAACACGATTGGTTATGTGCACATCTATGCGTTTATTGGCATTAGTGTCATGAGTTTTGTCACAGCGAAGTTTGGAGCAAAGGTTGCTCATGCGTTGTCGCCGCAGATGTTAAAAAAATGCTTTGCTTGCCTGTTAGTGGTGGTAGGTAGTTATTTTATTTATAAAGGCATTATGCATTAGAGGCTAAAATCTTAAATTTATAAGACAGTGGTGTAAAAGCTTGAATTTTTAGGAATTCGAGCTTTTTTTATTCATAGAATATAAGAGCGCTCCAAGCTTTTATTCATCTGATTTTGGTGTTGTTTTTAAATGAGTTGGCTTAAAATGCAATAAAATTGTCAGACAATGACATAGTTTTTAATCGATGGGATCAGTTAAAAACAAGGATGCGAAAGAAAAGCATGGATTAATGCATATAAAAAGTAGCGGGTGATTTATGAATCTCGAAGACACAGAAAGTCTTTCTGAGCAAATTGTCAAATATATTAGCGAACAGATCATTAGTGGCGAGCTAGTAGAAGGCGAACGTATTCAAGAACTACGTATTGCCAAAGAACTTGACGTTAGCCGAGGATCAGTTCGTGAAGCATTGTTATTATTAGAGCGTACTCATTTAATTGAGATTTTTCCACGCCGTGGGGCAATTGTTTCAGAAATGTCTGCACAACAAGTTAAAGCGTTGTTTGATACAAATATGATGTTATTGGGGCATATTGTACAACGCATGAGTGAAACATGGCGTGCGCATGAAGCAGATCAATTACAGTTGCTATTAGAGCAACTTCTTGAGCATGTCAAAGCAGGTGATATCGAAAAATTTTATGATGGGGTCTTCCAATATTTAGCTGAACAGCAAGATATGGTGGGTAATCCTTATCTAATGAAATTTTATAAAGAGTTATTACCTTCATTACGTCGTAGTTATTTTTTGACCTTAAATACCTCTAAGCGGGAACTACAAGAAGCATTTGCATTATTTAAACTCGTGACTGATGCAATTTTAATCCGAAAATCACAACAAGCCGCTTTATTTATGGAAGATTTTTGTCGACACTTACGTAACCTTGTGTTGGAATCGCTGACACGAATGAAACAGATTGAATTGGCTTGGGCAAGACGCTCACGCCGCTAGTTAGGGCATTATGCGTTTAAGCAGTTTAAAACTTTCCGGCTTTAAATCTTTTGCAGATAGTACAACCTTAAATTTTAAGGCTAACCGCACAGCAGTGGTTGGTCCAAATGGTTGTGGCAAATCCAATGTAATTGATGCGATCCGCTGGGTGATGGGTGAGTCAAACGCTCGTCAGCTCCGTGGTGGTAGCATGCAAGATGTTATTTTTACGGGGACTTCCAAACGTAAGCCCGTTGGTGTGGCCAGTGTTGAGCTACGCTTTGATAATACTTATGGAAAGTTGGGCGGATCGTATAATGCTTATAATGAGTTAGCTGTTCGCCGTCAGGTCACTCGTGAAGGTAAGTCAGAATATTTCTTGAATGGTACACGTTGTCGCCGCCGTGATATTACCGATATTTTCTTAGGAACAGGCTTAGGACCACGCTCATATGCGGTCATTGAGCAAGGCATGATTAACCGCTTGGTTGATGCCAAGCCTGAAGAAATGCGTGTGTTCATTGAGGAAGCCGCGGGTGTTTCTCGTTATCAGGCTCGTCGCCGTGAAACTTTGCAGCATCTTGAACATACAGAGCAAAACCTTTCACGCTTAGACGATATTGCACTAGAGTTAAAATCGCAGCTTAAAACGCTTAAGCGTCAGTCGGAAGCAGCGGTTCAATATAAAACTTTAGAAAGCCAGATTCGTACGCTCAAAATTGAAATTTTGTCTTTTCAGGCAGAGAAAAGTGTACGCCTACAAGAAGAATATACCGTTCAAATGAATGAATTGGGTGAAACCTTTAAATTGGTTCGCTCAGAATTAAGCACGATTGAACATGATTTAGAAGCAACCAGTGCTTTGTTTCAGCGACTTATTCAGCAATCTTCACCGCTACAACAAGAATGGCAACAAGCTGAAAAGAAACTATCTGAACTTAAAATGACTCTTGAACAAAAACAGAGTCTATACCAGCAAAATAGTACGACTCTCGTTCAGTTAGAGCAGCAAAGATTCCAAACTAAAGAACGTTTACAGCTTTCTGAATTGCAACTCGAAACACTGAATAATCAGCTAGAAGAACAAACAGAAGCTTTAACTGGAGTTGAGCATACAGCGACGGAGGCTGAACAAAACTTTGCTGATTTACAATCTCAGCAGAAACAAGCACAACAACAGTTTGAGCAAGTAAAAGCTCAGGTTGAAAAACAACAGCAGCAAAAAATGCAGATGTCAGCTCAAATTGAACAGTTGGGTAAAAATGTTCAGCGCATTGAGCAGCAAAAAGAAACGCTGCAACATCAAGCAAACCAAATTCAATCGCATGTTCATGAAGATGAGCAGGGCGAGCTTGAGCAACTGCAACAGAAATTACTGGGCGAAATCGCGTCGCTTGAAACTGAAATTGAGCAACAATTACTGCATTTAGAGCAATCTCAACAGCAACACCAGTCAAGTAAAAATCAGCAGCAAACTCTGAAAACAGAAATCCAAGTTTTATTATCAGAGCAGAAAAACTTAAGCCAGCTTATTGCTAAACAAAGTCCAAAGCAAAACCAAGATACGCTACGTTTAATGCAAGCTCTAGAGTTAACAGAGCAAGGTAAACCACATGCGCAGATTGTTGAGAAGTTTTTAGCAAAATGGTTACAAGCTCATATTCTTGAGACTGAACAAGTCTTTCAAGAAGGAGTTGCTCGCCAGCTAAAACCTTCAGAGCAAACAAGTAAATTTAAAGGTAACTTGGCTTGTTTAAATGAGTGGATTGCATCGCCACAGCTATCAATCTTTTCAAATGTAGCGATTGCACAAGATTTGACTCAAGCTTTAAATGAGCAAAAGCAGTTGCAACATGGCCAGTCTGTTTTGACTTTAGATGGCTATCATGTCGGGCAGGATTGGGTGATTGCCCTTATGTATGATGACGAAAGTCAAAGCGCACAAGGTATGCTGAGCCACCGTATTCGTCTAGATGAAATTGAACAAGCTCTTGAAAAGCAACAGCCTCAATTACAAGCACTAGATGAAATTGTAGTTCAGCAAAAAGATGAATTAGCGCAATTACAGCCTGGTGTGCAGCACAAACAGCAAGTTGTGAAACAAAAGCAAAAAGACTTACAACAGCTAGATGTGCAAATTGCTAAGCAACAAACCGCGGCACAAGCATTTTTACTGCAAAAACAGCAATTAAAAGATCAACTTGGTCAGTTGGATATGCAGCTTGAAGAAGATGCAATGCAAAAAGATGATCTTGAAATTGATTTGCATGCATTAGCAATTAAGCTCGAAACCATTTTACCTGACTATAAAACTTTGCAATTTCGAGTAGAAGAATTAACAGAGCAGTTAGACGAGCAGCAACAAGCCTTGCAACATCAGCAACAAGAACGTGAAATTTTACGCCGTAATAGCACGCAGACAACTCAACAGATTGAGTTGCTTGAAAAAGATATCTCATTCTTGCAAAGCCAATATCAGCAAATTGCAGCTCAAATGGAGCAAGCGAAAAAGTTTGTTGACCCTATTCAATTAGAGTTACCAAATCTTGAGTCAGAGTTTCAGCAACAATTTGCTCAAACTGAAAAGTTGCAAAAGAACTGGAATGAATGGCAGCTTGAACTCAATAGTGTGCAGGAAAAACAGCAGACTTTGACCGATCAGCGTCATCAATATCAACAAAAAGATGAGCAGCTCAGAGAACAACTTGAAGCAAAACGATTGGCATGGCAAGCAGCCAAGTCAGATCGTGAGCATTATCAAGAGCAGCTTAAAGAGCTAAATGCCGAACTCCAAAAAGGCTTACAAATAGATTTAGCCGAGCACCAGCAAAAACTGGAAAAAGTACAGAAACAGTTTGAAAAAATTGGAGCGGTTAACCTTGCCGCTTCACAAGAGTTTGAAGAAGTTTCTCAGCGTTTTGATGAGCTGAGTCACCAGATTCAAGATTTGGAAAATACGGTAACTCAATTAAAAGATGCGATGAAAAGCATTGACCAGGAAACCCGTAAGCTGTTTATGACAACTTTTGATCAGATCAATCAGGAGTTGCAAAACCTGTTTCCAAAGGTTTTTAATGGTGGTGAGGCGAGTTTAAGTCTTGAAGATGACTGGCAATCTGGTGTTAAACTGATGGCAAGGCCACCAGGTAAGAAAAATAGTTCTCTAGCATTACTTTCCGGTGGAGAAAAGGCTTTAACAGCGTTAGCATTAGTATTTGCGATTTTTAGATTAAATCCGGCACCGTTTTGTGTACTAGATGAAGTGGACGCACCACTTGATGATGCGAATGTTCAGAGATATTGTAATTTGGTAAAAGAACTTTCTGAACATGTACAATTCATTTACATTACACATAATAAGCTGGCGATGACCATGGCAACTGATTTGTTGGGTGTGACCATGCCTGAACCGGGTACATCAAAATTAGTCACTGTCGATTTAGAACAGGCAAAAGAATACGGGTTAGTTTCGGAGTCATAGAATGGAAATCAATACGATTATTGGCATCGTTGTTGCCATTATAATTATGCTAATTGGCTTAAAAATGATTTTAAAAAAGCCAAACCATGCTGAACCCTCATTAGACAGTGATTTGCATATTAATCCTGATAGTAATCAACCAGTTATACCTAGGCACGTGAGAGATCAGCTTGAGAAAACTGAAGCTGAATCTGTAGCGGTGACTAGTGCAGAGCGAGTAGAACCGACTTTAAGCGAAGCTGCGCCGTCACAAGTACCTGAAACAAAACAGTCAGAAATTGAGACCGTAGAACCCGCTAAAGCAATTCAAACTGAACAAACTCAAGCAGTTGTTGAAAACGCTTCTGTAGAAGAAATTAAATCTGAACAAACAGTACCAAGCTCTACCATTCATAAAGATGGTTCAGTTGAGTTGGTTGATACAGTTTCTGTTAAACCGGTAGCTGAAGATTTAGCAAAAGAAAATTTGGAAGCTGAAAGCGAAAAAAATGAGCCTGAGTTGAGTTTAAACCCGAATATTGAAACTGCCGAAATTGCTGAGTTTGAAGGCGAGAGTAATATTCTGGATGTGCATTTACATGAACAGCAACGTTATGATGATGAAAGTGCATTAGCGATGGCTGAACAGATTATTGCGCTAAATGTTTATCCAAACCCTCGTCGTGCATTGTCTGGCGATAAAGCGCTTAAAGTGCTGTTGAAATATGGTTTACGCTACGGTGAAATGTCGTGCTTCCATCGTTATGAAAATACCGATGAGCCGAGTGTACTCATGTTCTCTGTATTGCGTATGACAGACAATGGACCAGCTGGGTTTGATCTTGAAACGCTATCTACTGAACAAGTTCAAGGGTTAGCATTTTTCCTTGCGCTTCCAAACAGTAAAGCCGTGACTGGTTTTGACATGATGGCGAGTATTGCAGGTTTAATCGCTCGTGAAATTGATGGCAAAGTTTACGATGAGAATAATCTTGAATTTACGCCACAGTTAAAAGAGCACTGGCGTCATCATGTGATTGATTATCGTCCGGCACAGGCGACCGCCTAGTTTTAATTTTTTACGTTCGTTGCGATAATTGCAACATATCTAGTCGCAGCTCAGGGTGGAGAAATTTCCACCCTTTTTTATGGTGAATAACATAATGGCAACAACTTCCGTGATCGAACAGATGCGTCAGCTTATTCAACTGATTGCAAAGCATAACCATGCCTACTATGTCATGGATCAGCCGACAATCTCGGACAGTGAATATGATCATTTATTTCACCAGCTAAAAGCTTTAGAAGAGCAATATCCTGATCTTGTTCAATCAGATTCACCCACTACAAAAGTAGGTGGACAAGCACTCTCTAAATTTCAAAGTGTGACTCATGTAGTTCCGATGCTTTCTTTGGGGAACGTTTTTAATCAGGAAGACTTGTTTGCATTTGCACGTCGTGTTGAAGAGCGTTTGCCTAATCAAAAAGTACAATACGAAGTCGAACTAAAACTTGATGGTCTTGCGATTTCTCTTTGGTATGAAAATGGTGTGTTAATACGTGGCGTTACACGTGGTGATGGAGAAACTGGGGAGGACATTACGCAGAACGTTAAAACGATTCGTAATTTGCCTAAAGTGTTACATTCAGATCACTTTGAAATTCCACGTTTGCTGGAAGTTCGTGGTGAAGTACTTATGCCAAAGTCTGGTTTTGAAAAACTCAATGCTGAACAGGAAGCCAAAGGCGATAAAACATTTGCCAACCCGCGTAATGCTGCAGCTGGTAGTTTAAGACAACTCGATCCTAATATTGCTGCGGCTCGACCTTTAGCATTTTATGCTTACGGCATCGCTCAATGTGAACCTAATCATGGCTTAACTACCATGCATGACAGTCTGCAATGGCTCACAAAACTTGGATTTGAAATTGCTGAACGTCAATATCTTTGTAATTCAATTCAAGAAGTACAGCAACGTTATGAGCAAATTCAGCAAGAACGTTCAGATTTACAAGTTGAAATTGATGGGATGGTTGTAAAGGTTGATGACTTAAAGCAACAGCAACAACTTGGTTTTTTAAGTCGTGAACCACGTTGGGCAACTGCTTATAAATTCCCTGCCCAAGCTGCATTAACTACGGTTGATCAGATTGATTGGCAAGTAGGGCGTACAGGTACTTTGACTCCAGTAGCGCGTTTAAACCCTGTGTTTGTAGGGGGAGTTACGGTTTCCAATGTAACTTTACACAACATTGGTGAGATCCATCGCCTAGATGTACGTGTTGGTGACACGGTGAGTGTTTATCGTACAGGCGATGTTATTCCTAAAGTAGAAAAAGTTTGGCCAGAGTTCCGTCCTGTTGATGCTGAAGTTGTACATTTACCTGAAAACTGTCCTGTTTGTGCCTCACCAGTGGTAATGCCAGAAGGGGAAGCTTTAGCACGTTGTTCTGGTGGACTGTATTGTGCTGCACAGCGTATTGAAGCGATTCGTCACTTCGTATCACGTAAAGCTCTAGATATTGAAGGTCTAGGCGATCGTTGGGTAGAGTCTTTATTACACCTCGATTTGCTCAAAGATGTTGCCGATATTTATCATTTGCACGAACACCGAGAAACTTTACTCGGGATTGAAAAAATGGGTGAGAAATCGGTACAAAATCTAATTGATGCCATTGAAGCCAGTAAGAAGACAACGCTTGCGCGTTTTATTTATGCTCTGGGAATTCGTGGGGTAGGTGAAACAACAGCTAGGATGTTAGCCAATACTTTCCAAACTTTGGAAGCGCTTAAAGCTGCTGATGTTGAAGCTTTAAAGAAAACACCAGATGTTGGTGATATTACTGCCGAGTGGATTGCTGACTTTTTCTTGGCACCGCACAACATTGAAGTGCTTGATCGATTAATAGCAGCAGGAATTCATTGGGATGCACCGACTGCACCAACACGCCAACCATTAAATGGCGAGAGCTGGGTGTTAACAGGCACTTTAGAGCAAATGACCCGTGATCAGGCAACACAAATGCTACAAGCATTAGGTGCGCGTGTAAGCGGTAGTGTATCGAGTAAAACCAAATGTGTTGTTGCGGGTGAGAAGGCTGGTTCGAAATTAGAAAAAGCAGCAAAACTAGGTATTGCTGTTATGAATGAGACTGATTTCTTATCACTTATGGCAAGCTACGGGCAGACTTTAAGCGAATAGATCTACCGAAATAAGAACCATTGATTTTAGTTACAAATTTATAAATTGATGGTTTGAGCCATATTTTAACGCTTGTCTGAACTTATAAATTGGACAAGCGTTTCTTTTTGCAGAGGAAATTTAAATAACTTAAACTGCAAATGCGTATGTTTCTCATTTTAATTTGATAAAAATCATAAACTTAACCATTTTTTGTTTTGCAATCACTTTTAAGATTGCCCATAATAGTTCTCATACGATAGGAGATTTATTATGCGTGGCAATCCAGAAGTCATAGACTATTTAAATATGCTCATTGGCGGAGAATTGGCTGCCCGTGATCAATATCTAATCCATTCTCGTATGTATGAAGATTGGGGTTTAAATAAAATTTATGAACGTATTGATCATGAGATGCAAGAAGAAGCTTCTCATGCTGATGCGATCATTCGCCGTGTATTGTTTTTAGGTGCTAAACCAAACATGCACCGTGAAGATATCAATGTTGGTACAGACGTTGTATCTTGTTTAAAAGCTGATTTGGCGCTTGAATATCATGTTCGTGAAAAGTTAGCGACAGGTATCAAACTTTGTGAAGAGAAGGGCGATTACATTAGCCGTGATATGTTGCGTCAACAATTATCAGATACTGAAGAAGACCATACATACTGGTTAGAAAAGCAATTACGTTTAATTGAGTTGATTGGCTTGCAAAACTATATTCAATCTCAAATTTAATAAAAAACCCAGCTAAGGCTGGGTTTTTTATTGGCTCATTTTAATAAAATGAAGTCTTAACTTAGATGTTGTTTTTGTCAAATTGAACATATTCAAAGCCTTACTATATAAGGCTTTGGCAGTTACAAAAAAGTCAGAAAAATTGTATCGCACCCCCTGTTTTTTTTATGAAATTGTTTATAATTTCGCCAATAAAACCCTTGCCTAGAAATTTAATGAGGCAAGGGTTTTTCTATGGAAAATCGGTTGGTATGGATCGCCAATGATTTTATGGTGAGTTCGCGAAATATGTTATTTACCAAACCTGCTGTTCTAGATACAGCTACTCTCCTAAGTACACAGCGTCTTGCAACACGACTAAGCTTTTTTAGCTTAGGTTTTGCGACTGCAGCTTGGGCACCTCTTATTCCTTTTGCACAGCAACGTTTAAACCTAAATCATGCCGATTTTGGTTTACTTTTGCTGTGTATGGGTATCGGGTCAATGATTGCTATGCCCGCGACTGGTGCTTTAGTAAAGCGCTGGGGATGTCGTCCGTTAATTGCTTTGGCATTGATGTTGTTAATGGTTTTATTGCCTAGCCTTACGATGTGGAGCAGCATTGTGACGATGGCCGTAGCATTGTTTATTTTTGGATCGGCAGCAGGATGTCTTGGAGTAGCTATCAATTTACAAGCAGTAGTTGTTGAAAAACATAGTGTGAGAGCTCTTATGTCTAGCTTCCATGGAATGTGCAGTCTTGGTGGCTTAACAGGCGCTATGCTTGTGACAGCATTATTGGCAGTAGGTCTTTCAGCCTTAATGAGTACTTTATCAGTCGTTATGATTTTGCTTGTTATTGGTGGTGTTGCGATTCCATCTTGTTTAACGTCTTTTGAACAGGATGAAAAGCCACATGAAGATACCACTCAAGCGCCCAAAAAACTTTATCGTCCTGATGGCATTATTCTGCTTATTGGTGTGATGTGTTTTATCGCCTTTTTATCAGAAGGTGCAGCAATGGACTGGGGTGGTATTTATTTAACAAGTAAATATCAGCTTAATCCTGCTTTTGCTGGTTTAGCTTACACTTTTTTTGCGCTTAGCATGACGACTGGTCGTTTTGCAGGTCATATCTTGCTTAAGCAATGGGGTGAAAAAAATATTGTGACTTATAGTGCAATTGGAGCCGCCATTGGTATGGCTGTTATTGTAACTGCACCAGTGTGGCAAGTGGTTGTATTGGGTTATGCACTGTTAGGATTAGGTTGTTCTAATATTGTACCAGTGATGTTTTCTCGTGTTGGTCGACAAAACAATATGCCTAAAGCAGCAGCACTTTCTTTAGTATCAACAATTGCCTATACCGGTTCATTAAGTGGACCAGCTTTAATCGGTTTAATTGGGGAATGGACTGGTTTAAGTACGGTTTTAACAGGCGTCGCTGTATTACTATTTATTATTGCTTTACTTAACCGTTTTACATTAGTAAAGACAAACTAATTTATAAATAATAATCACCAAATAGCGAACATCGAGAAATTAAATTTCTCGATGTTCTTTTATTTAGATTTATAAAACCTGATAAATAGATTGATAATTATCTTGTAATAATCGTTGAGGCTTCATTAGTAAAGTTGGTGTCTTTTCTAAATCATCCAAGAAATTATTTCGCCAATGGGTAAGATCAGATGATGTTAATCCCTCTATCAATTGTTGATAACGATTAATACGCTCAGCTTTAGACATTTCTAAAGCCATTTTTAAAGCATCCATCATTGCCGCTCTATCTTGTGGGTGAACAATCAAGGCTTGAGACATCTGCTCAGCAGCACCAGCATATTTAGATAAAATGAGCACACCTGGATTTTCTGGGTCTTGAGCCGCAATATATTCTTTAGCTACTAGATTCATCCCATCACGTAGTGAACTGATCCAGCAAATATCTGAATGACGATAAATGTGCATGAGATTATGGTGTTGTACCGTGTCATAGCAGCAATCTACAGGTCTCCAGTCTTCATGCGCAAACTCTTCGTTAATTAACTCCAGCTTGGTTTTAAAACGTTGATATAAGCGTTGATAAGCTGGAATATCGGTACGAGAAGGGATCGCCACTTGAAGATGTCGAACTAAGCCATGATATTCAGGGCTGGTTTCCAAAAAGGTTGCAAAAGCATTAAATCTTTCGAGTAAACCTTTTGAATAATCAATACGATCAACTCCAATAATTGTCTTTTGACGTGGTATTTCTTCAAAATTAAACACCGAAGAGGTAGCCAAATCTTGCTGGGCTTGTTTTTGTATAAGTTCAGGCTGAACACCAATTGGGTATGATTTAATTAATATTTGACGTTTTTTATAGCTAATACTGTTGCTTTGAATTTTTTGAGCTTCGAGTAAATTCAGACAAGTCTGCATGCAGGCATTTTGGTCAATCTGAGTTTGTAAGCCAATAACATCATATTGGCTCAAGTCTTGAATTAACTCACGGGCTACCGGAATTTTGTGCCAGATATTCAGACTGGCAAAAGGAATATGTAAGAAGAAACCAATTTTGTTTTGCATGCCTAATTCACGGCAATAGCGAGCCACACTAAAAAAGTGGTAATCGTGCACCCAAATAAGATCTTCAGGCTGAGCAAGCTCTTTTAGCTTTTGAGCAAATAAGCGATTAACCTTTTGATAGGTATTATATTCTTCTGCATCATATTCAATTAGATCATCTCTATGATGCATTGCTGGCCATAAAACTTTGTTAGCGAAACCACAATAATATTGGGCATATTGTTGATGAGTGAGAGGGCAGGTAATGTAGTCAATTCCTTGAGAATAAGCCTGCGCAAATTCTGGCGCTTCGCTATCGGTAATTTGCTGCCCATTCCAGCCTAACCAGATGCCGTTACTATCATTTAGTGCATCTTGTACAGCTACAGCAAGACCACCTGCTGAAGCTTTACCCGATGGCATACTTATTCTGTTCGATAATACGATTAATTTAGACATAATTTTTCTCCATTCTGATTTTGGCTATTTTTGACATATAAGCTTTTTATTCTGTTTTGAAATAAAAGAAGAAAATCCGCGACATTATCAATATCTTTTAATCTATATTTTGCTTGTGTTTCACCCGGACCTACTTTAATACTAAGGCCAGATTGCTGATTAATGTAAGTGAAACCAGATTCATCTGTTAAATCATCACCTATAAAAATAGGTAATACAGCAGGTAAATCAAGATGATTTAATATAGTTTTAATTGCTCTACCTTTATCAGCTTGGTTTGGAATTAATTCAACAACAAATTTCCCTCTATTTATTTTTAATTGAGGATAATTTAAATTAATTCTTTGCATAATATTAATGGCATTATTTTCTAAATTAGGATTTTTACGATAATGTAAGGCAATAGAATATCCTTTATCTTCAATTAATAATTCAGGATGTTTATCACAATTTTTGGTAATATCTTGTTTTAATTTTTTGAAATTAATACTGCTTAAATCTGGTCGAATATAATTTCCTGAATCAAAATAAATATCTAAACCATGTAAACCAGCAATTGGAACTTCAATAGGATGTAGTAGTTTGCTTGCTGTATCTACATCACGACCTGTTACAGCAATAACAGGTATATTTAATTTAGTAATTTTTTTTATAACGTCTAAGGTAGTTTGTGGAATAAAACTATGCTCAGGATTAATTTGAAAGGGTGCTAATGTACCATCAATATCCAAAAATAAGCAGTAATTTTTATCTAAAGATAAGTTGTTTATAATATCATTGGGTGTAACAAAAGATGTATTTTTTTCTCTCCCATCAGATATTGTGCTTTGACTGTTCATATTAGCCTTCCTAATACTTTTTGATCAATAATTAATCTTCTAGCATTAAAATGAATTGGTGAGTCATTTTTTTTAATAAAAAAACATAAGTATTAACATTAATTACATTGCATAATGGATTTATAGGCGAAGTGTGGAGTATGTTGTTTTTTGATTGGCTTCAATGTTTAGATAATTAATTTTTTGTATGTTTACTATGAATAATGCGGGTCTTATTTATCAATATATTTCAGAATATTATCACATTATAAATGCTTAATTTTATGCTCTAAAATTTAATTTTTATATTGATTTTAAAAGATATTTTAAATCGATATTATTATATAATCCTTATAAAATTGGCTTTGAGCAGGCATATGAAGTTACAAAATAAAATTTTATTAATTACAGGTTGGGGAGTAGGAGTGGAGCCTTTGCAGTCCCTTAAATTGCAATTGGAAAAAGCTGGCTATCAAACACAACTTATTAATATTTTTAATATTTTAGATGGTAAGTATCGTGCCCAGCTTGATTTAGTTGCTGAGGTTGATGTAGTAATAGGTTGGTCTTTAGGTGGACAGTTAGCAACTCAACTGGTTAATACTTTTTATGAACAAACAGGGCAAACTAAAACTTTAATTACGCTCGCTTCAAATCCTTGTTTTGTTACCAACGATAATTGGCAGACTGCTATGCCTGCTGATGTGTTTAGTCAATTTAAGACTTCTTTTTTACAAAACCCGCAAGCCACTTTAAAGCGTTTTTATTATTTAATTACACTCGGTTCCTCTCAGGCTAAACAAGATTGGATAAGCATGCAAAACATAGCAAATCCGCCTTCAAGTGAATTGCTATCAGAAGGTTTGCAAATGCTTGAGCAACTAAATTTGGTAAATAACTTAAAAAACTATCTAGGTCCGCAGCTTCATGTGTTTGCCGAGCAAGATAATGTCATTCCTTGCAAAATTAGTGAAAATTTCAAGGATATCGCGACAGAAAACATGAGTTATAAAGTATTAGAAGGCGCTACTCATGCTTTTCCATACCTAGAAGTAGATCGAACAATTGAAGAAATCTGCCAATTTTTAACAATTCATCAGCAAAGTTAATAAGCTTTGGTTGATCTCGCAATTTTCTTTCATTCTTAACAGGTTTAACATGTGCTAAATGAAAGATTTAATTGCTGTAAAAGGGTATAGAGGATGACCGATAATTTTGATTTGGAACATATTTGGCATCCATATACCTCAATGACCCAACCTTTACCAACGTTTAAAGTTAAACGTGCCTATGGGGCAACGATTGAACTAGATGATGGTAAGACTTTAATTGATGGTATGTCGTCATGGTGGTGTGCAATTCACGGCTATAACCACCCTGAACTCAATCAGGCAGTGACAGATCAATTACAAAACATGTCACATATCATGTTTGGTGGTTTAACTCACGATCCTGCAATTGAACTTGGAAAAATTCTTTTAAAAATTACGCCGCCAAGTCTCGATAAAATTTTCTATGCAGATTCAGGTTCGGTAGCCGTTGAAGTTGCTTTGAAAATGGCTGTGCAATTCTGGACAGCACAAGGCCAACCACAAAAAACAAATTTTATTACTACACGTTCCGGTTATCACGGTGATACATGGAATGCGATGTCTGTTTGTGATCCTGTTACAGGTATGCATCAGATTTTTGGTACAAGTTTACCGAACCGTCTTTTTGTAGCAGCTCCGCAAACCAAATTTTATGAAGAGTGGAACCAAGAAGATATTGCCGAGCTAGAAGAAGCTATTCAGCAAAATCATGAAAACCTTGCTGCACTGATTATTGAGCCGATTGTTCAAGGTGCAGGGGGGATGCGTTTTTATCATCCTGAATATTTACGTCAGGCGAAAGCACTTTGTGAACAATATAATCTGTTATTAATTTTTGATGAAATTGCGACTGGTTTTGGTCGCACGGGTAAGCTTTTTGCTTGGGAACATGCACAAGTTGAGCCAGACATTATGTGCATAGGTAAAGGACTAACAGGCGGCTACATGACGTTATCTGCTACCTTAACGACAAAGCATGTTGCAGAAACCATTAGTCGCGGTGAGGCTGGGGTGTTTATGCACGGTCCAACCTTTATGGCCAATCCACTTGCTTGCGCGGTCGCTTTAAAAAGTACCCAATTATTAATTGAGCAAGATTGGCAGGCTAATATTGAGCGAATTGAACAACAGCTTAGCCAATATTTAACGCCTTTAAGTCAGCTTGATTATGTTGCCGATGTGCGAGTGCTGGGTGCAATTGGTGTAGTAGAACTCACCTTTAATGTTGATATGAAAACCTTACAGCAACAATTTGTAGACCGTGGAATCTGGATCCGTCCTTTTGGAAAATTGGTTTATGTGATGCCACCGTATGTCATCACGCATCAAGAGTTAAGCGATTTGCTCGAACAATTGGTTGAAGTTGTTCAAACGATGCAGGGAGCGAATTAAGATGTCATTGCTTGATCATTTTTCTGCCGAATTAGATGAGTTAAAGCAACAAGGTAACTTTAGACAATTTACCCAAAATGTGCAGCACGGACGTTTTATTACGATTCAAAATAAAACGATGCTCAACTTAGCTTCAAATGATTATCTTGGGTTGGCTGCTGATATCAATCTTCGTCAAGAGTTTTTAGATAGCTTTCCAATCGAGCGTAGCTATTTTAGTTCATCATCTTCACGTCTATTAACGGGCAATTTTGATGAATATGAACAATTAGAAAATAGCCTAAGCCAAGCATTTGGTGGTCGCGCGGCACTATTATTTAATAGTGGCTACCATATGAATATTGGTATTTTGCCAGCTGTTGCTGATAGTAAAACTTTAATATTGGCGGATAAGTTAGTTCATGCCAGTATGATTGACGGTATACGTTTATCTGGCGCTCAGTATGTGCGTTATCGACATAACGATTTACAACACTTGGAACAACTCCTCCAAAAATATCATGATGATGACAAGATTGAACGAATCATTGTGGTCACAGAAAGTATTTTTAGTATGGACGGTGATGAGACGGATTTAGCCGCTTTAGTTCAGCTAAAAAAACGGTTTGCTAAAACTATGTTATATGTTGATGAAGCGCATTCAATTGGGGTTCGTGGTCAGCAAGGCTTAGGATGTGCTGAACAATATAATGTGATTCAGGAAATTGATTTTCTGGTCGGTACATTAGGCAAAGCATTAGCGGCGGTCGGTGGTTACATTATTTGTGATCCAATTATTAAAGATTATCTCATTAATAAAATGCGCCCACTTATTTTTAGTACTGCACAGCCTCCGATTGTTATGGCATGGGCAAACTTTATTTTTCAAAAAGTATTAGTCTCTCAATCTCAACGTGAACACTTAAAAAATATTAGCCAATATCTTCAACAAGCTGTTGTGCAAAAGGGTTATGTAAGCCCATCGACCAGCCATATTATTCCAGTCATTGTTGGAGAAAGTCAGGCTGCGATCGATAAAGCGAAATACGTTCAGGAAAGTGGTTTTTATGCTATGCCTGTGCGTCCACCAACAGTACCTAAAAACAGTTCGCGTTTGCGTATTTCTTTAACGTCAATGGTGCAGCAACATGAACTTGAAGAATTGGTGAGTTTTCTGTGAGTTTGAATAAAAACTTAGTTGCCCAGCGTTTTGCCAAAGCAGGGCAAAGCTATTCAGAGCATGCAATTGTTCAAAAACAGATTTGCCAAAATTTAACAGGTTTAGTTCAGCAGTTCTGCCCGGCTACGATGTCGCGTGTCTTTGAAATTGGTTGTGGTTCTGGCAATTTAACTCGTCTTCTTGCTACATCTTTTCAGTTTGAAGAGTTAATTTTGAATGATCTATATGCAGATGTGCAGCAGCACTTTAGTCATCAAGAAAATTTAAAATGGTTGATTGGGGATATTGAAACTTTAGATTTCCCTCAGCAGCTGGATATGATTGTTTCAGGTTCAGCTTTACAGTGGATGCAAGATTTACCGCATTTGCTCGAACGTTGTAATGAGGCTTTAACTGAGCGAGGTTGGTTGTGCTTCTCAACATTCGGTTCTAAAAACTTATTAGAGATTAAAGAATTAACAGGACAAGGTTTAAGTTATTGGTCAGTTGAAAATTGGAATAGTGCCTTAATTCAGGCTGGTTTTGAGATTTTGCATTTGTCAGAATCAGAAACTCAACTCTATTTCGATTCACCTAAAGACGTGTTACAGCATTTAAAAGCAACAGGTGTAACAGCAACGGCGCAGCATCGTTGGACTAAGCAAACTTTACAACAGTTTTATCAAGATTATGATCGGTTTAAGTATGCCGAAGGATATTCCCTAACATATCATCCGATTTATTGTATTGTCCGGAGAATGAAGTAAATGAGTGGCCAGATCTATTTTGTGAGTGGGATTGATACCGAAATTGGTAAAACCTATGCGACAGGTTTCTTAGCAAAATTATGGACTGAGCAGGGTAAAAAAGTGATTACCCAAAAACTCATTCAGACAGGTAATACTGATATTTCTGAGGATATTGAAAAGCATCGTGAAATTATGGGGCAGGGTTGGTTTCAAGAAGATCATGACAAGCTAACCATGCCTGAAATCTTCAGTTATCCTGCTTCACCTCATCTTGCAACACGTCTTGATAACCGAGAAATTGATTTTCAAAAAATTGAAAATGCGACCAAAACATTGGCGGAGCGTTTTGAAATCGTATTGTTGGAAGGTGCTGGAGGCTTAATGGTGCCATTAACCACTAGTTTGCTTACCATTGATTATGTCGCTCAGCATCAGTTTTCCGTTATTTTAGTAACATCGGGCCGTTTAGGAAGTATTAACCATACTTTGCTTAGTCTTGAAGCACTTAAGTCTCGGGGGCTGAAGTTGCATGCCTTGGTTTATAATCTAAAAGATGAATCAAAAGATCCATTAATTTCTCAAGATACTTCAAATTATTTGAAAGATTACTTAGCTATTCATTTCCCCGAAGCTGAATGGATTGAACTGGCAAAAATGAATTAAGTTAAACGGCTATAAAAAACCGCTCAAATTTGAGCGGTTTTTTTTACATCTTTTTAATATCTTAGAATTTCTTCGAACCGCGGTTAAAACCAGTCGATTTACGTTGGTTCCCTGTGTTAACAGGAGTTTCTTTTTCATCATCACGACGTTGTTGACGTAAGTATCCGCCACGACGCGCAGCCATTGGTTTTTCAGTCATACGATCAGTACGGCGTTTTGCCATACCAAATAAACCTGTACCTTGACGTGGTTTTAACTCAACCGATTTGGCTAAGTTGTCGATGTCAGTTTTGTCGAGTTCCATCCAACGACCAGTACGTAATTCGCGCGGTAAAATAACTGTGCCGTAGCGTGTACGTAATAAACGGCTTACTTTAAGATCTTGCGATTCAAAAATACGACGTACTTCGCGGTTACGACCTTCTTTTACTACAACTTGGTACCAGCGGTTAATACCTTCACCACCAATTTCAGAGAATGATTCGAATTTGGCAGGGCCATCTTCGAGCTCTACTCCGTTGACCATGTTTTGGCGTAGTTTTGGCGTTACTTCACCCATTACTCGAACAGCGTATTCACGTTCGATTTCATTAGATGGGTGCATTAAGCGGTTAGCAAGTTCACCATCATTTGTGAATAGTAATAAACCAGTACTGTTAATATCCAGACGACCTACCATTACCCAGCGGTCATTGGCAATTTGTGGTAAATGATCAAATACGGTTGGGCGTTTTTCAGGATCATTACGTGAACAGATTTCACCCTCAGGCTTATAATAAATCAGTACGCGACGACGAATTTCGTCTTCAATCTGAAACTGAACTTTACGGCCATCAATGCGTAATTCATCGCCTGGTTCAATGCGCTCACCCACTTGGGCAACACGACCGTTTACACTCACGCGTCCTGCGGCAATAACCTCTTCCATATATCGGCGGGAACCTAATCCGATTCGCGCTAATACTTTTTGCAATTTTTCACTCATGACAGCACAACCTTAGACATAATGATCAACAGTCCACCTCTTTATGATTTCGGTGCATTTGCATCGAGAGCCATAAAGGCTTCCTTGGCGTTCTGTAGGGGAGGCAATTGGCCTAGAGAGGCTAGACCAAAAGCATTCAGAAACTGAGGCGTTGTAATTAGCAACGCAGGTCTTCCGGGTAAATCTCTAAAACCGGCTTCTTTAATCCAGTTCCAGTCAAATAGTGTTCTAAGAATTTGACTATTATTAGATACACCACGAATTTGTTCAATATCAGCTCGGGTAACCGGTTGATGATAAGCAATGACAGCCAGGGTTTCTAGTAATGAAGGCGACAGTTTTGTTGGTCGCTCTGGCCAAATTTGCGCAATAATACTACGATATTTAGATCTTACCTGAAAGCGAAACCCTTGTGCTGTTTCAATCAGCTCAATAGATCGACCATGTTGTAATAGCGCGAGCTGTTGCAAGAGCTGACGAAGCTGTTGTTTATTATATTGATTGTTAAATGCTTCTTTTAAGCGGGCAATTGAAACAGGCGCTTCACTGGCAAAGATAATTGCTTCAAGTTGTAATAAGACTTCATGATGTATGTCAGCTAATGACAAATCACTATTATTTTGTTCAAAACTACTCATATTGAAGATCCTTGAATTGCTAACGGGGCTTCAATACCAGTGGCAATAATTTTAATTTTCTGTTGGCGAGTCAATTCTAAAACTGCCATAAAAGTAACAACCATTCCCATACGACCTTGCTGGGGATTGAGTAATTCTTTAAAACTTAACACGTCACCAGACTCTAATTTCTCTTCAATATATGCAATACGTTCTTCGAGTAAAACAGGTTCTTGAGCGACAACATGGGTAATAGGTTCGGGGCGATTAAATACACAGAACAACGCATCATGTAGCGCTGAGATATCGTAACCTTCATAAACAGGAGAGATATGTCCCAAGCTTACATTGGCACTAAATGTATCGCGCTCAAGAATTGGCATTTGACCTAAACGCTCAGCTGCTTGCTTAATGCGTAGATAGGTTTCAAGACGATCAATAAGCTCCTGCTTAGGATCTTTTTCAATACTTATAATTGTAGGTTTTGGTAGAAGTAGGCGAGACTTCAAGTCAGCCAATAAAGCAGCCATCACCATATAATCTGCTGTCAACTCGATATTTAAAGATTTCATGCTATCCATATAGGCCAAATATTGAGTCGCTATAGGAGCAATATCGAGTTGAATTAAATCGAAACCGTTTTTCTGAATCAGATAAATTAAAAAATCTAATGGACCTTCAAACCGCTCGAGCAAAATCTCAAATGCAGCTGGAGGTATATAGAGATCTTCTGGAATTTTGTCATGCCACTCATCTAAAACACGGATGTGTGGAGCGTCTTCCATGGATTGATGAAGTGATTGATTCATTACGATTATAAGCCACGCGAATTTTCAAAAGCATGAGACTTGTTATTCAAGTCCTAGACAGCTGTAAGTAGAAGAACAGCAGATAGTGAAAATCATTCTAAATGAATTGTGTCTTTTAATAAATTACTTAACGACTAAAGTGTAAAAAAAATCCAAAATAAATAAAGAGTATTTTTTTGAGTGATAATACTTTTTTTTAAACTATTGGTAAAAAAGTAAGTGCTTATTCAAAAGCACTTACATCGCCAACACCACGGCGGATAATTTCAGGATGTTCGCCCGATAAATCAACGATACTTGTACTGGTCAAGGTACCAAAACCACCGTCAATAAATACATCAATTCGTTTATCTAACTGATTTTCAATATCATAAGGGTCATCTAGAGGGTCTTCTTGACCCGGTAAAATTAATGTACTGGTGAGTAGCGGCTCACCAAGTTCTTGTAATAAAGCCTGACAAATCGGGTTGCTTGGAATACGTAAACCAATCGTTTTCTTTTTAGGGTGCATCAATCTACGAGGAACTTCACTTGTTGCAGGTAAAATGAACGTAGTAATAGCTGGTGTGTTCGCTTTCAATAAACGATATGTCGCATTATCAACTTTTGCATAAGTTGCAATATCAGATAAGTCACAGCACATAATGGCATATTGATGTTTAGGTCCTAAGCCACGAATCTGTGCAATACGTTCCATGGCATTTTTATTACCGATTTGACACCCAATTGCATAGGCAGCATCGGTAGGGTAGACCACAACATCTCCTGCTCGGATACGTTCAACCGCTTGGGCAATGAGGCGTTGCTGTGGATTTTCAGGATGTACATGTAAATGCATCATATTTTAGAGACTCCATCACGCCAGTGTTAAAAATAATTATTAGGCTTTTTAAATGGCCTAGGCAAGCAATTAACGTAGCTTTTTTGTCAATTAATCAAGGAGTTCACGTTTAAATTCATTTAATTGTAAAGGTGTACCCGAACGTGTACATTGGCAAATAAAACCAATAAGTGCTACTGCATCACGTGGCAACTTAGCTTCACCCGAAAAGTAACGTTGCACTTGAGCATAAACGTTATCTTTAAATAGTTTGCCATCACCGCTATCACCTGTAAGGTTATCGAGTGAAACTCTAAATTTTCGGCCAAAAGATTGCGCAAATAACCATTCAATTGCTTGTGGCTTAATTTCTACTTGTTCAAATAAACTTTGCTGTTCTTGGGTGCGACCATCAGGTGCATACCAATAACCTAAATCTGGTAATAGACGTCTTTTTTCACCTGCAATAGACCAGTGACTAATTTCATGCAAAGCACTATTAAAGAAACCGTGAGCAAATTGGATCTTGGCTGGTTCTTTATTTGTCGCTGGGAAATATTCAGGTTCAAAATCACCACGAACTAATGTCACATTATGGTGGGAAAACCAGTGATTAAAGTGTAAAATAAGCCAATCAACTTGCTCAGACTCCGATTTTGAGCTTGACCATGGTGAGAGTTGCACTAGGTCAGGTACAAGAGTGTTCTGATGAGTTGAATGGGTGCAAACGAGTAATGAAGTGTTAACTTCAGGTTGCGGCTGCAACAGGTGCATTGCTTAATTTACCCCGAGTTCTGTCTAAAGAAGTGCAAAATTGTATCTTAATCTTTGACAGAGTACCGATGAATTTGTAGAATTGCCGCCTTAATTATGTCAGCAAATACCTTTCCGGCACAGATTGAGCCGTTTAAATGGGCTGAACAAGGCTTTACATGGTCAGGTCAACTGCCCTTGTCTCGCTTTGCTCGTATCGCTCGTGAAGCTGTTGGATCAATTGATAACCAATTGATCAACATAGACTGTAAGCTATCAATGGATGCATATCATCGCATTGTGTGGATGGACGGTCACATGGACACGAAAGTTCCAATGGAGTGCCAACGTTGTTTGGAACCTGTTGAAATGCCTCTTGTCTTAGACTTCCATATTGCATTAGTGGATGATGAGTCACTGATAGAGCGCTTGGATGAGGATGCTGATTTCATCGTTTTAGGTGAAAGTGAGTCTTCGACGAAAGGCGATTATGATACGCCTGCCTCGATTAACTTACTCGCATTACTAGAAGATGAACTGTTATTGTTGATGCCTTTATCTCCCAAGCATGATGCTTGTGAACATAAACATCAACCTACCATTCAGAATGTTGTCGAAGAAAAGCGGGATAATCCGTTTGATGTTTTGGCAGGTTTGAAGGGTAAACTTAACTCATAATTTGTGTTATAATTGTGAGATAAGACAACTGAATTTGTTCTGATCCATTTTTTCGATCTTTGTAAGGAGCCATCATGGCCGTTCAGCAAAACCGTAAAAGTCGCTCTCGCCGTGACATGCGCCGTTCACATGACGCTTTAACCGAGAATGCATTAACAGTAGACCAAGCAACTGGTGAAACTCATCGTCGTCACCACGTGACTAAAGACGGTTTCTACCGTGGTCGTCAATTATTCGCTAAAGCAGCTGATGCTGAATAATTGCATGATATGCATTAAGCGTGATGCTTAAGTATAGAAAAAATGGGAGCGAAAGCTCCCTTTTTTTGTTGTTTTTCGCAATTATAAATATATAAATAACATGTTAAATTTCCGCTCCAGAAATGAGTGAAAACCCAAAAAAGGATTTCTTATGTCTGCTAAA
Source organism: Acinetobacter sp. AOR18_HL (assembly GCF_027855145.1). Classification (NCBI taxonomy): domain Bacteria; kingdom Pseudomonadati; phylum Pseudomonadota; class Gammaproteobacteria; order Moraxellales; family Moraxellaceae; genus Acinetobacter; species Acinetobacter sp. AOR18_HL. Next base: position 82,649 of record NZ_JAKTIG010000045.1, read on the forward strand.
CGTCTTGAACAAGTAGCTTTAGCCACAAAAACTGCATTTGTGTTTCCTGGACAAGGTTCACAAAAAGTCGGTATGCTTGCTGAACTAGCAGAACAGTTTAGTGGGGTCGGGCAAACTTTTGCAGAAGCTTCAGATGCTCTTGGATTTGATCTTTGGCATATTGCACAAAGTGGCGAAGGTCTCGACCAAACAGAAAATACCCAACCTGTGTTATTAACTGCCAGTATCGCTTTATGGCGTGTATGGCTTGATTTAGGTGGTCTGGCACCTAAATACCTTGCAGGACATTCACTAGGTGAATACAGTGCATTGGTAGCTGCAGGCTCTATGAGCTTGGCGGATGCAGTTAAATTAGTTAACTTGCGTGGCAAGCTCATGCAAAGTGCTGTACCTCAGGGTCAAGGGGCTATGGCTGCAATCCTTGGCTTGGCTGATGAGAAAGTGGTTGAACTTTGTCAAACCGTGAGTGCATCAGGTGAAGGTTCTGTAGAAGCTGCAAACTATAATTCACAAGGTCAAGTTGTGATTGCAGGAAGTACAGCTTCTGTACAAGAAGTTATGGCTTTGGCAAAAGAGCAGTCAGCTAAAGCAATTGCTTTACCAGTGTCAGTTCCTTCTCATTGTTCGTTGATGAAACCTGCCGCTGAGAAATTTGCAGAAGCTTTGGAACAAACTGCCATTGAGCTACCTACCATTCCTGTAATACAAAATGTCAACGCGGGAATAGCTACCGATGTTGCTCAATTGCGTCAGGCATTAACTGCACAATTGTACCAATCAGTACAATGGACACGTACCATGCAGTCTCTACAAGACCAAGGTATTCAATATGTTGTTGAGTGTGGTCCAGGTACAGTATTGAGTAACCTCGCAAAGCGTTTACCAAATATTGAAAAAGCTTTTTCTATTGATAGTAAGAGCAAAATGGAAGATGCCCTAAATGCTGTTTTAGTGGCAGAAGGAAAAATTGCATGACACAAGAACGCAAAGTTGCATTAGTAACGGGCGCGAGTCGGGGTATTGGCGCTGCCATTGCCCAGCAACTTATTCAAGACGGTTATTTTGTTGTAGGTACTGCGACTTCTGAATCTGGTGCACAAAAGTTAAGTGATAGCTTTGGTGAACAAGGTGCAGGTTTGGCGCTCGACGTGCGTAATCTCGATGAGATTGAAGCAGTCGTTTCTCATATTGAACAGAACTATGGTCCTGTACTTGTTCTAGTTAACAATGCAGGTATTACGAAAGATAATTTGTTGCTTCGTATGTCTGAAGATGATTGGGATGACATTCTCAACATTCACCTTAAAGCAGTTTATCGTTTATCTAAACGTGTGCTTAAGGGTATGACGAAGGCACGTTTTGGTCGAATTATTAATATCAGTTCTGTTGTAGCTCACTTTGCAAACCCAGGCCAAGCGAACTATTCTGCTGCTAAAGCAGGTATTGAAGCATTCAGCCGTAGCCTTGCAAAAGAGATGGGTAGCCGCCAAATTACTGTAAACAGTGTGGCGCCAGGCTTTATTGCAACAGAAATGACAGATGCACTTAGTGAAGACATTCGCAAAAAAATGAGTGATCAAGTGGCTTTAAATCGCTTAGGTGAGCCACAAGATATCGCAAATGCGGTGAGTTTCCTTGCAAGTGATAAAGCAGGTTACATTACCGGTACGGTATTACATGTAAATGGTGGTTTATACATGGCCTAACGCCGATGTATAAACTTTTAAAAATTTTTATATTCAATTAAACTAGTGGCAAATTAAACGCCACAAGCAATGAGGAGAATTCCTGTGAGCGATATCGAACAACGCGTTAAACAAGCGGTTGCAGAACAACTTGGTCTTAAAGCTGAAGAGATTAAAAACGAAGCATCTTTTATGGATGACTTAGGTGCTGACTCTTTAGATTTAGTTGAACTTGTTATGTCTTTCGAAAACGACTTCGACATCACTATCCCTGATGAAGATTCTAACGAAATCACTACAGTTCAATCTGCAATTGACTATGTAACTAAAAAACTTGGTTAATTCGCATATTGCTGAATAAAAAGAAGGCCACCGTAAGGTGGCTTTTTTTATTTTAGAAAAAATTTAAGAGATACATATTTTTACAAGATCAACCTCAATTGATAGCAGAGGTATAACTTTTTTGAAGTATAACAATAAAGGTCAGTTTAATGACTTTACTATAAACAATAATATGAGGACTAAAAGATGGGTCTTTTTGATTTTGTAAAAGGTATTGGCAAAAAAAATACCGCACCAGCAGAACCACAACCAGCTCCAGCAACACCAGCAGAACCTTCTGCACAAGAAGTTGCAAATAAATTATTAGGTTTAATTAAAAGTTTGGGCTTAGGGGTAGAAGGCTTATCTGTAACCTATAACGGTACTACTGATACTGCAATTATTAAAGGGCAGGTAAAAAGCCAAGCAGATAAAGAGAAAATTATTCTTATTGTTGGAAACATTGATCATGTGGCTCAAGTAGATGACCAGATGACAGTGGCAACTCCTGAACCAGAAAGTAAATTTTATACAGTGAAATCTGGTGATAACCTTTCAAAAATTGCGAAAGAAGTTTACGGTGATGCAAATCAATATCCAAAAATCTTTGAAGCAAATAAACCAATGTTAAAAGATCCTGATGAGATTTTCCCGGGGCAAGTTTTACGTATTCCTCAATAATTAAGATTAATAAAAAAGGCGCTTTAAGCGCCTTTTTTGTGCTTTTAAAAACGCTTTGGAATCTTTTGTCCGTTTGGTACAGGGGTGTCTGCATTTTTTAAAACACCGAATAACCATGTTTCAGCATGCTGTACTGCAATTTTTAAAGAATCACCTAAAGCTAAACGGCCAGCGATAAAGCTAGCTAAAGAACAACCTGAGCCGTGATATTCACCTTCAAGGCGAGGACAGCTACTACTCGCTGCTAGTTCACCATTTATGTATAAACTATTTTTAATATGATCTGGTGTATCTTCATGTCCACCTTTCACTAGAACAGCTTTAGCACCCATTTCAAAAAGCTTTTGAGTGGCTTGATCTAAATCAGTAATACCTGTTAGAGCACGTAATTCAACGGTATTTGGAGTAATAATTGTGGCTAGAGGAATAAGTTCAACGAACGCTTTAACGAGAGTTGCCTGATCACCTAAAGAGCCGCCACTGTTTGCGACTAAAACAGGATCAAGTACATATTGATAGTCAGGATGAGCACGTAAAAATTCAGCTAGTGCCGCAATATTATCTGTCGTGCCAAGCATGCCTGACTTAACACATTTAATGGGTAAGTCACCTACAACTGCATTTGCTTGTGCTAATAAGAGTTCTTTTGAGGTTGCTTCGAAGCCAAATACTTGTTGTGAGTTTTGAATTGTGAGGGCAGTACATGCAATTGCTGCATGGGCACCACTTTGTCCAATTGCTTCGATATCGGCTTGTAAACCTGCACCACCTGAAGGGTCTAAACCCGAGAAACAAAGTACGGTTGGACGCACGGTTATTTCCTTTTCAATTTAAATTTACGTTAGTATAAGAGAGTTTGATTAAACTCTCGACCAATTGAATTAAATACTTTACTGGGTTAGTGATTGAATGGCTATAAAACATATTTTGATTGATTTGGATGGAACCTTAACAGACCCAAAAGTTGGAATCCATACTTCAATTCGCTATGCAATGGAGAAATTAGGCTATCCATTGGCTGCTGATTTAGATATTGATTGGACAATTGGCCCACCATTAAAGCCATCACTCGCAAAATTATTAGCTACTCAAGATGATGCTTTAGCTGAACAAGCTTTACTTGCTTATCGCGAGCGTTTTTCGGTGGTTGGCCTGTTCGAAAATGAAGTGTATCCATCTGTTGCCAAAACGCTTAGCGCTTTAAAAAAAGAAGGATATCGTTTATTTGTCGCAACTGCTAAACCAACGATTTATGCAAAACGTATCTTGGACCATTTTGAATTAAGTCAATACTTTGTACATATCTATGGGAGTGAGTTAACGGGTGAGCGCACAAATAAAGCTGATCTTATCCATTATATTCTTGAGCATGAGCAATTAAACCCAGAAGAATGCTTGATGGTCGGTGACCGTCAATATGACGTTTTGGGTGCTCGTCATAACGGTATTGAGGCGGTAGCGGTGACTTATGGTTACGGAACAGCAGAGGAACTTGCTCAAGCACAGCCAAAAGCAATGATTAAGCAATTTTCTGAGCTTTTGGACTACGTTGAAGAACTGGCAGCACAAAAGAAAGTTTCTTAAATATTATTTATTAAATTTTAATTTGAAGGTTTGGCTTTGATCTAAAGCCAAACCTTTTTTGTTTAAATGCTGTGTTGTTGGCGGTATTGAACAAGTTCTTCAATCGTAATCACCGTTAAGTGATGAGTTTGAGCATATGCTAAAACTTGAATGCCCGATGCCATTGTGCCATCCGGATTGGTTAATTCACATAATACGCCAGCGGGTTTAAGCCCAGCTAGTCTTGCTAGATCAATTGTTCCCTCAGTATGACCTCGACGAGTAAGGACGCCACCATTACGTGCACGTAATGGGAAAACGTGACCTGGACGATTTAAGTCACTTGCAACAGCACCATCTTTAATAGCAGTTTGAATAGTTGTTACACGGTCTTTAGCAGAAACACCAGTGGTAACGCCTTGAGCTGCCTCAATGGTCACTGTAAAAGCGGTATGAAACTGGCTCGAGTTTTGAGAAACCATTGGTGGTAGTTCTAGATGGTCTGCTAGCTCTTCTGTAAGGCATAAACATACGATACCCGAGCCATCACGAATCATGCGTGCCATTGTTTCTACCGTTAAAGTTTCGGCTGCAACAATTAAATCTGCTTCATTTTCGCGATCAAAGTCGTCCATAACCAAGACAGGCTTGCCTTGACGGATATCTTCTAATGCTTGTTGAATGCGTTGCTCAGCAGGAGAGAGGGCTGAGAAAAAAAGTTCTGGTTGAATTAAGCTAGACATAATGAAACGCTCTCGTAAAAAATACGGTTGAACATTTCAGGACTGATGTAAAAACAGGCTGGCACTGAAATAAAACGGATTTATCCCAGTTCGTCGTCTTCTTTCATCCGGACTATACCGTCGGCTTTGGAGTTTCACCAAATCTGCTCAAATTACACAATTTAAGCTCGTGGGCTTGTTAATCTATTTATAAAAATTAACTTTACCACCGGTGGGGAATTGCACCCCGCCCTGAAGCGATGGGTTTTATTATAGCGCGCTTGATAGAATTGGCTAGATGCTTTTATAGAATGCTAAGTTTCTTTATGAATAAGCATTTTCATAAATCGAAATAGGCTTTTTAACAAGAGCTTACTTGTTGATATGAAAATGGAATGCTATGTTTTTTATAGAAAATTATAAATAAAATAGGTGTTTCATGCAGATAAGAGACTATTATCCTCTGACCAATAGCTCGTTTATTCAGCATCTCCATATTTTCAGTTATGTATTTATGGCGGTAAGTATTCTGTATTTAATTGCTGCTAACTGGTTGATGCTTCCAGACAGTATTCAACTCGCGATCCCGCCCGTTATATTACTTGTTACAGCTTGGTTCAGCATAAAAGATACATTAAGTGATGGGGTTAGGCAGACCTTACATAGCGTTAGTGGTTTGATGATAGGTTTAAGCTTGGCTGTAATTGGACAGGTTTATCAAACTGGTGCAGACAGTTATTTGCTTTTTTTAATTTGGACATTGCTTTTATTACCGTGGTTATATCGGCCCAATATTGGAATCTTTGCTTTAATTTGTATTACCAGCCAACTCACACTTTTTTTATTTTTTAAACAGACTTTCTGGTCTGAAAAGTTTCCTTATTTATATTTAATCGCTCTAAATCTATTAAGCCTTATTGAGTTTTGGGTATGTATAAAGAAATATCGTGCTTTAAGGTTTGTCTTTATCGCTTGGTTCGCCGTTATTTCGATTATTGGAATGATTCAATATTTATCGAATGAGAATATTCCTTATTTAATTTCTGCCTTCTTTTCAGGAATAATCGCTTTTTATTATTTCTTCAAAAAAGACGATCAGTTATGTGCCAGTTTAATGGCAGCTGTTTTGGGTGTGACTGCAACCATATGGCTTGTAGATGGGATTAATAACCTATTTAAAGACTCTAATGAGTTCATATTTTTATTGATTGCAGGCATTATTTTTATTTGGTTTGCGCTGATTAGCTATCTTTTAATAAAAATTTTTCGTCAAAGCCGCTTTTATGTCATTCCATTGGCAATTGGTGCTTGGCTTGCTGGCTTGTCACTTGCAGCTTTTACGCTGGTGTTTTGGGAAGCTATTTCTTTAGTTATTGGAGTTGTTTTTGTTGGATTGGCGTTTATTCTTTTAAAGAAATCACAAAGCTATTTCTTTCGGCAATTTGCCTATTGTTTGTTTATCAGTGGGCAGACCGCTTTCTTGTTTCATCTTGGTTCAGAAACAGATCAAATTCTATGGGTTTTAATTGCACAGATTTTTATTCTATGTATTAGTTATTTTCTTAAACCACATTGGTTCTTCATTTTAATTCAAATGCTTGCTACGTATGGCATAGCTTTTATCTATTTGCTACAACTGGACCATTCATTGTGGTCAATACATTCTACTCAGACTTATTTAAATTTAACTTTGCTCAGTTACTTGGTTTTTAGTTTGGTGCTCTTACCTAAGAGAGAATCAATAGCCCTATACGAGCGTAGTATTTTTTTATGCGTGATGGTCGTAATTCTTGTAGCTTCTTTTTTCAATACTTTTATGGGGTTGGTACCAGAAAATTCGATAGATCAGCAGTTATGGGTTTTATATTTACTACCTGTTGTCTGGTTACTTTGCTTTAGTGTTCTTCATTTATATCGACAACTTAAGGCACTCACTTTTTTCGCCTTTTTAATATTTGGTGTGTTACTTATTGTGTTGGGATATTTTGAAATTTTCATCCTGCTTATTATTTTAACGTGGGCATTAAAAAAGAAAGATTATATTGTGTATGGAGTGAGCTTAACAGTATTCGTTTTTGTGTTCTGGCAGCTCTATTACAACCTACAAATAACTTTTCTAGCTAAGAGTGCATCTATTTTTATTTCGGGTATTGTTTTGTTGGCTCTGTCTTGGTTACTTCAACGTGAAAATAAAAATGATCTTGTTAAAGGAGAGAAAGAATGAAAAAGTATTTTTCTCTTATTCTTGCCGTTATCACGCTATTATTTTTTGCAGGTTTAGTGGCGAAAAACGAATGGCATTTGCACCATAGTAAAAGTATTTTTATTGAGCTTAAGCCAGTTGACCCTCGTTCAATTTTACAAGGTGACTATATGGCACTGGCTTATGAATTACATTTACAATCTCTTAAAGCTCTTGCAGGAAGTGAAGGTGAGGCTCTGGAACAGGTGATTTTTAATCGCTCTTCCGTTCCCGCAAAAGTTATTTTGGATTCACAAAATCGCGTAGTTCGTACCATTTTAGATATTAATAATTCATTTGCTGGGCAGAGGTTAATTTTAAAAAATCCTGAAAATCGTTTGCAGGCTTTATATCCTGCCTCTCGCAGTTTCTTGTTTGCAGAAGGCTTGGCTCAATGTTATGAAAAAGCCAAATATGCTGAATTTAAGGTAAATCCTGAAGGAGAGGTGATATTGTTCGAATTACGAGGAGAGCAGCTTCAACCATTAAATTGTGAAAAACAAAAGAACTGGTGGGAAGGAACTATTAAGGATTTATAAAATAATAAAAGCCCGTCAATGCGGGCTTTTTATTCTTAAAATAAATTAGGCAACTTGAACAGGAATGCAATTCGCTGTGTGGTTGACTGTATTATTTGGATTAGCATATACCAAACGTGGTTTATGAATATTTGCTTCAGCTTCAGTAAAATCACCAAATGTAGCAATAATTACTAAATCGCCAACGTCTGCTTGATGTGCAGCACCGCCGTTTACTGAAATAATTCCAGAGTTATCTTCACCACGAATCGCATAAGTTGTGAAGCGTTTGCCATTGGTTACATTCCAAACATGAATTTCTTCATATTCACGAATACCAGCTAAGTCCATCAATACGCCATCAATTGCACAAGAACCTTCATAGTGAAGTTCAGCATGGGTTACAACTGCACGGTGAATTTTGCATTTTAATAAACGAGATAGCATGGCTAGCGTCTCCTGAGTAGACCTAAGAGGTAGATCTTATGGTGAAATCTTTAGCTTTTGCGGTTGGCAAAGTGGCTGATGCGCATTTTGCTCCTAAAAAAGCAAGATAGCAAGCATGATTGTTCAACAATTTAAGTGGGTTTATATGCATTAATTTGATTCATGGCCTGTGGAACTTGTCCTTGAACAAGTAGCTTCACTTTAGAAAGGGCATGATCAATTGCAGCATCCATCAGACTTTGTTCACTACTTGGCGCTTTTCCAAGTACGTGACCTGAAACTTTCTCTTTCGAGCCAGGATGTCCGATACCAATACGTAAACGGTGAAAATTTGGACCAATATGAGGGACAATGTCACGTAAACCGTTATGACCACCGTGTCCACCGCCTGTTTTAAGACGAATTACACCTGGGCTCATATCAAGTTCATCATGAGCAATCAAAATTGCTTCGGGAGCAATTTGATAAAATTTTGCAAATGGAACTACACTTTGTCCAGAACGGTTCATAAATGTAGTGGGTAGAAGTAGACGGACATCGTGTCCTTCTATATTACCACGTCCACTGATTCCGTGAAATTTCGGATCATTTTTTAATGTAATGCCATATTTGTCAGCAAGCTGTTCAATGAACCAAAAACCTGCATTATGGCGGGTTTGGGCATATTCTGAACCAGGATTGCCCAAACCAACAATTAGCGAAATATTTGACACTAATCTACGCCTTTAAACACTTATGCGCGTTTGAAGTCAGCGTGCATAGGAGTGTTTTTAGATGGGTGACGTTGTAACGCTTGGATTTTAACGTTTTCAACTTTGTCGCCCACTTTGATTTCTACAACTTCTTCAAAGAAAGCATTGCTTTCTAAAGCTTTTACAAGCTCACGAAGTTCTAAAGTAACAGTTACAGGCTCAGCGTTGCCACCATAAATGATAGCTGGAATTAAAGCTTCGCGACGAAGGCGGCGGCTCGCACCTTTCCCTTGTTTGTCTTCAGCACGCGCTTGAGCGTTTAATACGAAGTTTGCCATGAGTAAATCCTCATTAAAGTTTAAAAGACTAAACTTGCGACCAGTTTAGTGATAGAAAACCCCAGCCAAGGCTAGGGTTTATAAAAAGCTGCAATATTATAAACTATCGAACATTGCACTGATAGACTCTTCGTTATTAATACGACGAATCGTTTCAGCAACCATGCTAGCAACAGAAACCTGACGGATCTTGCCTAAGGTCAATGCTTCTTCAGAAAGAGGAATGGTATCAGTCACAACCAGTTCATCAATAACTGAATTACGTAAGTTTTCAATAGCCTTACCTGATAGTACAGGGTGAGTTGCGTACGCAACTACACGACGTGCACCAAATTGCTTAAGCGCATCAGCTGCTTTACACAATGTACCAGCAGTATCGACCATATCGTCTACGATAACGCAATCACGATCTTTTACGTCACCAATTAAGTGCATAACTTGCGACTCATTGGCTTTTTGACGACGTTTATCAATAATTGCTAAATCGATGTCACCCATCTGTTTGGCAACAGCACGAGCACGTACTACACCACCAACGTCAGGAGAAACCACCATAAGGTTGTCATGTTGTTGTTGACGTAAGTCAGCAAGCAAAGCAGGAGTACCGTAGATGTTGTCGACAGGAATATCGAAGAAACCTTGAATTTGGTCAGCATGTAAGTCGATCATCACGACACGGTCAATACCAACAGTGGTAAGCATGTCTGCGACAACTTTAGCTGTAATCGGCACACGTGCAGAACGTGGACGACGGTCTTGGCGAGCATAACCAAAATAAGGGATAACAGCGGTAATACGACCAGCACTTGCACGACGCAAAGCATCTGCCATAACCAAGATTTCCATAAGGTTATCATTGGTAGGGGCACAAGTAGGCTGAACGATAAATACGTCTTTACCACGAACATTTTCAGTAATTTCTACTGAAATTTCTCCATCAGAAAAGTGACCGACTGATGCAGCACCTAGAGGGATATGTAAGTGACTTACGACTTTTTGAGCGAACTGTGGATGAGCATTTCCACTAAAAACGACAAGATTGGGCATGAAGCACCCTTGGCGGTTGGTATGTAATGAAATAGATGGCAGGGGCGGCTGGATTCGAACCAACGGATGCCGAGATCAAAACCCGGTGCCTTACCACTTGGCGACGCCCCTAATGCGGCAGAACTTTAATATTTTTGCAATGCAATGTCAAGATTAATCAACAAAAAGCATAGCAATTAAGTCTGTCTTTAAAATAAGAGAATGGCAGGGGCGGCTGGATTCGAACCAACGGATGCCGAGATCAAAACCCGGTGCCTTACCACTTGGCGACGCCCCTAAATTCGATGATATATATGATGGCAGGGGCGGCTGGATTCGAACCAACGGATGCCGAGATCAAAACCCGGTGCCTTACCACTTGGCGACGCCCCTAATATAATCATCATTACAGGTGAGGTTGGCAGGGGCGGCTGGATTCGAACCAACGGATGCCGAGATCAAAACCCGGTGCCTTACCACTTGGCGACGCCCCTAACGTGTAACCTTAAAATGATTAAGAGGAGATTCTTTTAAACTATTTACCAAGTAAGATTTACATGGTGAATGCTTAAGAATTTCATCAATATTCATTTCATTCGTTACTTCAATAAAAACACAAGCACCTGTACCTGTAAGCTTTGCTTGACCAAATTGATCTAAATATTGCATTGCTTCTTCTACTTCAGGGTATAACTGCCGAGCCAGTGGCTCAAAGTTATTTCCAAAATTAGAAGGTTCTAACTGATAGGCGCAAAATTTAGTGGTCTTAGAGTCTCTTGTCAATGTTTTTTGTGAAAAAAGCAATTGAGTGCTGATAAAACAATCAGGTTTTAAAATAATGAACTGTTTTTGATCTAAGTCTATGAATGATAAATGTTCACCAATGCCTTCAGCCCATGCATTTTTACCATAAATAAAAATTGGAACATCGGCACCGAGCTTAACACCATAGTCCGCAAGTTGTTCTTGCTCTAGGCCACATTCCCATAATTGATTTAACACAATAAGTGTTGTGGCGGCATTAGATGAACCGCCGCCTAGACCCGCACCCATTGGAATATTTTTTTCAATTTTGATGTCCAAGCCACAAAGTTTTTTTGCATGTGGTTTTAGTATTTGGGCTGCTCGATAAATCAAATTTTCTTCAGGTCGAACTTCACTCAACCCATCAATTTCGATTTCTTCGCCCAAAGTCGGTGTAAATGTCATCCAATCATATAAATCAATCAGTTGGAAAATGGTTTGTAGCTCATGGTAACCATTCTCACGTCGGCCTGTAATATGTAAAAACAGGTTGAGCTTAGCAGGGGAAGGAACTCGAATCATAGATTTATATAATTAGACTTAGCGGTTTTGGATGACCATTGTAATACGGTTTTCTTTATCTTCAGCAAGAGCTTGCTTTAAAACCAGTTTGTTTGGCAAAGTTTGTTCACCATCGTAACTGAAATTAACTGTCCAGCCATCTTCAATCAGTTGACTCACTCGATTTGTAGCGTCTTTCGTAATTTGAGCATTTAGCGTTGCTGGTTTTGCTAAAATCCAGCTCGTTAAGTGCGTAATTGGTGCTTGCCAACCTGTTGCTCGCTCTAAAAGTTCTTCTGGAGATGCAGCGCTAATAAGTCCTGTTTTAGAACTGTTTAAAGTTACTTCGCCTGGTTTACCCTGAATTTGGGTTTTTCCAACGCCTAAAATACCGCTTAATTCGATATCAAAATTATCTTGCTGTTGAAGCCAGGTAAAAAAAGCACTACCGGTTTGCTGTGGTGTACGAACCCCAATCTTACCTTGCAAATTAAAGTGTTTTTCGTCTTGAACTTGTTGAGTAACCGCAGGTTTTGGTTGAGTAAAATGCTGACAACCGGTTAGAAATAATACACTTGATCCACAGATCGCTGTGCACAGTTGGGCAAATTTGCTCATATATTTAACTCTTTTTTGCAGATGTAGGTAAAATTAACGCATCAAGCTGTTGTAATTGTGGATCATTGGCATGCTTTTGTTTCAGTTGTTGTAACACTGCGCTAAATTGCGTGAGTGACCCTTGCATATACAAAGCTTTAGCATAACGAATACCAATATTTATATTATGGCTAAGTTCATACGCTTTGCCTAAGGCTTCCGCCGCAGCTTCATAATCATTCTGTAAAAATGCAATATAACCTAGCGTATCAAGAATTGAAGCCTGTTCAGGCGCATATTCTAATGCTTGCTCTGCATACTGACGTGCTTCTTTTAAACGACGGTTTTGCAGTGCCAGTGTATAAGCATATGCATTTAGATACGTTGGGCTGTTGGGCTCAAGTTGTAATAATTGTTTTAAGGTTTTGTCCAGCTTGTCACGGTCCGTATATGGATCAAGTAATAAAACTTCCGCGTAAATTAGTTCTGGGTCGTCGGGTAGGTTTTTAATTGCTTCATCTAATAGATTTAGTGCAGCTTTTTTATTGCCCATTTTCTTTAAGATTTCAGCTTGGGCTTGATATAAGAAGCTTGCATGTTGAGGATAATTTACTCGTTCTTGAGTAAGGAACCGTAAAGCATCGTGTAAATTTTCTTGTTTATCATATATTGCGATCAAGTTTCGTCTAGATACCACATATAAACTGCCATCAACTAAACGATAGTATGCTTTTGCAGTTTCATAATGCTGTTTACGCTCCGCATTAATAGCTAAGTAGTAATACGCTTCATTTTGATATTTTGCCGAGTTTCGTAGGTCAACAAGATATTGTTCTGCTTTGTCATATTGCTTTAAATCAATACTTGTTAAGCCTGCAATAAATAAGGCTTCTTCAGCTTTAGGGTTGGTTTCTATAATCTTTTCAAGTTTTTCTAACGCAAGCTGAGATTGGTTAATTTGTATGAGATAGCGGATTTCAGCTAATCGAATATCTAAATTTTTCTTATTTTTACGACTCGACTTTGCATACCATTTAAGCGCACCTTCTTGATCGCTGAGAGCAATAAGTAAGTTTGCTTTCATTAAAATAAAGCTCGTTACTTTAGGACGTCGACGTAATGCTTTGTTAATGTTGGTTAGCGCAGTTTGTAATTGGCCATTTTGAGCTTCTAAATTGGCGATGAGTGCCAAAATAGAAGGATTGTCTTTTTCTGCGCTAGAACGTAAAGCTGTTAATAGTACTTCTCGATCTTGCGCATTTTCTGGAGCAATGCTAGCTAAAATTTGTTCTAAATCGGCAGTGGGATCTATCTTTAAAATTTTATCTAATGTCTCAGCAGCAAGCTGATATTCGTGCGTTTTTAAAGCAATGTGTGACAAATAAAATAAAGCTGGTACATCTTTAGGTTCTTGAGCTACCCAGTGTGTAGCAATATTTAACGCAGCTTGTAAATCATTATATTCAAGTGCAACGTCTAAAGCTCTCTGCTTAATTGATGTAGAGTTGCTTTTAATTGCGAGCACTGTGTAATTATGCAAAGCGTTTGGAATATCGTCATAAGCTAGAGCAAATTCAGCGACCATCGTTTGCTCTAGTGCCTGATCAAATGAATGCACGGCATAGGTCTCTTGCACAGGACGTGCATAGACATACGAGGACATGCTACCTAACAACAAGAATGTGGTAGAATACTGTCTTATCGAAGCACCGTTAAAATTAATACGGCTATTCATTTGACGCAATTTTTATTGATCCAAAGTAATGCTTTTTATGACACCGATGTTGCACAATAGCATAAATTTAGCGAAATGATGATCTGATATGTCTTTCTTTGCATTGGGTGTCAACCATCAAACAGCTTCTGTAGAACTCCGCGAACAAATTGCTTTCAATGCAGAGCGATTAAGTCGTTTGCTTGCCGAACAACGCCATCACCAAAACTTAAAGGATTTGGTGGTCGTCTCGACCTGTAACCGTACAGAAGTTTATGCCATGGCAGAAAACGCCGAAAGCCTTCTAAAATGGTTAGCCGATGCCAATAATATTGATGTAAAGCAGTTAATTCATCATGTTTATCGTTACGAGAATACGCAGGCGATTACACATTTAATGCGAGTGGCGAGTGGTCTAGACTCTCTCATGCTTGGTGAGCCACAAATTTTAGGGCAGGTTAAAAGTGCTTTGGCATTGTCTAAAGAAGCTCAAACAGTCTCTCCTGAATTAAATAGTGTTTTTGAATACGCTTTCTATGCAGCTAAACGGGTACGTTCCGAAACAGCGGTGGGTAGTCATGCTGTTTCAATGGGTTATGCGGTTGCACAACTGGCTTTACAGGTTTTTAGTAAGCCTGAAAAACTTACCGTAATGGTTGTTGCTGCGGGTGAAATGAATAGCTTGGTTGCTAAGCATTTGGCTGAAATGGGTGTCGCGAAGATTATTATTTGTAATCGTAGCCGTGAGCGTGCTGACCAGCTGGCTCAGGAGATTGCACATCAGGTTGAAGTTGAAATTATTGAGTTTTCAGCATTACCAGAAAATTTATATCGTGCTGATGTCGTGTCGAGCTGTACTGGAAGTTTATACCAAGTTATTGCTTATTCTGATGTTAAGGCCGCATTAAAAAAACGCCGCTACCAACAAATGTTAATGGTTGATTTGGCGGTACCACGTGATATAGATCCTAAAGTTGAAGCACTTGATGGGGTCTATTTATATGGTGTTGATGATTTACAAAGTGTGATTGATGAGAACCTTGCACAACGTCGTCAGGCGGCTGTTGAAGCAGAGGTAATGGTTAATCAATTAGCTACTCAGCTTATTACGCATCAAAAAGTTAAAGAGGCGGGTAGTACAATTCATGCTTACCGCCAGCACAGTGAAGAGATTAGTCAACAAGAGCTTACACATGCGTTAGAAGCTTTGCATCATGGTGAGAGTGCCGAACAGGTATTACAGCATTTTGCACACCGTTTGACGCAAAAACTTATGCATCCTACATCGATATTATTACGTGAAGCTGCTAAAGCAGAAAATCCTGATTATTTTGAATGGTTACAACAGCATTTACAGGATGTATTTGATCATGAGCGTAAGCCAAAACATTAAGACAACAGTTTCAAGCTAATTTGTTTGGTTAATTCATTCAATTGTTGTCTTAGATTTCTTGATTCAATTAAAGAAATCGGTGATTTCAGCTTCTGACGTAAATATCTTTCTTGCAGACTTAATGAATATTCTTTAGCTAACTTGTCAGCTACTTCAGGAGCCTGTGTTAATGCCTGAATATTTGTTCTTTGCATAATATCGGCGATTTCATGGCAGTAACTACTACACGCACCAAGCACATAATAAGTTGCCAACTCTTGATCATCTGGTAAATCATCAAAAATACGGTTTAAGATTGCCAGTACTTTGGCTAATAATTCATCTTGGTGAATATAAGCCCGTAATCCTTCAAAATGAATATAAAGAAAAGGATGATGCATTAAAATTGCAATCGCAAAGTCTTCATCTTTTGTATGGATGTTAAATGAGAGCGAGGCATCGTGGCTGATTTGTGGGGTAAAACGTTTACCTAGTCCGAGTTTTTCACGGAAAGATTGAGTAAGTAAGTAACGGAAAGAACCTTGTTTTGGCAATAACTCGGTGAGTTCTCTGAGTTCTCCCATGACTAAGCTTTTCCCTTCAGGCGTACTGATATCATGTTGACCTGTTAAGTGCGCAAACACGAAATCGGACAGAAGAGGGGCTTGTTGTAATAGTTTTTGGAAATTCTCGAGTCCTTCTCGACGGATGAGAGAGTCGGGGTCGTGATCATTGGGTAGAACAAAAAATTTGAGTTCACGACCATCATTAAGAAGTGGTAAAGCAATTTCTAAAGTTCTGCGTGCTGCTTTTTGACCAGCAGCATCACCATCAAAAGCAATGGTAATGCGGCTATTTTGTTTAAATAAAATATTAAGGTGTTCAGTATTACTTGCAGTCCCTAAGGTTGCTACAGCTCCTGTAATGCCATATTGTTGAAGCGCAATGACATCCATATAGCCTTCAACCATTAACCAATCGCTAGATTTCAGCTTTCTACCTTCATAAAGTCCGTAAAGTAGCTGATTTTTATGAAAGACTTCTGAATCTGGCGAGTTAATATATTTGGGCTTGATTTCATCATTTAAGGCACGCCCACCAAAACCAACCACTCGGCCTTTAGGGTCGCGAATTGGGAAAATGACGCGGTCACGTAACAAATCAAAATCACGCCCATTATCACTTGAGCGGATAAGTCCGAGTTGTTTTAAACCGTCAATATCATAAGGAAAAGCTTTTTCTAGGTGTTGCCAGTCTTCTGGAGCATAGCCTAAGCGCCAAAACTGAATCGTCTGATTGGTTAGTCCACGCTGTTTAAAGTAATTTTTGGCTTTTTGACTATGAGGTAATTGTTGTTCATAGAACTGAGCAACATTTTCCAGTAAGTCATATAAATTACCTTCTTGAACGGGTTCATCAAAGCTAAATGGCTGTTCGAACTGAGCAAAAGGGTCATCAAAAAAAACGGGTTCAAGTGTGTTGTAGCTTTCATCCGATGGCTGCTGTGGAATGACAGGCTCTGCTGCATTTGTTTTAGTAACGGGTGGCTTTGTAACCTGACGGGTATAAGATAGTTTTTTATTTTCAGTATTATCTTTAGGTAATTCAATTCCGGTACTGCTCGATAATTCTTTCATTACCTCAATAAAGTTTCGGTTATCAATATCCATAAGAAAACGGATTGCATTTCCGTTGGCCTGACAACCAAAGCAGTGATAATACTGCTTGTCACGGTAGACATGGAATGATGGCGTTTTTTCTTGATGAAAAGGGCAACAGCCAGAATATGTACGTCCGGTTTTTTTCAATTTCACACGCTGACCAATCAGATCGACAATATCTGTGCGATCTAGAATTTGATCAATCGTATGTTGTGGAATTGCCATAATTCAGATAACCGTATTAAAACTTGATGAGACAGTGAGTCAGAATATTCTGACATGATGAATCGAGATATGCCCAATAAATATTTTAATATTTTATAAAAACAAACAGGCAAGTGATATCACTTGCCTGTTTGTTGATGTTTTTTAAAGCTTAAACTTATTGAGCAGCGTCATCTGCACCTTGTGCTGCCTCATCTGATTGAACATCAGTTGAAGCTTCAGTAGAGGTTACAGCTGGTGCAACAGTTGTATTTTCTGCTGCTTGTGACTCAGGTTTGTCTAATAAACCGAAGCTTAAACGGTTTGTCCAACTACGTTCAGACTTAGGAGCTTCAACAGGTGTTTGTTCTGGTGCTTCAGTTTCTTCTTTATCTGAATTACCAATTAAACCAAAACTAACACGGTTGAGGAAACCACGTTTTGGAGCTTCTGCTTCAGTTGTGCTCTCTGGCGTTGCAGCAGTCGATTCACGACCGAAGATACCTAAAGTTGCACGGTTGATCCAGTTACCTTCTTTACGAGCAGCACGCATGTTAACTGTGCCGTCTTTTTTCACAAGGCTTGGATAATTAAGCTTTAAAACTTCAATATATTGTTGCGAAGTAGCTTTATCACCTAACTTGTCATAGCTATATGCCAAAGTAGCTAAAGCTTCTGGAATTTGAGGTGTTTGTGGATAGTGTTCAATCACCCATTGCGAACGTTCTGCAGCGGCGATCCAAGCTTTACGTTTAACGTTGAAGCGGGCAGCAGTCATTTCATTTTCGGCAAGTTCTTGCCCAATGAATTTCATACGCTGAGCAGCATCGACAGAATATTGGCTACTTGGGAAACGACGAATTAAATCAACAAAGTTTTGATACGCAACTTTTAAATAACTCACATCACGATGTGACTGTTGCAAAGAAGTATAACGCATCAAACTGTCGTAGTTTTGCTCCATATTGGCAACAGCACGAACATAATAAGCATAATCCACATTTGGATGTTGAGGATTTAAACGAATAAAACGTTCTGCTAAGGCAATGGCGCCTTCATAATCTTTTTGTTTAAATTTCGAATATAGAAGTTCAAGTTGTGCTTGTTGAGCGTATTGTCCAGTCGGATAATAAGTATCGATTGCCTCTAAAGACTTGGTCGCATCAAGATATTGACCACGGTCAAGCGACTTTTGGGCCTTTTCGAAGTAAGCTTGTTCACTAGATTGAGGGCCAGTATCGACCACTTCTTTTTTACTTGGATTGCTGCTACAGCCCACAAATGCAGACGCTACGCCTAAAGATAAGGCAAGCATCGTAATTTTATAACGTGGTAGCGACATAAAAACTCCTCTGTTATGTTGGGCAATGAGCTACAATTGCGCTATTAAACCACTTTTATCTCAATGATCAAATGACTTCAGCACAATCTTCAAACACAAACTTCTCTGAAACCGACTTCAATTTACTTGAAGATTCTGAGGATGCAGATAACCATACTTCTGATACAACTGCAACACGTTTATCGTTGCAAGTTCAGCTAGATGAAACCTATCTGGGACAACGTATCGATCAGGTAGCAGCTTTGGTGTGGAGCGAGTTTTCGCGTGAAAAGCTCAAGCAATGGTTGAAGGATGGCCATCTGTTGGTGAATGGTAACATTGTCAAGCCTAAGCACCGTTGTGAAGGAACAGAGCTACTTACGCTTGAAGTAGAGCTCGAAGCCCAGACGACGAGTCAACCTGAAAATATTCCACTTAATATTGTCTATGAAGACGATGATATTTTAGTCATTAATAAGCCAGTAGGCATGGTGGTACATCCAGGAGCAGGCAATAGTTCTGGAACTTTAGTGAATGCTTTGCTTTACCATTTCCCAAAATTGGCAGAACTTTCGCGCGCTGGTTTAGTACACCGTATTGATAAAGATACCAGCGGTTTACTGGTTGTTGCTAAAAGCCTAGAAGCTCAATTTTCTTTAAGTAAACAGTTGGCAAATAAAACGGTTTACCGTGTATATGATTTGGTTGTTTATGGAAATATTATTGCTGGCGGTACGATTGATGAACCAATCAAACGCCACCCAGTTGACCGTGTGAAAATGGCAATTTTACCGGGTGGACGAGATGCAGTAACTCACTACAATGTAAAAGAACGTTTTAAAGATTTTACCCGTGTACAAGCTCGTCTTGAAACAGGACGAACACATCAGATCCGTGTGCATTTTAGTTATATTGGTTATGGCTTGATTGGCGATCAGGTTTATATGAACCGTGTACGTGTGCCAGCTGGTGCATCTGAGTTGCTCATTGAAACTTTACGTGGTTTTAAACGTCAGGCATTGCACGCAGCGAAATTGGGCTTGAAACACCCTCGTACTGGTGAAGAAATGCTGTTTGAAGCGCCGTGGCCTGAAGATTTTACACATTTAGTGAATGTGTTGCGTTCAGAAAACGCTGCATATTAAGGACGTGCATATGGAATTTGTTCAAGGTTTACCTCAAGGCGTATTTGTAGGGCAGACACGTGTTCAACATCCTTTGGCATTACCAACGGATCAACTTGAATTATCTGGCTTTAATTTGGCTTTACATGTCAAAGATGAGGCACAACGTGTTCAACAGCATCGAATGATATTGTTAGATGAGTTTGCGAAATTTGGTGTTAAAAAAATGACATGGATGACTCAAACGCATAGTACGATTTGCCATACTGTAAATGAACAAACTCCTTTTAAAGCTTTAATTGGCGATGGTTTGGTCACCCAAACAAAAGGCCATGCTTTAATGATGATGACGGCTGATTGCTTACCTGTCGTGTTGGGAAATGCTGAAGGCAGTGAAGTTGCTAATTTGCATGCCGGTTGGCGTGGTTTAGCAGGTGGCATTATTGAAAATACAGTTACGGCTATGCAAAATCCTCCAACTTGGGCATGGTTAGGAGCTGCAATCAGTCAACCTTGTTTTGAAATTGGGGCCGAAGTAAAAACTGCTTTTTGTGATAAATATCCAGAGTTGGAAACAGCTTTTGTTGAGGGCGTGGCTCCAAATAAATTTCATGCAGACTTATATGCCATTGCTCGTTTTATTTTGCAAAGTCTAGGTGTACAGCAAGTCTTAGGTGGAGATCAATGTTCTTATCAACAGGGTGATGAGTATTTTTCTTATCGTCGTGATGCGAAGACAGGACGTATGGCTACGTTTGTTTTTATGTAAGTTTTGATAACTTCCTTAAATGACTCTCTTATTTTATATTTATTAAAAATAGGAGAGTTTTTTATTTAATTTGAAAATATTTCTATAGTATGTACTAGTGAAAACCTTATATTTCATATTTATAGATGAAGGTTTAGCAAGTGTTAATAAAATGATAAAATAGAAAAAATCGCTCAAAATTTTAATCTTATGTCTTTGCCTGAAAAACATCTCTCTATTGTCTACCACAGTCCATATGGTCATACCGCGAAGGTAGCTTCCGCTATTGCTGCTGGGGCAGAGGTGATGGGTGTAAAAGTACATTTAATGAATATTGAACATATTGATTGGGATGCGCTTGATGCATCGCATGGTATTATTTTTGGTTCGCCTACTTATATGGGAAGTATGACTGCCGACTTTAAAAAGTTTATGGACAGTACTTCTAAACGTTGGAAAGAGCGTTTGTGGCAAGGCAAACTTGCAGCTGGCTTTGCAAACTCAGGTGGTCTAAGCGGCGATAAATTAGCGGTATTACAACAATTAAATATTTTTGCGATGCAACATGGCATGCTTTGGTCAGGTTTACCTTTAATGACGACTGGGCATAGTGAAAAAGATTTAAATCGATTATCGAGTTGTTTAGGTTTAATGACGCAGTCAGATAATGCACCTGTTGAAATTACTCCTCCACAAGGTGATTTAGATACAGCTAAATGGTTTGGCGAATATATTGCTGGACTCTTATATAGATTAAATTAATAAATTCCGCGATATAAAAAAGCCTCTAAAAAGAGGCTTTTTATTTAATTACTTATGAAATATACGAGCTTTATCACGCTGCCAATCGCGATCTTTTTCAGTCGCACGTTTGTCGTGAAGCTGTTTACCTTTCACAAGCGCGATTTCAAGTTTAACCAAGTGACCTTTCCAGTAACATGCTAAAGGAACACATGAGTAACCTTTTTGGTTAACTGAACCTGTTAGCTTTTCTAGTTCTCGGCGTGATAATAATAATTTACGTGTACGTGTAGCTTCAGGTACTACATGAGTAGATGCTGAAAGGAGCGGTTGAATTTGTGCACCAAATAAAAACGCTTCACCATTCTTAAAAATGACATAACTTTCTGTCAAACTCATGCGACCAGCACGTAAAGACTTTACTTCCCAGCCGAGTAAAGACATACCAGCTTCAAATTTTTCTTCGATAAAATAATCATGGCGGGCACGTTTGTTTTGTGCGATGGTTCCACCATTATGTTTTTTCACTACTGTTGCTTTCGCCATAATTCAAACTTCCACAATTGCCCCTATTGTGCCGTAAACTGATGCTAAGGTGAAGTTTTTCCTGCACGTCAATATTTCGCCTCATGTATAACTTTTGCTAAAATAGGTTCACAATACAATTAGAGTACTAGCGGATGTCTAAAACGCGTGTAATTTATCCTGGAACATTTGACCCCATCACGAATGGACACGTTGATTTAGTTACTAGAGCATCAAGAATGTTTGATGAGGTTGTAGTAGCAATTGCAATTGGACATCATAAAAACCCTTTGTTCAGTCTAGAAGAGAGAGTTGAACTGGCCCAAACATCACTCAGCCATTTATCAAATGTTGAATTTGTCGGCTTTGATGGGTTGCTAGTTAATTTTTTCAAAGAGCAGAAGGCAACAGCAGTACTTCGTGGTTTAAGAGCAGTTTCTGATTTTGAATATGAATTTCAACTTGCCAATATGAACCGTCAACTTGACCCACATTTTGAAGCAGTATTTTTAACGCCATCTGAGCAGTATTCATTTATTTCTTCGACATTGATTCGGGAAATTGCTCGTTTAAAAGGGGATGTAACCAAGTTTGTTCCGCAAGCTGTGGTTGAGGCCTTTGAACGTAAACATCAACAAGGTTGGTAAAGTGTCGTTATATATCACCGATGAATGCATAAACTGTGATGTTTGTGAACCAGTTTGCCCAAATGAAGCTATTTTCATGGGTGAAGTGATTTATGAAATTCATCCGGATTTATGCACTGAATGCGTTGGTCATCATGACCAACCGCAATGTCAGTTATTTTGTCCAGTGGACTGTATTCCTAAAGATCCGCAGCATGTGGAGACGGAAGATGAGCTATTCGACAAATACAAAAAATTAATTGCTCAAAAAAGCACAAGCAATTAGTAAATAAATTTGTTAATATGCGCCCCTGAAGTGAGCTGGATGGTCGCTGCTGTGGAGGTCTTCGTGACTGAAGCAGGGGAGGAAAGTCCGGGCTTCATAGGGCAGGGTGCCAGGTAACGCCTGGGCGGTGAAAGCCGACGGAAAGTGCAGCAGAGAGTAGACCGCCTCATTCGTGAGGTAAGGGTGAAAGGGTGCGGTAAGAGCGCACCGCGTGTCTGGTAACAGTTCACGGCATGGTAAACCCCACCAGAAGCAAGACCAAATAGGAATCCTGAGGTACGGCCCGTACTGGATTCGGGTAGGTCGCTTGAGCGTATGAGTGATTGTGCGCCTAGAGGAATGACCATCCTCGACAGAACCCGGCTTATAGGCTCACTTCACCTCATTTTATTTAAAATTTTTCTTGACGTGCGTTAAAGAAGTTAAGATAATGCGCGCACAGTTTTCGGCTATGTAGCTCAGTTGGTTAGAGCACCGCACTCATAATGCGGGGGTCACAAGTTCAAGTCTCGTCATAGCCACCATTTTATAGACCACGCTCCTGCGTGGTCTTTTTTTATGCTCATTTTTTGATTAAACACAGTTTGTAAAGACCGACTTTATAGTTATGGCATTGTTTGTCTAGATCAATTTCTTCATGTTCTTATAACACTTAACAAGGATGTTGAAGACATGAAAAGGTCATTATTATTTTTAGGAATTTTAAGTTTAACGGCGGGAGTAGAGGCTTCTGCGGCTGATCTAAGTTGGGGAGATCCAACTTTAGATTCTGGTCAGTTTAAAATTTCTGGCGCAGTACGTTCCCGCTATTTGCATAAAGATTATGTAGTTGATGCAAATGAAGGTTCTCAAAATGATGATTGGCGATTAACTGATATTAAATTAGTGCTAGGTTATGAAAATCCAGATTGGATTGCAGGTGCGGATGCCCGTTGTTATCAATATGATCGCTTGTGTGATGCGATTTTTCTAAAAAAAGCTTGGGGAGGTTATAAATTATCTGATCAGCAGAGAATCACGGCAGGTTTACAACCCGTTGATTTTGGCTTTGGCGAATTTTGGGGAAGTAGCTATTACGAAACTCTTTTAAATACTGTCGGTTTAGAAGATATCGATAATCTGGGGATTAAATATAAATTTGCAGATGATAAATATAATTTGACCCTAGGATTCTATCCCACTGATGGCGGAAATTATAAGGGAACTTCAAAGGACTCAAGCAGATACAGTGGTAACTTTGTGGAAGCTGATGATTTAACCACAGGTACTAATATCGAAGAAAAGAATATGTGGATTGCTCGAGGATCTAGAAAATTTGAACTTGATAAAGCTCAAAAATTTTCGACCGAGTTAGGTGGTTCAGTTTGGTACTCTGATTTAGAAAATAAAAGAACAGACGAAGATGGACACCGCAAGTCATGGAACGTTTTTGCTCAAACACAATATCAAGCATGGCAATGGATGTTCTTAGCGGGCAAGCAAGATGTCACGAATGGCGACGATTTATTCCCTAATAGTTCAACGATTGGTGCGTTCGACTATCCATATCAAGTTGCTAATAAAGGCAAATATCTGGTCAATGAAATCAACTATACCTTTGCTCAGCCATTTCACAAACTTGAAAATATTAAACCTTATATCTCTCATAGCCGCTTCTTTAAAGATGAGAATGGTTATAAAGACTCTGAACGCTTAATTGCAGGGGTTTATTTTAATTACAAAGCCATTGGTATTCAGGGTGAATACATTATGAGTAAAAATGATCCAATGGTTGGTGGTGGGGCTGATGGCCTTGCACAAGGTAGCAGTAATGATTGGGATAAATTATTTTATCTTTCAATCGGATATTATTTTTAAAATTTAAAAGCGATTTATTGCCCTAAGTGAATACACTTCACTTAGGGCTTTTTTATAGAAAGACTTTTTCAGGTGGTGGATCTCGTTTGAAGGCTGGTGAAATGAGTTGTCCACGACTTAGGTTTTGTACATGCTGTAAACGATTGAGCAATTCGTTTTGAATAAACAAAATACAGGTTTGCAATTTAGATGAGCTTTTGAGTCGTGATGGATAAACTGCCCAAACATCTGCATCTTGCCAATATTCGGGCAAAATGTGTTGGAGTTGACCTGTAATTAATTCATCTGCAACATCCCAAATTGATCGGAAAATAATCCCGTGGCCTTCTATGGCAAGTTGATGAATAATTTCGCCGTTATTCGAAACAAAACGTGGTTTGATATGCACTGAGACATCTTCAGAAGCATGCCTAAATTTCCATAACACAGATGATTGATCGCGTTCACTAATTGTCAAACAATCATGTGTTTGCAAATCTTCAATGCTGTCTGGTACGCCGTGTTTAAGTAAATAACTCGGCGCCGCACATAAAATCCGAAAATTGGAAGCTAACTTCTTCGCAATCATGTTTGGTGCAATTTCATTACCAATTCTGATGTCTAAATCAATACTGTGTTGAATCAGGTCTTTGGTATTGTCGATGGTATCAAAATGAATCTGAAGTTTTGGATAAAGCATCATTAATTTAGACAGAATTGGTGCAATATGCTTTCTGCCAAAACCAAAGCTACTAATAATATCCATACGACCGGTAGGCGTACTGAGTGGGTTATTTACCAGTTCACAGACTTCATCAAATTCTTCAAGAATATTTGAAACTCTCTCAAGGATGAGTTTGCCATCTTCCGTCAGGCTAACATGACGTGTACTGCGATGAAAAAGTTTGCAGCTTAACGTGTTTTCTAAAATATTAATTCGCTTGCTAATAAAAGCTGGCGATGTCCCAAGTTCCTCAGCAGATTCGACAAAACTTTTTAGTTTGGCGACTGTGCAAAAAACCTTTAAATCCGATAGGTTAGGTAGATTGTTCACGATCCGTGTCCATTGGAGTGATAGTTCTGTTGTTGATCATTTTTGCTTAAAACATCATGTTTAAGCCATACAAGGATATTAGTCGAAGGTGTGAAGGAAGCTTATGGCAAAAAGATATAAAGTTGCCACGATTGCAGGCGATGGCATTGGTTTAGAAGTTCTACCAGAAGGCATTAAGGTTGTAAAGGCAGCAGCAGAGAAGCATGGTATTGAGCTTCAGTTAGATGCTTTCGATTGGGCAAGCTGCGATTACTACCTTGAGCACGGCAAAATGATGCCAGATGACTGGTTTGAAACTTTGCAGGGCTATGATGCAATTTATTTTGGCGCTGTAGGCTGGCCAGATAAAGTACCTGACCATATTTCACTATGGGGTTCGCTGCTCCAGTTCCGTCGCGGTTTTGACCAATATGTGAATTTACGTCCAGTGCGCTTAATGCCGGGTGTTAAATGTCCCCTAGTAGGTAAAAAACCGGGCGATATCGACTTCTACGTGGTCCGTGAAAACAGTGAAGGAGAATACTCAGCCATTGGTGGTAAGGCTTTTGAAGGAACAGATCGAGAGTTTGTTTTACAAGAAGCTGTATTTACACGTCATGGTGTAGATCGCATTTTGCGTTATGCATTTGAGTTTGCAAATCAGCGTGACGCGAAAAAAATTACAGCAGCGACCAAGTCTAATGGTATTGCGGTCAGCATGCCCTATTGGGATGAACGTGTGGATGCGATGGCAAAACAATATCCACAAATTCAGGCCGATAAACAGCACGTTGATATTTTAGCAGCTCGTTTTGTTTTACAACCTGAACGCTTTGATGTGGTTGTAGCATCAAATTTATTTGGTGATATTCTTTCCGATTTAGGCCCGGCATGTACAGGAACTATTGGTTTAGCTGCTTCGGCAAATTTAAACCCAGAAAGAAAATTCCCCTCATTGTTTGAACCTGTACATGGTTCGGCACCAGATATTTACGGTAAACAAATTGCCAACCCAATCGCTGCGATTTGGTCAGGTGCCATGATGTTCGAATTCTTTGGCGAAGATGATGAACGCTGCATTCAAGCAGGTCAGGACATTATGCAGGCGATTGAGAATGTATTAATTAATGGGCCAAAGACAGCCGATATCGGCGGTCAGGCAAAAACTTATGAGGTAGGAGATGCAATTGCATCATGTGTAGCCCAAATTAAAATGGACGTGTTCGCTATGGAATAACGCCATCCAAAAATGGATGTATGGATATGGATAATCAAAACACAAAAATTTATACGGATAAAGTTCTTGCCGTAACCAGTTTACTGTTTGTATTTATTTCAGTTGCTGGTTTGGCGATTTATTCGCAAGAGTCGATAAAGATTGCTGCAACATGGATGCAGTGGACGACATCGGTATTTACCACCCCAGTATTACTGTTTGCTTTTTTAGCTATTATTTTTACTTTTGGTCTAGCTTTTAGTAAATACGGCAAAATCAAACTAGGTGAAGGAAAGCCTCAATACACCACGATGTCATGGATTTTTATGTTCATCTTGTCGGGTATCGGGTCTTCTACATTGTACTGGGGCTTTCTGGACTGGGCTTATTATTATCAAACTCCGGGTTTGAGCTTACCGCCTGAGTCAGCAGAAGCATTGAAATATAGCGTGGCTTACTCGTTTTTTCACTCAGGTTTAAGTGCATGGGCAATTTATGCTTTGGCATCAATTTCTTTGTGCTACAGCTACCATGTTAGAAAAAACAAAGGCTTAAGTTTGGCTTCTGTGATTGAAGCTGTGACAGGCTTTAAATCAACTGGCGTGGTTGGACGTTTAGTCGATCTTATGTTCTTGCTTTGCATGTTTGGTGCATTGACGATTTCATTAGTACTCACTGCCGTGACATTTACCAATATTTTGTCTCAGCTCACGGGTATTCCAAATACCTTTATGACCAAGGTCATCATTATTTTGGGTGTTTCGGTTCTATTCGCACTAAGTTCGTATGTAGGTATGGACAAGGGCATGCAACGTTTAAGTCACATGGTGTGCTTAGGTGTGGTGTTATTTGCGATTTATGTACTTTGTTTTGGTCCAACGCAATTCATTTTGAATAACTCATTAATGAGTTTCGGGTTAATGGCAACCAACTTTGTTGATATGAGTCTGTTTACCGACCCAATGGGCGATGGCAAGTTTACTCGTGAATGGACTGTTTTCTACTGGTTATGGTGGATTTCATATGCACCGGGTGTGGCACTGTTTGTAACACGTGTTTCTAAAGGTCGTACTATTAAAGAAGTGATCTTTGCCATGGTGATTGGTGGCAGTGTTGGTCTTTGGTTCATCTTTGGTGTGTTTGAAAACTACAGTGTTTATAGCTTTATTCATGGGGCTGTAAATGTACCGCAAATCTTAAGCCAACAGGGTGGTGAGGTTGCAATTGGTCAATTGCTCAGCCTATTACCTGCTGGAAAGCTGATGATGTGGATTTTCCTCGGCATTATGGTGGTGTTCTTGGCAGCACATATGGATGCGGTTGGGTATGCGGTTTCAGCAACATGTACACGCGGTTTAAGTGAAGGGCAAGATCCATCGCCAAACGCACGTCTGTTCTGGTGTGTCATGCTGACTTTGGTTCCAATTGCCATGATCTTTAGTAAGGCACCTTTAGACACAATGAAAACAGCAACTATTGTGACGGCTTTACCATTCATTGTGATTATTCTGATTCAAACCTATGGTTTAGTGAAATGGTTGATTCAGGATTATGCCAAAGTCCCATCACATTTAATTGAGCAACAAGGTTATGATGATGTGGAAATTGGTTTAAACCAGACTCAAGATGAACATGCAAAACGGATGCAGCTTGAGCTTGCAAGCTCAATCAAACTGGACAGAAAAACCAGCTAGAGGGAACGGTAATGACTACATGTGAACAGACCACGTATGTTTTAAGTGAAGAAATGCAAAGCCTTGTGTATTGGAGCAGCATTTATTCACCAGCAGATGCAGATATTGACTCAGTCCGCGCGGCCTATGACGCGATGTGTCGACACTACACTTTGCCTCGTGATGGCAAGATCGAAGTAGAAGACCGAGTTGTTGCAAATGCAGAGCATCCTGTACCTGTTCGCATCTATTCACCAAAAACTAAACGACCTGAAGCTGGTTGGCCATGTGTGTTGTATTTACATGGTGGCGGTTGGATGGTCGGTGGACTCGATTCACATGAGTTTATTACCAGTTATTTATGTCAGGACCTAAATGCAGTTGTCATTGGTGTGGATTACCGCATGGCACCAGAGCATCGCTTTCCAGCAGCTTTTGAAGATTGTTTAGCAGTTTATCAATGGCTTAAACAACATGGTTCTGACTGGCAGATTGATAGTGAAAATATCGTTCTAGCAGGCGATAGCGCAGGCGGTAACTTAGCAGCAGCCCTTGCAGTGCATCTACAGCATAGTGGTTTACAAGCTCAAGGTCTGGCTTTGGTTTATCCGTGTTTAACTACAGCACTTGATACACCAGCCGCACAAAAGCATGCCCATGCGCCGTTACTCACAACGGAAGATATGCATTTTTATTTAAAGGAGTATGCACCGAATTCACAAGATTGGCAGGATTTACGTCTAGCACCTTTATTGGCAACTGATTTTTCAGATATGCCTACAAGTTTTGTGGCGGTTGCAGAATATGACCCTTTAAGTGATGACGGTTATTTCCTTACCCAAAAATTGGAACAAGTAGGTATCCCTAACGAGTTCCATTTAGGCAAAGGTTTATTACATGGCAGTTTACGTCTGATGCGTGACTGTCCTGAAGTTCAACAGTTATATCAAAACATGCTGAGTGCGATACGTCGCATGTTTGGCAGTGTCGAAAAGATATGAATTTAATATCGAGTCATTTGGACGAAAAGAATTTAATGGAGTAATAACATGAGTGCAGTTGAAAAATTACCTGAAGATTTTTGCGCAAACCCAGATGTTGCATGGACTTTCCCTAAAGTTTTCTATACTTCATCGCAAGTATTTGAGCATGAGAAAGAAGCAATCTTTGCTAAAAGCTGGATTTGTGTTGCACATGGCAGTGAATTGGCACAACCGAATGACTATATTACCCGTAAAGTAATTGGTGAAAATATTGTCATCATTCGTGGTAAAGATAGCGTTTTACGTGCGTTTTATAATGTGTGTCCACATCGTGGTCACGAGCTTTTAAGTGGCAGTGGTAAAGCAAAAAATGTAATTACTTGCCCATATCATGCTTGGACTTTTAAGCTAGACGGTAGCTTAGCCTTGGCGCGTAACTGTGACCATGTCGAATCTTTTGACAAAGAAAATTCAAGCATGGTGCCTTTAAAAGTTGAGGAATATGCAGGCTTTGTTTTCATTAATATGGATGAAAATGCGACTTGTGTAGAAGACCAACTTCCGGAATTTGCTGAGCGTTTAAATCAAGCATGTAGCGTAATTAAAGATTTGAAACTGGCAGCACGTTTTGTGACAGAAACTCCAGCAAACTGGAAAGTGATTGTTGATAACTATCTAGAGTGCTATCACTGTGGACCAGCGCATCCTGGTTTTGCTGACTCCGTACAAGTTGATAAATATTGGCATACCACACATCAGAACTGGACATTGCAATATGGCTTTGCTCGCTCATCTGAGAAGTCATTTAAGCTTGATCCATCAGTAACAGATCCTGAATTTCACGGTTTCTGGACTTGGCCTTGCACGATGTTCAATGTACCACCGGGCAGCAATTTCATGACTGTGATCTATGAGTTCCCAGTAGATGCAGAAACGACTTTGCAGCATTACGATATTTACTTCACGAACGAAGAACTCACTCAAGATCAGAAAGACTTAATTGAGTGGTATCGCAATGTATTCCGTCCTGAAGATTTGAACTTGGTCGAAAGCGTACAACGTGGTTTGAAATCACGTGGTTATCGTGGTCAAGGTCGTATTATGACCGACAAGCAACGCTCTGGTATCAGTGAGCATGGTATTGCTTACTTCCAGCATTTAGTGGCGCAGCATCACAAATAAAACAAATGGATTTATTCAGGTGTAAAGATGACTTACACCTGATTCTTCAGTTAGGAAGATAATATGTCGAGTTTACAAAGCACAGAATTATTTCAGCAACAAGCCTATATTAACGGACAATGGCTAGCTGCACAGTCCAATGCATCGGTTCCAGTGACTAACCCAGCAACAGGCGAAGAAATTGGCACAATTCCAAATATGGGAGCGGCTGAAGCTACACAAGCAGTTAAAGCTGCTTATACTGCTTTGCAAAGCTGGAAGGCTTTGACCGCTCAAAACCGTGCAGATATTTTATTAGCTTGGTACAAACTAGTTCTCGATCATACCGATGAACTTGCTTTAATTATGACTATTGAACAAGGAAAACCTCTGGCAGAAGCGAAAGGTGAGGTGCGTTATGCTGCATCATTTATTCAATGGTTTGCCGAAGAAGGCAAGCGTATTTATGGTGATGTGATTCCAACCGTCAATAACCAGCAGCGCTTTATTATCAGTAAAGAACCTGTGGGTGTGGTGGCTGCGATTACGCCGTGGAATTTCCCAATCGCCATGATTACCCGTAAAGCAGCACCGGCTTTAGCAGCTGGATGTACGGTCGTGATTAAGCCAGCGAATGAAACGCCTTATTGTGCTTTAGCGATTGCGAAGCTTGCAGAAAAAGCAGGTATTCCAGCGGGTGTGATTAACGTCGTTACTGGTAAGTCTCAAGAAATTGGCTCGGTATTTACTTCACATGAAAAAGTGAAAAAATTGACCTTCACTGGCTCAACTCCAGTGGGACGCCTACTGATGCAGCAGTGCTCAAGTACCATTAAAAAATTAGCGCTTGAGTTGGGCGGAAATGCTCCTCTGATTGTGTTTGATGACGCCGATTTAGATAAAGCTGTACAAGGTGCGATTTTTGCCAAGTTCCGTAATGCAGGCCAGACCTGTGTTTGTGCTAACCGCATTTATGTACACGACAATATTTATCAAGCTTTTGCCGAGAAGTTTGTACAAGAAGTACAAAAGTTTAAAGTTGGTAATGGGCTTGAAGATGGCGTGCAAATTGGCCCATTAATTAATGAAAAAGCAGTGTTAAAAGCACAGCAGTTGATTGATGATGCAGTGAGCAAAGGCGCTAAGGTGGCTTGCGGTGGTAAGCAGCATGCTTTAGGACAAACCTTTTATGAGCCATCGGTTCTAACGAACGTAGACCGTACAATGGAAATTGTCCAAGAAGAAATTTTTGGTCCAGTTGCGCCGCTTATTCGCTTTACAGATGAAGCAGACGTCGTTTCTCAAGCAAATGACACGATCTTTGGTTTGGCTGCTTATGTGTATAGTGAAAATATTTCACGTTTATGGCGAGTATCAGAACAGCTTGAATATGGAATGGTCGGTATGAATGCCACAGCAATTTCAAATGAAGTTGTACCATTTGGTGGTGTGAAACAATCAGGTGTTGGGCGTGAAGGCTCAAAGTATGGTCTTGAAGAATTCATGACCATTAAATACATGTGTTTAGGGCTTTAAGGATAAGCCCTAACAACAAGAATATGTGGTAAAAGAAGGATTCTAATATGGCTAGTCATTATGAAATGTTCCCAGCGGTTGTTACTCATGTGGAGCAACTAACCCCTTTAATCAAACGGTTTACGTTCAAACGTCAAGATGGGCAGAACTTTCCTCGATTTAGTGGGGGAAGCCATATTATTGTCAAAATGAATGAACAGCTTTCAAATGCATATTCATTGATGAGTTGTACACAAGACCTATCGACTTACCAAGTCTGCGTTCGTAAAGATGTGGAAGGTAAGGGTGGTTCAGTGTTTATGCATGATCAATGCAATGAAGGCTGTGAAATTCAGATTTCAGAACCAAAAAATTTATTTCCATTAGCCGAAACAGGGAATAAACATATTTTAATTGCAGGTGGAATTGGCATTACACCATTCTTGCCTCAAATGGATGAGCTTGCAGCACGCGGTGCAGATTTTGAGCTACATTATGCTTATCGCTCGCCTGAACATGCGGCTTTGTTAGATGAGTTAAAGCAGAAACATGCAGAACATGTATTTAGCTATGTTGACTCAGAAGGTTGCTCATTGAAGCTGGATGAACTGATTTCATCACAACCTAAAGGCACACATGTGTATGTTTGTGGACCGAAACCCATGATTGATGCTGTGATTGATTGCTGTAATAAGCACCGTTACCGCGATGAATACATTCACTGGGAACAATTTGCCTCAACAGTTCCTGAAGATGGTGAAGCATTTACAGTGGTACTTGCCAAATCTAATCAAGAAATTGAAGTACAAAGTAATCAGACGATTTTACAAGCTATTGAAACATTAAATATTGATGTGGAATGTCTATGCCGAGAAGGGGTTTGTGGTACATGTGAAACTGCTATTTTAGAAGGCGAAGCAGATCACTTTGATCAATACTTAAGTGATGCAGAAAAGGCTTCACAGAAGAGCATGATGATTTGTGTGTCGAGAGCTAAAGGTAAAAAACTAGTATTAGATCTTTAATATATTTCTGTGGCCGATCAATTGTTTAAAGCAAAAAATGCTAAAAAAAGAACAAATAATGATGATCTGAATCTTATTTGTTCAATTGATGGGCATTAAGGGTTTTTACCTATTGACCTGCTATACAGAACTATAGATAATGCGCACACAGTTTACGGCTATGTAGCTCAGTTGGTTAGAGCACCGCACTCATAATGCGGGGGTCACAAGTTCAAGTCTCGTCATAGCCACCATTTTAAAAACCACGCTCCTGCGTGGTTTCTTTTTATCTATTTTTTACTCATTAAAATGTTTTTCAATCATATCGAGTGTTTTTGAGCTTTGATAAAAAGGAGCTAAAAGCGCTTGAAGTAATGGTTCTAAAATACCGTGTTCATTAAAGGCATCCATAACCTTCGGATAAAAACGTAAAGCTTCTGTTTGTAAGTCGCTTTCGGTTAATCCAATCTCACTTAATACTTCAAATAAACTCTGATCTTTATAAAAGTCATAAAAAACTTCGACACCATACAAAATCAGATCTTGCATAAATTGCGATTGGCGTAATTCTTTCCAGTATTCGTAAATTAAAACAAAGAACTCTTCTACATCGAGAGGAGTGAGCTGTTTCATAAATTCATACATTTTTTTATGTCTAATATCTTCCCAAACATGACGTACTAGACTTTCTAAATCTTCACTCGATAAAAGACTTAATTCTGTAAGTTGCTCATGAATAAAACTGGCAATCCAAGTTTCAAGTTTATGCTCGAGGCGTTGTTGTTGTAAAAAAGAGAATTTTTTGAGCTTATGTTGCCATTCAAAATGGTAGTCATCTACTCTAGATGCAGTTAGAAGTTTTGGTAATTTTTGTTCTAGAGTCGAGGTTGCAATATATTGGCAAAGCTGTTGTACAGAAGGGCTAGTTCTTAAAAACTGATTAAGATAATGAGGAATATGTTCCATTTCTAAAAATTTAGAAAGCCACATTTCAAATTGGTGGTCAGAGACCAAGTCTTGTAACTGAATTGGAGAC
Source organism: Acinetobacter sp. AOR18_HL (assembly GCF_027855145.1). Classification (NCBI taxonomy): domain Bacteria; kingdom Pseudomonadati; phylum Pseudomonadota; class Gammaproteobacteria; order Moraxellales; family Moraxellaceae; genus Acinetobacter; species Acinetobacter sp. AOR18_HL. Next base: position 116,565 of record NZ_JAKTIG010000045.1, read on the forward strand.
TTCATAGCAGATAAATAAATACGCTGCGCGATTTCCCCAATAAACTCAAGTAAACCAGCACCTAGCTGCATTTTAAAAGCATAGCGTTTCACAACGGCTTGTAGTTGCTCTAAATCAACAACTTCATGTAGCTTGATTTCGTCAGCATGTTGCATAAACAACTGAATGAACTGCTGGAAATAAATAGGTGAGTTTTCTATAGATAATTGTTTTTTGAAAAATTCCACCTGCTCAAGCAAAAGTGCTTGAGCAAGTGCTGTAGTTTTTGATGAGTTTTTCTGCTCAGTCATTCGCTGTCCAACCGTTGACAATCGGATAACGTCGTTCGCGACTAAATGCACGAGAGGTAATTCTCGGGCCAATCGCACCTTGACGACGTTTGTACTCATTACGATCAACTAAACGGATGACTTTTTCAACAACTTCTTTATCAAAACCTTTGGCAATAATGTCGGCCTGACCTAAATCTTCTTCAATGTATGCGTAAAGGATGGCATCCAATACATCATATGCTGGTAAAGAGTCTTGGTCTTTTTGATCTGGGCGAAGTTCTGCTGAAGGTGGGCGGGTAATCACACGCTCAGGAATCACAGGGGTTTCGCTTAAGCTGTTACGGTATTTTGCTAATTCAAATACGATAGTTTTATAAACATCTTTTAGAACCGCAAAGCCACCAACCATATCGCCATAAAGCGTACAGTAGCCAACTGAAAGTTCAGATTTATTCCCTGTAGCAAGGACTAAATTACCAAACTTGTTTGATAAACCCATAAGCAATGTGCCACGAGCACGCGCTTGTAAATTTTCTTCAGTTGCATCAGCTGGTGAATTACCAAAGAAAGGATACAGGGTTTGCATGAAGCTATTTACGATTGAGTGAATTTCAGCAATACCGAAAGTCACACCCATACGGCGAGCTTGTTCAGCCGCATCTTCTACACTAATTTGAGAAGTGTAAGTATAAGGCATCATTACAGCTTGCACTTTTTCTGCACCGATTGCATCAACAGCAATCGCAAGTGTAAGGGCAGAGTCGATACCACCAGAAAGACCCAGAATCACACCTGGGAAGCCTGAGCGCTCTACATAGTCACGAGTTGCCATGACTAAACCTTGATAGATTTCTGCAAATGTTTCTAATGCAGGAGCAGATTCAGTGACTTTATATAACTTTGTATCACGGTCAAATTCAGCAATATAAATGTCTTCTTTAAAGCTCGGTGCTTGTAAAGCAATCTCACCATTTTGATTACTGACAAAACTTGTACCATCAAAAATTAAATCGTCTTGTCCGCCCACTTGGTTAACGTAAACAATATTTAGATGAAGTTGTTTTGCAAGTTCACTTAAGGTCTGTATACGGTGTTGTGGTTTGCCGACTTCATATGGTGATGAGTTGAGTACAAGAACTGTATCAACATTTAATTGGCTCAACTGTTTGACCGTATTAATTGACCAGATATCTTCACAAATTAATACACCAAATTTATGTCCAAGATATTCAAACACCAAATGCTGATGGCCTTTTTGGAAATAGCGTTTTTCATCAAAGACGCCATAGTTTGGTAAATTGTGTTTGTTAAAAACACCCAAAACTTGACCGTCTTTCATGACAGCAGCAGAATTATAACGTTGACCATCTTCTGTCTGGTTTACAAATCCGAAAACCATAACAATATCTTTAACTTCGGCAAGTTGTGCAAAAGCCTTTTGCATACGTTTATTTAAATTTGGACGTAACAATAGATCTTCAGCTGGATAACCAATAACAGAAAGCTCGGGAAAAATAATCAGGTCAGCGTCTTGTTTTTTCGCCTGATTTACTTGCTCAATCATCTTTTGGGTGTTTGAGTCAATATTGCCAATATGCGGAGAAAACTGAGCAAGGGCAACTTTAAAACTTTTCATTCAAACCTAATCCTAGATCATAACGAATATAGATACACACAATGTTGATTTTTATGAATATAATTTTTCAACGATGTGTATGATACGATAGTAAACAATTAAAATAGTAAACAAAAATGTCAAGATCAATAATATATACCAATCCCATATTTTCTGCGTAAAAATAACGAGATTTTCTGTATAGAATAGAAACAGGCTTCATTATTTTTATTGTTTGTATACTGCCTTATCACAAGCTAATTTGGAATAAGTCTGTTCTATTTTTTTCAATAATTTGAATTGAATAAGCCCACTTTTATAGTTTAGATAAGTATTTCTGATTTATAAGAATTCTCATTTACATTACGCAAAAAATGTTACGTTCACAGCGGGATTGATTATTTAGTTACAAATGAAGTTGAGGTGAACAGATAATATTTGGGATTTTTCCAGAACAAATGTCGCGCGCAATTTCGCCTTGCTGTTCAATATTATACGTATTAAATGCCTTGTCAGGGTGATAGGTGTATTTGTAGGGATTGTAACTTTTAAAGCTTAGGTAATAGGCTGATTGTAATAAAGCACCTTTAAATAGTACATGAATGCCTTTTTGATATTGCATGACATGTGTGAGTTCGTGAATAAAAATACCCTGCATAAACTTAGACTCTAGAGCGTAATTTTCACTGTAATCAGCAGGATTGACATAAATATTCCCATTGGGGGCCATAAAAATACCGCAACTCTGCCAAGGGAGGTAGCGCGTAGCAATAATTTTAGGCCGTTCGCAATCAAGCATGTCACCGAAAACCATTTGCGCTAATATTTTTTCTTGAGCAGTCAAATGTCTAATCGGATAGTTTTTTAGGTGACGGAAAATAAAAAGTGTAATAAGAATAAATGGTGTATGGATTAAGCGTTTAAAGGCATTAAAAGTTAGCATAGCTTTGCCATTAAATGAGTTCATCTATTTCTTTAGCATAGTATAGATTAGGTATTGCTAAATAAAGAGGTAGGGAATTGATTAATTTTATAGTTCTGTTTTGAAAAATATAATTGTTTGAATAGATTGTGCATTTTATTAGGATGAATAAAAGAATTCTTGGATAAGAAAAGCAAAAGCCCCAGTTAAAACTGAGGTTTTACAACAACTAAAATCACAACAGCAAATAAAATTAAGGTTGGCATTTCATTAAAGAATCGCCAGAACTTATGTGATTTATAGTGAGCATTTCCGATGAGCTTTTTACGATAATAGCCACATACCAAATGATAAATCACTAATAAAGCCACTAATCCAACTTTGAGGTAAAACCAAGTCGCTTGATGGTAATGTCGAGTTGCATCACCCCACTCTACAAGGAAATGGGCGGTAATTAATGTAGCAATCATCGAAGGCCACATAATTCCACGATACAACTTGCGTTCCATTACCTCAAAGCGTTGATGACTTGCAGCATCTTCACTCATAGCATGATAAACATATAGACGTGGTAAGTAGAACAAAGCAGCGAACCAGCAAACCACGGCAATAATATGTAATGCTTTTACCCACAAAAAAGCATCAGAAGGTGCATCCATCGATAATCCTAGGTGGGATTATGCATCCCACTTCTTGAAAATAAGGCAAGCGTTAACACCGCCAAAGCCAAAACTGTTACTCATTACAGTATTCAATTTTGCATCACGTTTTTCAAGTACGATATCGAAAGGTTTTGCGCCTTCATCAAGTTCAGTCACGTTGATGTTTGGTGCAATAAAGTCATTTTGCATCATTAGCACAGAGTAAATAGCCTCCTGTACACCAGCTGCACCCAAGCTATGACCTGTCATAGATTTGGTTGAGCTAAGAGGAGGTACGTTACCTTCACCAAATGCACGTTCCATTGCTTTAAGTTCTGTAATGTCACCAGCTGGAGTAGAAGTACCATGTGTATTTACATAGTCAATTTTCTCTACACCATGTTGCTTAGCTTCTTCAAGTGCCATTAATACACAACGTGTAGCACCTTCACCACTTGGAGCAACCATGTCCGCGCCATCACTGTTCGCAGCATAACCTACTACTTCAGCTAAAATGTTCGCACCACGTGCTTGCGCGTGCTCAAGTGATTCAAGTACTACGAAACCACCACCGCCAGCAATAACGAAGCCGTCACGGTCTGCTGAATATGGGCGAGATGCTGTTTCTGGAGAGTCGTTATATTTCGAGCAAAGTGCGCCCATTGCATCAAACAATAAACTTTGAGACCAGTGATCTTCTTCACCGCCACCAGCAAGCATAAGGTCTTGTTTGCCAAGTTGAATTAAGTTGTACGCATAACCAATTGCATCTGCAGAAGTTGCGCAAGCACTTGTAATAGTATGTGAAATACCTTGTAGTTTAAATGCAACACCTACGTTTGCAGTAATGGTGTTTGACATGTTACGTGGTACGAAGAATGGACCCACTTTACGTGCGCCTTTAGTCTCTAATAATTCTGTCATTTCAACAACAGAAGCAGTTGAGCCACCACCTGAACCACCTGCAATACCATAACGTGGATTACCAGCAAGTTGTTCAGGAGTAAGGCCTGCATGTTCAACTGCAGCTACAGCAGCGTTGTATGCATACATCGCACATACGCCCATGAAGCGTTTTAATTTACGGTCGATATTATCAAAGTCTTGTTCTGCAGCAGCGCTGACATGACTTTTAAAATTGAGTTCAGCATAAGTTGGGTTAAAACGTGTCCCGGAGATTCCATTTTGAAGTGAATGAGTAACTGCTTCTAAAGAGTTACCGATACATGAGTTAATACCCATACCAGTGATTACAACACGTTTCATCTACAGGTCCCTTTATGGTGATATTTAAGAGTCTATCGTGTTCAACAGCTATGAAAATGAATAGGAGAATATAGCTGTAAGAAAACGGGACTCATGTTTTTCGTTGTTAACATGATAGCAGAAAGGATTTTTATTTCTTATGGCAAATCTTTATGACAATTTTACATTTAAAAAAAATAACCAAATACATAGTATGTTGCATTTAGGGTTAACTAAAATACACACATTCAAGTTGAGATAAATCCACATTCCACCTAGTATTTATCTCTAATTAGATAAATTAAAAAATCGAGGTACTTGATGACAAAATTTAATAATAATCAATCTGACAATTTGTTTTCTCAGGTCTTCGGAGTGGCTAAAAAGCTCAGTTCTACAGGATTGAGTATCTTGCAACAGAACCAATCAGGTGACGTCAGTAAGGTAATTGAACCAATCCCAACTGGAAAAACTGTTGAAGGTAGATCGAGAACAAAAAGCCCATTTGAAGTTGAGCAATATGAAAGTCCTCAACAAATGCTAAGAGAACATTTACCAAAAGTCACACGTCAGGTATTTGGTCGACATTTTAAAAAAGTAAATGGTGTTGCTACATTTCTTTCGCCAGATTGGGATGAAAAAATCTCAGGCCATTTATTTAATTGGTTAAATGACTTTAGTTCAAAAAGTACCTTAACTGAAAAAATCCTAGAAGAAGCCGGTGCTAAAGATTTATTTGAATTAACTAAAGATACAGGTCGTTCTCAACGTCTAAGTCAGGCGCTTATAGAACAAAACAAGCTCATTGCGACTGTACAAGGTGCAATTACAGGTGTATCAGGCGTTGTTGGTGCAGCTGTAGATATTCCAGTTTCATTGGTTTTGGTTTTAAGAACTATTTACCAGACAGGAAGGTCACATGGCTTTGATCTGCTGGAGGTAGCAGACCAAGATGTTGTTGAGTTTATTTTTAAAGAAGTTGACATTAGCCTGATTGCAGAGAAACAAACTCTCTTGTTGGCTTTAAAAACATTGCGAAATATGTTGGAAACTCAAGATATTCATCAATTTCAGCAAGTATTAGGTTCAACCACAGATATAGATACTTTAAAGAGCTGGCTAACAGATGAAGAAGGGGAGTTTAAATGGGAATGGTTAAATCGTATTCCTAAACTTTCAGCTTTTGGTAAGTTTATTCCAGTTGCAGGGGCTGTTTTAAGTGCAGTATATAGCTGGAAATTACAAGAAGATGTAGGACATAAAGCTCAGGCAATTTTTGGAGCTGCAAGACATTATTTAAACGAACATCCAAGTGAGCATTTATCTCCACTACAGGCTTATTATGCTGCGGTTACACTCATTCAAAAAGCAAGCCCAAGACTTTTAAATGTAGGCGAAGATGGCAATATTCATGCTGCTCATCATCATAAAGTAGAAAATCACGAGGTAATCTCGAAAGTATCTATTGTGTTAAAACCTACAGAAAGCGAAAAAAGTGAAGAGAAAGTTCAGGAAAATGTTCATAAGGGCTTAGAAAAACTTGCTGACAAACATGTGACAGAACATGAGCATACTGAACAAAAGCCTGCTCTAACACCAGAGGATGATGACGAGATATTAGAAGATAAAAAATACTCTTAACAATACGCTTACAAAGTGAAGGTTTAAAAAGTAAAAATAGCCTCTATTTAAATTTGTAAATCGTGCTGTCAAACATTGATATGGTCAACATTTGGTAAGTATTGCCGTGTTGACCATTTTTGCATCTTGGCTTACAATTATGTGCCCTTAAAAAGAGGTATTTTCTTTTTAAGGTTTTTTAATAACGGGAGAATTGCCATATGGCAACAACGAATCAGTTGATCCGTAAGGGTCGTACGACTTTGGTTGAAAAATCCAAAGTTCCTGCGTTGAAGGCTTGTCCACAACGTCGTGGTGTTTGTACACGTGTTTATACAACTACACCTAAAAAACCTAACTCAGCTATGCGTAAGGTTTGCCGTGTTCGCTTAACTTCAGGTTTTGAAGTATCTAGCTACATCGGTGGTGAAGGCCATAACTTACAAGAGCACAGTGTTGTTCTTATCCGTGGTGGTCGTGTTAAAGACTTACCGGGTGTACGTTACCATACCGTTCGTGGTTCATTAGACTGTGCTGGTGTTAAAGATCGTAATCAATCACGTTCTAAATACGGTACTAAGCGTCCTAAGAAGTAATTCTAGGAAACTAGTCGAATAAGCCCTTTAGCGTTTCGCTTGTTTGAATTCTTCATAGATTTGTAATTCAAGCGACGTATAGTAAGGCCAGCGTCGTGTACATGACACTTGTACAAACTGCTGGATCATCCTGAAGTGTCATATTATTAGGTGTATTAAAATGCCAAGACGTCGCGTAGTCGCTGCTCGTGAGATCCTTCCAGATCCAAAATTTAGCAGCCAAACAATCGCTAAATTCATGAACCACGTAATGCAAGATGGTAAAAAATCTATTGCAGAAAGTATCGTTTACGGTGCTTTAGAACGCGTTCAAGAAAAAAACAAAGTAGACCCAGTTGAATTTTTCGAGACTACTCTTGAAAAAGTTCGTCCTATGGTTGAAGTAAAAGCACGCCGTGTTGGTGGTGCTACTTATCAAGTACCTATGGAAGTGCGCCCATCCCGTCGTACTGCCTTAGCTATGCGTTGGTTAGTAGATGCTGCTGCTAAGCGTTCTGAAAAAACGATGGCTTTACGTCTTGCTGGTGAGTTGCTTGATGCAGCTGAAGGTAAAGGTGCAGCAATCAAAAAACGTGAAGATGTGCACCGTATGGCTGAAGCTAACAAAGCCTTCTCTCACTACCGTTTCTAAGCGGATAAAACAGGCCTTATTCAGGAGAATATTCATGCGTACAGCAGCTCGATTCAACATTGCTCTCTATCAAAGTGGGGGCTTTGCAGGTATTTAAGTTGCCTGTTTGGATATTCGCGCGCATCAATTTAATTGGTGCGTCCTGTTTTAAATATAACATTTAGGAATGTAGACATCATGGCTCGCCAAACCCCAATTACTCGTTACCGTAACATCGGTATTTCTGCGCACATTGACGCAGGTAAAACAACTACAACTGAACGTATTTTGTTCTACACAGGTGTATCTCACAAAATTGGTGAAGTACACGACGGTGCAGCAACAATGGACTGGATGGAACAAGAGCAAGAGCGTGGTATTACAATTACCTCTGCTGCTACGACTTGTTTCTGGTCTGGTATGGGTAACCAATTCGAACAACACCGTATCAACGTAATTGACACCCCGGGACACGTAGACTTCACAATCGAAGTTGAACGTTCTATGCGTGTTCTTGACGGTGCGTGCATGGTTTACTGTGCTGTAGGTGGTGTACAACCTCAGTCTGAAACTGTATGGCGTCAAGCGAACAAATATAAAGTGCCTCGTTTAGCATTCGTGAACAAGATGGACCGTACTGGTGCAAACTTCTTCCGTGCTGTTGAGCAAGTTAAAACTCGTTTAGGTGGTAATCCTGTTCCTATCGTTGTGCCAATTGGTGCTGAAGATACATTCCAGGGTGTTGTTGACCTTATCGAAATGAAAGCGATTATCTGGGATGAAGCATCTCAAGGTATGAAGTTTGAATATGCTGATATCCCAGCTGACCTAGTTGATACGTCTAACGAATGGCGTACAAAAATGGTTGAAGCTGCGGCTGAAGCTTCTGAAGAATTAATGGACAAGTACCTAGAAGAAGGTGATCTTTCTAAAGAAGACATCATCGCTGGTTTACGTGCTCGTACATTAGCTTCTGAAATTCAAGTAATGCTTTGTGGTTCTGCGTTCAAGAACAAAGGTGTTCAACGTATGTTGGATGCTGTAATTGAATTCTTACCATCACCTACAGAAGTTAAAGCGATCGAAGGTATCCTTGACGACAAAGACGAAACTAAAGCGTCTCGTGAAGCATCTGACGAAGCTCCGTTCTCTGCACTTGCGTTCAAAATCATGAACGACAAATTCGTAGGTAACTTAACATTCGTACGTGTTTACTCTGGTGTTCTTAAACAAGGTGATCCGGTTTATAACCCAGTTAAAGCTAAGCGTGAACGTATCGGTCGTATCGTGCAAATGCATGCGAACGAACGTCAAGATCTTGATGAAATCCGTGCAGGTGATATCGCAGCGTGTGTAGGTCTTAAAGACGTTACAACTGGTGATACATTATGTGATGAGAAAAACATCATTACTCTTGAGCGTATGGAATTCCCAGAGCCAGTAATTTCATTGGCTGTTGAACCAAAAACTAAAGCAGACCAAGAAAAAATGTCTATCGCTTTAGGTCGTTTGGCTAAAGAAGATCCATCGTTCCGTGTTCGTACAGACGAAGAATCTGGTCAGACAATTATTGCTGGTATGGGTGAACTTCACCTTGACATCATTGTTGACCGTATGAAGCGTGAATTCGGTGTTGAAGCTAACATTGGTAAACCAATGGTTGCTTACCGTGAAACGATCAAAAAGTCTGTTGAACAAGAAGGTAAGTTCGTACGTCAAACTGGTGGTAAAGGTAAGTTTGGTCACGTATATGTACGTCTTGAACCGCTTGATGTTGAAGAAGCTGGTAAAGAATACCAATTCGTTGAAGAAGTTGTTGGTGGTGTAGTACCTAAAGAATTCTTTGGCGCGGTTGACAAAGGTATTCAAGAACGTATGAAGAATGGTGTATTAGCTGGTTACCCTGTTGTTGGTATTAAAGCGACATTATTCGACGGTTCTTACCATGACGTCGACTCTGACGAATTATCGTTCAAAATGGCAGGTTCTTATGCCTTCCGTGATGGTTTCATGAAAGCGGATCCTATCCTTCTTGAACCTATCATGAAAGTTGAAGTAGAAACTCCAGAAGACTACATGGGCGATATCATGGGTGACTTAAACCGTCGTCGTGGTATGGTTCAAGGTATGGACGATCTTCCTGGTGGAACAAAAGCAATTCGTGCAGAAGTTCCTCTTGCTGAGATGTTTGGTTACGCGACTCAAATGCGTTCTATGTCTCAAGGTCGTGCGACTTACTCTATGGAATTTGCTAAATATGCTGAAACTCCACGTAACGTGGCTGAAGGCATCATCGCTAAATTCCAAGCTGGCGGTAAAAAAGGTGACGACGAGTAATCTTTCGATTACTATAAGCCCAAACTAATTTCTTAGTTAAAAACCAAGTGCTCATGGGGTGACCCTCCATGAGTAGTTTATAAAGGAAGATCATCATGGCTAAAGCCAAGTTTGAACGTAATAAGCCACACGTAAACGTGGGCACAATCGGTCACGTTGACCATGGTAAAACAACTTTAACTGCTGCGATTGCAACTATCTGTGCAAAAACTTACGGCGGTGAAGCGAAAGATTACTCACAAATCGACTCAGCACCTGAAGAAAAAGCACGTGGTATTACAATTAATACTTCACACGTAGAATACGATTCTCCAATTCGTCACTACGCGCACGTTGACTGCCCGGGCCACGCCGATTACGTTAAAAACATGATTACTGGTGCTGCTCAGATGGACGGCGCGATCCTTGTGTGTGCTGCGACTGACGGTCCAATGCCACAAACTCGTGAACACATCCTTCTTTCTCGTCAGGTTGGTGTACCTTACATCATCGTATTCTTGAACAAGTGTGACCTTGTTGATGATGAAGAATTACTTGAATTAGTAGAAATGGAAGTTCGTGAACTTCTTTCTACTTATGACTTCCCTGGTGATGACACTCCAGTTATCCGTGGTTCTGCGCTTAAAGCGTTGGAAGGCGATGCTGGTCAATATGGTGAGTCTTCAGTTCTTGCTCTTGTTGAAGCGCTTGACTCTTACATCCCAGAACCAGAACGTGCTATCGACAAAGCATTCTTAATGCCAATCGAAGACGTATTCTCAATTTCTGGTCGTGGTACTGTAGTAACAGGCCGTGTAGAAGCTGGTATCGTTAAAGTTGGTGAAGAAGTAGAGATCGTTGGTATTAAAGATACAGTTAAAACAACTGTAACTGGCGTAGAAATGTTCCGTAAACTTCTTGACGAAGGCCGTGCAGGTGAGAACTGTGGTATCTTACTTCGTGGTACTAAGCGTGAAGACGTACAACGTGGTCAAGTACTTGCTAAACCAGGTACAATCAAGCCGCACACTAAATTCGACGCAGAAGTATACGTACTTTCTAAAGAAGAAGGTGGTCGTCACACTCCATTCTTAAATGGTTACCGTCCACAGTTCTACTTCCGTACAACTGACGTAACTGGTGCAATCCAATTACAAGACGGCGTTGAAATGGTTATGCCAGGCGACAACGTTGAAATGTCAGTAGAATTAATCCACCCAATCGCAATGGACCCAGGTCTACGTTTTGCGATCCGTGAAGGTGGTCGTACTGTAGGTGCTGGTGTTGTTGCGAAAGTAACTGCATAA
>NZ_JAKTIG010000046.1:0-14779 GCF_027855145.1 Acinetobacter sp. AOR18_HL
GTAAGCGTCCGCTGAACACACCTTCTGAATTCATCCTATAAGCCTTAATTTAGTCCACACTTAAAAACAAGTGGGGACTAAAATTTATGACTACAAATCACCAGACATCCATCGCATCTCTTGCGAAAAAACGAAGAACATACAGTGCTGAATTTAAACAGCAGATCGTTCAGGCTTGTAAAGCACCGGACGTTTCAATTGCTTCGGTCGCTTTGCAACATGGATTGAATACAAATCTTGTATCCAAATGGATTCGCTTAATTGATGCTAAGCCAGGGAATGATCGCTCACCACTACCGAATAAACCTGCATTTATTGCCTTATCTTGCTCTGCACCATTAGATCCTACTCCTACTGACATGTTAAAGGTTCAAATTACTTTACCCCACTCAAAAGCAGAAATTGGCTTGAAATGGCAAGTATCAGAAATATCTGCTTTAGCAGAATTACTCAAGGCACTTGCAACATGATCCGCATTGATGAAATCTGGCTTTCTACCCAACCTCTGGATATGCGAGCAGGGATGGATATTGTCATGGCTCAGGTGGTGAGAGCCTTTGGCTACATCAAACCGCATTGTGCTTACCTGTTCTGTAATAAACGTGGCCATCGCATGAAAGTGCTGGTACATGATGGACTGGGCATCTGGCTGTGTGCCCGGCGGCTGGAACAGGGAAAATTCCACTGGGCGCAGGTTCACCAGGGTGAAAGCATGGCGATAAGTCCGGAACAGTTACAGGCACTGATCCAGGGTTTACCTTGGCAGCGCATTGGACGACAGCAGGTGGTGACGATGCTTTAAACCAGACTGTTCCATTCTGCTATTCTCCAAACGTTCTATTTCATTCTTCTCATGACCTCAGGCATACTGCGGTCATGAATACGCTGCCTGACTTAAGCCAACTGACCCATGAACAACTGCTGGAATTCACCAGACAGTTGGCAATGCAGCATCAGTCTCTGGCAGAATCAAATCAAGAGTTAGAAAAATCAAACCAGCAATTGGATGCCAAAGTTCAACATCTTTCTATTCTCACTCAAAAATACGAGCATGAACTGGCGCTGTTTAAAAAGCACAAATTCGCCCAAAAGAATGAACACTTAACGGCAAAACAAATCCATCTGTGGGATGAAGCGGTTGAAGAAGATATTGCCGCGGTTGATCTAGAACTGGAGCGGCTGAATGCAGATAAAACCGATGCAGTGACACACAAAGCCACAGTCAATAAACCTAAACGTCGACCACTGCCAGATCATCTACACACCATCCGTATTGAGCATGAACCTGCATCAACCCAATGTGCTTGTGGATGCCAACTCCGGCGTATCGGCGAAGATGTCAGTGAAAAACTGCATTTCAGACCGGCACAGTTCTATAAGGAACAGCATATCCGTGGCAAATGGGTCTGTGATCAGTGCGACACCCTGACTCAGCAAGCGATGCCAGCCTATGTGATTGATAAAGGCATTGCTTCACCTGAACTGCTCAGCCATGTGTTGGTATCGAAGTATGCCGATCATTTACCGCTGTACCGTCAGCGCCTGATCTATCAGCGGGCGGGCATTGATCTGTCCAGATCCACGTTATCTGACTGGATTGGTCGCTGCGGTGTGGAACTGGAACCTCTGGCCAATGCCTTAAAACAGGTGGTGCTGCAACAGCGGGTGATCCATGCCGATGAAACGCCGGTCACCATTATGCGGATGGGTGAGAATGAGAAAAAACCGAAGAAAGGTTATGTCTGGGCCTATGCCACCACACAGTACAATCCAGTTCAAGCGGTGATCTATGACTTTCAGGATAGCCGTTCAGGTCAGCATGCAGAAGAGTTCCTGAATGGCTGGCAGGGCCATCTGGTCTGTGATGATTACAGTGGTTATAAAGCACGCTTTAAATCAGGCGATGTCATTGAGGTGGGCTGCATGGCACATGCACGTCGTAAATTTCATGAACTGCATGTGACCGGGAAAAGTCAGATCGCTGAACAGGCATTAGTGCTGATTCAGAAACTGTATGCCATAGAAGCAGAACTCAGGAAAAAGACCGATAGTACAGCAGAACACCGCCGCGAATACCGACAACAGCACAGCCAACCGGTGAGGCAACAACTGTATGAATGGCTCAACCAACATGATCTGACGGTGCCATCGAGTTCTCCAACCGCCAAGGCGATCAATTACAGTCTGAAGCGTTGGCCAGCCTTAAGCCGCTATCTGGATGATGGCAATCTACCCATTGACAATAACTGGGCAGAGAACTCAATGCGTCCCTGGGCATTGGGCCGTAAGAACTGGTTGTTTGCAGGTTCGCTGCGCAGTGGACAGCGAGCGGCAAATATCATGACTTTAATCCAGTCAGCAAAGCTGAATGGCTTGGATCCGTATGCCTATTTAAGTGATGTGCTGAAAAAGCTACCGACACATAAAGTGACCCAGATTGAAGAGTTACTGCCACACTGCTGGAAACCTAAATCGAATTAAAAAATTGGTATGGGATTCAGCGGACGCTTACGCCCTACCTAGCAGCCAAATACGAAAAAGCCCAACAGGAGTCGGGCTTTTTTATTAACTAAATATTAGATGTAATCCGTGATGTAAACCTTTTCAGATTTTAAATATTTTTCTATTACATCATTGGGATCTAAATATAAGCATTCAATAGGAACAAAGTCTTCCGTTAATTTCACTAGCTTTTCTACTTCTTTAGATTCATCTCGATAAGTCATTTGAATTTTAGATATCAAGTTAGTGACACCAGGAAATATAAAAATATTTTTGATTTCTTTAAGCTCAGGATAAATGAGTTTAATCGCTTTAATATAGAAAAATTGCTTAACTAAATCTGACCATCCTGGAGCATCAGTTGCTCCTGTGGCCGTATAGTATTTACTATCTATGACCCAGCAACGATTCTCATCTTTAATAAATATATCTAAACGCATGCCCTTTTGAGCTGAGATTTCAGTTAACTCTATAGGACCTGAAAATTGATATTGAGGTATAGGTAATAAAGAATTAATTTTTAAATCAACATCGTGAAAAATATTTTTAAGCAAGAACTCCCAAACATAATGAAATTTTCGAATTCCGATCACAACATTATTTGAACCAAGTTCGTGAATCCGTTCTAAATATCTAATAAGTAATTGTAAAGTTCTAATTTCAAGTGATACAAAAGTCGAATGTAATCTTTGCTTCAGTAAAGAAATTTTCTGATTTATATCCAACTCATTGAATAAGATTTTCTCAGCTAATTGATCCTCGGATACAAAATTAAATCTGTCATCTAGCCAATGGAATTTTTTAAAAATATCTAAAATAATTTCACAGTGAATACTTGAGATTAAATCATCCTGATAGACAGAAATCGGATATTTTTGAAGATCCAAATATACTGGAACATCATCACTAGTAAAAACAGGAAATTCTCTATTAACAGTTTTAGACCAATTCGTTCGACCTTTTTCACTATAACTATGCGTTTTAGATCTTAGTATCCCTACATTAAAATACAGGTCAACGATTTCAAAAATGTCTGTTAAAGAAATCTCTTCGATAACACTACCTTGTTCATCTTCATCATATGCTAATAGACTGGAATCAACTGAATTTTTATAAAAATGAATGGCTTTTATTAGGTTGCCTATTGATTTAACGTGATTACCAAATGATTTTGCAGGAGTAAAACAGTATGTGCAGCCATCAAAAATAATGACTCCACAAAATGTAATTTTCATTCCCTGATTAACAACATCAATACCATCAAGTACCTTTAATTTATCAATTACAAAATCAGGAATTTCCTTTAGAGTGACAATTTTTTTGTCTTCAAAATATCGATATTCCATCATTCTGTTTCAGTCTTATCTGTTTTATCTTCATCTTTTTTACTTATAAGAGTTTCTATAAATTTTTCAGAAAAGATACACTTTCCATTTGAATACATTTGATGTAGTTGACCATAGCTATGAATATCACGCTTAAATATTTCATCATTATGGTTTTTATATTTGAGAGCATCATCCCATAAGTATGAACAAATTTTACCAATAAAAGTATCTTTGGCAGTCTCTTCTGTAAGATCACTATCATTAACAAACCATGGCCCAATAAGCTTATCTTCTACAACTTTTAGTTGAACTAAAACCGTATTTATCGCCTGTGCTAAAGTTTTCCATTCTATGTTCGAAAGGTCGGCATGATAGATAGGGATTAATCCTGTTGCACATTCGGTAAAATTTATCGGTAAGTATTCAAAGATCCAACGACGTTTGAAGGCTGTATCCAATGGGAAAACAGCCTGATCACTACTATTCATCGTTGCAATGATTGATAGGTTGTTAGGTATGATCAGTTGGCGATTTAAAATAAACTCATTGGTTTTTAGACCAGGTACATTATTTAATTCATCAAATAAATCTTCATCCTGTATCAGAATTGGATATTCACTTTTCCCTTCTTTATCCCTGTCTAATAATTGAAAAATCTCTCCGAACACAGCTGCAGTATTTGCTCTATTAAGCTCTTCAATGACTAAAAAGTAATGAGTGTGTGGATTCAAAAGTGCTTTTTCAAGAATCTGAATAAAGGGACCTTTTCGGAAACTATAAGTAATGTTTCCACTAGAGTCTTTATGTGGTTTTAAACAGCCAATAAAGTCTGAATATTGAGTTTCTGGATGAAAAACTGTACGAATATAGTTTTTACCCACTACTTTACTAACTGTGGCACTTTTTCCAGCACCTGGGGCACCATAAATGATTTTGTTATAGCCTTTAATTTCACTTGAGGTTGGGCTAGATCCAGTATCCGTTTCTTCATCTTCAATAAGACTTTCATCATCATAATTGACACTAAAAATATTAAATAAATTATCAATACGGCTTTTTTTGTTCTGTAATTCTATAGGCGTTAGAGACGTTGAATTAGGATATAAATCATATAAACCTTGCTTAGTAAAAGATTTTAAAATTCTAGAAGGACCATTTTTGAAAAAGTCTATTTGTCCATCAAATTTTTTATATAGCCGATCTTGTTCTGTGTCATCTGCTAATTTATATTTCGTTTGTTCGACAAGAAAACTAATAAACCCTGAAAATTGTTTAAAGAATTTATGAGAAACAAAGTTATCTTTATTTAAAATTAAAATAAATAGATCTAAATATTCATCTAAGGAGTGTTCGACAAAGCAATCAAATAAATCTATGAAAGAGGTATATTCTAATTTCTTGTCATACCTATTACCACCAGATCTTTCACATGAATTCGAGAGGCTGATATCTAAATGAGTTGTATATGCTACTTTATAGCAGTTAAGTAAGCCTACCTGTAAGTGTTCAATTTGTGCCGCTAATAGAGGGCTATTATCAAACACTTTGGAATCATACTTGGCATATGTATTCAAAAAACTGTCTAATGCTGTCAGAATAGTATCTTTAAATTTTATTTTTTTCAGGCCATCTAAATCTGTAAACTCTTCAGAGTATTCAATAACTGTATGTTTATTATTAGTTTTCCATATTAGATATACTGTAACAAATGCTTCTAAATGCTCAGGAAGAGAAGATTTTATTCCTAATCTTGGGGATACACTTTCAATCACAACTCATTCCTTAAAATTTTATTTCACAACTTAGCTTTACAAAGCGTCAATTGAGGACGCAGAGAAAGTACAAGACTCTATAATATTGGTATCATACAACAATTAAGTTAAATATTTTGCTGTCAAATGAATTCTCAATTAAATGAACACTATCTAAATCATCATGTTAGCTTAGATAAACAGCAATATAGAGACTCCTCTTCTGTACTCCTTAATCTAGACTGCTTAGCAGGACTAGAGTTACTTAAGGATGAATCAGTTCATTTATGCCTAACAGATCCACCATATAACTTGGGAAATTTCATGAAAGGTCGAAATACTGGAGTATTTCGATTAAGAGAAAATCATTTTGTAGCTAGTGGTTGGGATGATTTAGCATATGAAGATTGGTATGTTCAAATGCTAGATTTTCTTCAATTAACATATGCAAAACTAGCTCCAAATGGGGCTGTTATTATCTTTATGTCTATCATGAAAGTTGAGAGCATTATAGAAATTGCGCAAAAAGCTGGTTTCTATTACAAAACTACTGGGATATGGCATAAAACGAATCCAATGCCTAGAAATATGAACTTAACCTTCGTTAACTCAACAGAAGCTTGGATTTACTTCGTTAAGAAAGGTCCTTCGGGGACTTTTAACAATAATGGCAAATTATTGCACGATTTTATTGAAACTGGTCTTACACCAAAATCTGAAAAGAAATTTGGAAAGCATCCAACTCAGAAGCCTGAGAAACTTATCCAACACTTTGTAGAAATTCTATCACACCCAAATGATTTGATCATTGATCCATTCATGGGAAGTGGAACAACAGCTGTTGTATCTAAAAAATGTGGACGACGTTTCTTTGGTACAGAATTAAATTCTGAATATTTTGACTCAGCTTGTAATCGAGTTAAGGATGTATGATGTTAAAAACTATTGATCTATTTTCTGGTGTTGGTGGTATGTCATACGGCTTTGAAATGGCAGGATTTCAAAGTCTTTTAGCTGTAGAAAAAGAGCCAAATATCGCAAAAACCTACCAACTTAACTTCCCATATTCAAAAGTAATAAATGAAGATGTCACTAATTTAAAAATTAGCGAAGTCTTTGCGAATATGGTTGGAAAAATCGATGTGGTGTTTGGTGGACCACCATGCCAAGGCTTTTCTCAAAAAGGTAAACGCCTAAGCCTTGATGATGAAAGGAATTATCTTTTTAAATATTTTTTAAATGTTGTTGAATATGTTCATCCCAAAGCTTTTGTGATTGAAAATGTACCTAATCTTCTTACAACTAGTGATAGCTACTTTTTCAATTTGATTAAAGAAGATTGTGAAAAAATGGGATATACCATTAATGCACAAATTTTAGATGCATCTGATTTTGGTGTGCCTCAACAAAGAAAGAGAGCTTTTATTGTTGGTATTAAAAATAATAAATGTTTCGATTTCTCTGAATTAAATCGAAAAGCGCCTCCAAAATTACATGAGATTTTTTCTGATTTACCTAAGCTTGTAGCAGGAGAAGGTGAAGAGTTTTACGAATATACGTCTCAAATTAAGACTGAATATCAGTCATATTTGAGAGAACATTCATTAAATATTCGAAATCATCAAGCAACGAATCACTCTCCATTAGTCCTTGAACGTCTTAAAATGATTCCTCATGAAGGTGGTGGTAAAGAAAGTTTGCCTCAAGAACACCTTACTAAATCAATTTACAGTGGTACATGGACACGTTTAAGAAGTGATGGGATAGCAAGGACTATTACAACTCGATTTGATACTCCATCATCAGGTCAGTTTACCCTTCCTCAACAAGATCGATGCTTAACAGTTCGAGAGGCTGCTAGAATCCAATCATTCCCTGATCATTTTATATTTTCTGGTCCAAAGTCTAATCAAATGCTTCAAGTAGGGAATGCTGTTCCTCCTTTACTTGCATATGCTATAGCGCATAAATTAAAAGACTATATTGCATAGAAGGAAAAAGAATAGGGAAATAGATTTCGCTATTTAACATAAAAACTCTTATGCACAGTTGGGTTGTAAGCCCCAAATAGAAATGTCCGATTTGGATGAGTGATGTCAAACAGAAGCCATCAAACCAGATGTTATTCCAAACGGTGCTCAGCCGATATAAATACACTGGTTCTCAAAACCCGAAACTTTATTGAAAAGTTCTATCGAGGTTTATAAGTACCCGAAACGAAAAAATGCCTGAACTTCAGGCATTTTCTACATCATCACTAACAGCTTAAAACAATCAACAAACGAGAGTCTTAGTCTTTTGAATATGACTTAATTTTTTCGAAAATAGGATAGAAATCCAATCCCTCATCTTTCATCGTAGAAATCAACGCAACAATTACAGCGATATGTGTAGGCACGACACCTTGTTTACTGTAATTCGTAATCGAATTAGGTTTCATGTCCAATAATTCAGCAAATTCTTTAATTGAAAGCCCTGCTTTACCGATAAGACGTTGAAATTCAGTATATGGCATTTGATTAAATTTATAGAAATGGTGTCTTGAGATTATAGCATAGGGTTACATTTACATAAAAACACACAAAAATATGTGTTAAACACACATTTTTGTGTGTTATAAATAGCTTATCAACTAATCTATTTACCATCTCTATAGGAGAAAACATTATGTATTCATACCCTAATGCAAATACTGAAAAGAAAATTGCACTTATGATCATCAATGACTTTTTCATCCAAAAAGCACATGAACTTTGGATTTTTTTACAACTCGATCAGTGCTTTAACGATTATGAAGCAACACTAATTTGGACTCGACGGTATTTAGAGGAACATCCAGAAGGTGAATACAGCGATATTCAAAAAGCATTTCTGTCTTGTTTTCCAGAAAATTTCTTTAATTTTGACTATTAATTTATGACTACCCTTTCCTCTTTTGTAGCATTTGAAATCAAAGTAACCGCTACAAAAGAGGAAAAATTCAAACCATAAAAAACAGAAAAATGAAAGTCTTAGATTCACTTTATAAAAAATTATTTATTGAGACAAACACACATAAAACATAAACCATTTTCATGAACTAAAAAAAATTTCGACCATCTTCCGATTTACTATTGAAGGTATAAAGGGGATCGGAATGCAAAAAGCAAGCCTACCTGTATATACAAATTCTTCGAATTTTATATACAGGGCTTGTTAGGAGGGAGCCCCTCCTAAGACCACCCTTAGCCCATCACAGATGGGCAGCTCAACTTCGTTGAGCTAAAAGCAAAAGCCTTTCATAGGGGAATGGGATGCGAACAAAAAATAAGATTTTCAGATTAACCGAACTGCAATTAGAGCAGTTGGAAGCCTATCTAAAAAAAGAAAGCATGACCTTTACGGACTTTATTCATTCACTCATTCAGCAGGAGATAATGAAAGATGTGATCACGGTTAAACGACTACACGACCAAGAAGAACCACCAAGAATCAAAACAAAAACGGTTTTACAGGTTATCAATCGGTATCAGCATAGCGACCCACTACTTCTGCTTGAGCTTTCCAAAATTGGTAACAACTTGAATCAAATGGCCAGGGCATTGAACATCATTAAAAATGCCGACACCCAAGAGCAACGCAAGTTGAATATTTTTGGTTGCTTCCAAGTTTTAAAAGCCATGCAGACAGAACTAGAAAATCTGTCCCCCACTTTACCTAATCTCAACCGACAGCCACCTGAACGCATTGAAAAAAAACTGGACTCACTTCAGTCAATGGAGATCGATGAAAGTGCATATTAAGTTTTTAGAGCACGGTAAGGGATCGGCTGCACACGCTTCAGCTTATCTACTGGATGACTTGGATCACAAAGGACATGTACGAGCAGGAATCGAAGTTTTACGAGGCGATGCGACCACATTCAACGCCATTTGCAATGCCACCCCCCACTTGTGGAAGTACACATCGGGCGTGATTGCATGGTCACCTGATGATGCCCCGACTCAAGAGCAAATCCACGAAGTATTAACAGAGTTTGAGAAACATTCGTTTGCAGGGTTAGATCCATCACAGTACCACCTGTTTGCTGTACTGCACACTGACGATAATGGCTCAAAGCATATCCACGTTTTGATTCCACGTATCGACCTGGCAAGTGGGAAAGCAATGAACATTGCACCACCTGGTCATCAAGACCACTTCGACCCACTGCGAGATTACTTCAACACCAAGTATGAATGGTCACGCCCAGATGACATACGGTGGGTCAGGGAAGTACAAGAACCCAACTGGGTTGCCAAAATCAATAAGAGTGCAGAAAAAATCATTCCAAAACAAAATCTTGAAACCATGAAAAGAAAGCAGTTTGTTAGATATGTGGATGCTCACATCCGTGAAATGATGAAACTTGGAGAGATTGTAAATCAGGCTGACATCGTTGCGGAAATTCAATGTTTTAAAGGAGTGAAGTCAGTAAAGGCAGGGAAAGCATTTGTATCAGTCACACTAGACAACGAAAAAGAAACCACACACCGACTTAGAGGAGACCTTTATTGTGAAAACTTCGAACTTGGAGCTTATGCAGAGCGTCTTAGACAGGCAGCAACAGGCCACCGACCTGATAGCGAGCTTGCAGAAGCTATCGGAGAAGCTGAGGAGCTTCTTGAGCTTAGTAGAGCAAAGCGAGCTGCCTATCATGCAAAGCACCACCCTTCTAAACAAGGTAGAAACCAAGACCACAGCTATAGAGTCGACTCTAAGCTCGATTTTGACCGAAATCGGGAACTTGAATCCCCAAGACCTGAAAGAAGAAAAAGCGAGCTTTCTAGCGCAATTAGACGCGACTCAAAAGATAATCTCGAATACAGATTTGTCGAAAATCCAAGAAGTTTCAGTTTCAGTCCAATCGTTGCAGACCGAAATCGACAAGGCAATAAACAGCATTTCGATAGATCAGAAGCAAGTCCAAGCCCTAGTCCAAGCCCAAGTAAAACAAGCGATAGAGAACCAAGCGGAGTTCACACAGACCGCAATCCAGTCTCTATTGCAGTCGCAAGCAGCCAAGCACACGACATGGGGAGTTACAGTGTTTGGAGTGCTGATGCTTTTAATGAGCTTATATACAACCTATCTGTCCAGTACGAACTTAAAAACAATCAGCGCCCAAAAAGAAATGATCCAACAAAACTCGCAGTCAATACAAAGCCAAATCAATTACCTGAACACTTTACGGAGATAAACAATGAAGACAGAAATAGATCAGTACCTAGCAGAACAAAACTACTTGCTGACGCAACAAACCGAATTATT
This sequence comes from Acinetobacter sp. AOR18_HL, assembly GCF_027855145.1. Classification (NCBI taxonomy): domain Bacteria; kingdom Pseudomonadati; phylum Pseudomonadota; class Gammaproteobacteria; order Moraxellales; family Moraxellaceae; genus Acinetobacter; species Acinetobacter sp. AOR18_HL. The sequence continues at coordinate 10,871 of NZ_JAKTIG010000046.1, forward strand.
GCTGGAGCAAGTCAGTTCATTAAAAACCATCTTGGATTCCTACAAGACGCTGGAACAAGACTTGAACAACAAAATCAGCGATTTAGAGAAAGAGAACCAAACAAAAAAGGATTTGATTTCGCAGATGAAATCGGAAATTTCACAGCTAGAACACGGAAATTTTTCAGCAGAATTTCAACAGAAATTAATAACCAATTTCACCTCTCAATATCAAAAGTTATGGATGAAGGTCTCAGAAGGTCAGGACTTAGTGAATATGCTAAAAAATATAGTGCAAACGGAGTTGAAAGACGAAAAGACACAGCTCAAGACCATACTCTTGAAGGTGTCGCAGATGCCTGCACCACAGGATTACAGCAAAGAAATAGAAGCATTGATCTCAACGGTAAGCGGCTTACAGACACAGATAAAGAGTGTCATGAGCTTGGTCGAGATATTGATCGACTAACAGCAGAAATCAGCAAAATACGTCCCAAACCTAAACCTGCCAAGGAATTTAAATACCTACGAGGTGATGCCTACTATCCTGACTATGCGCTTGCACATCAAGAGTTTTCAGCACAGCAAGACTATGCCTATCAGCATGGTAGAAAATTTGATGTTATTCATATAATTAGCAGGAAGTCAAAAAAACTTAACGATTACATGAATCGGGCAAGAAATATGCTGAACCAAAGTGACTATGAGCTAATAGAAAAAATCATAAAAAATGACGAAAGGATGCTCAAAAATTTGAAATGTGATGTTGTTTTAGAGCCACAAAATTCACGTTTTAAGGACGAAATATCCGCATACAAGGCCTGTTTAGACAACTTTGAAAGTATGAAATCAACCCTTGAGGCGGTCAAATCTCCAAAACCTAACAACATCACGTCTCAACCGAGCGATAGCGAGCTTAGAGTAGATCAAAGCCTAGACCCTGAGCTGGCCAATACTTTTAACTTTGAAAGTCCTTAAAGAAATCAGCCAACGGGATTTTTTAATGCTTCCCTAACAACATCGGAAATGGTGTCAAAAGTAATTTCTCTCTTTCGAGCATTATCAGAATAGAGTAACTAAAGATTATATAAGTAATCTTTAGCTTAATTTGTCCTGATTTATTTGATGTACACTAAGATTAGTGAATTGATTTATAATAAAAAAATTCGATCAATACAATTTATAAAATGCCAAAATCCTACATTATTCAATCAATAAGTAGCCATAGATTATCTTCATACAGGAGGATATTTAAATGCGGCACAGATGATGACTGCCTTCACTACTACCACTGGAATCAAGCTTTATCATCAGAGCTGTATATTCTGCTTAGTACGATTGAAGTGTGCCTAAGAAATAGGATACACGTAGCATTAAGCGAAGAAGTATCAGCAAAGTTCCCGAAAAAAGTTGAAAGCAACTTCAGATGGTATGAATATTTTAGCTTTGTGGATGTTGACCCTAATGGTGATCCTAAACAGGATAGAAAAGGTAGACCAATCTATACCGAAACAGGAAAAGCATTTAGAAAGATCACCCATAAAGGAGAAACAGACCTAAAGTTGCTGCCACAAATCATCGTGTCAAAACTCGAATTTGGAAAATGGACCTATGTATTATCAGCAAAGAAATACAATAATGGCGATTTGATAGATTGGCATAAGCTATTCCCTATCATCTTCCAAAACTTTACCAACATGGTGCCAGACAAGCATCACCAGATGATCATTGATCGTATTAAAACGGTCAAAGACTGGAGAAACCGATTGGCACATTTAGAACCAGTATGGAAATTCAGTGACGTGAAGGAAAAGGGTACCGGTAAAATTTTAATATATGAACCAACTAATCAAGTAGAAGTAATCAAGCGTTTGAATAATGAGATCCGCTATGCGTTACAGCTGCTTTCGTGGTTATGTGCTGTTACCTTAGAGCATTACAAAGCGACAAAGTCATACCAAAGGTTATTACACCTGGCATCAAATGATGGGATTAGGGAATTTTCGTGCTGACGTGAAAAAGGCCGGTCATTACTGATCGGCCTTTTTCGTATCTCTGCCTACAGATACCAGTCAATAACACTCCTTGGGTTAAAGACCTTATGAACCAAATCATCAGTTCTGTAAGACTACATGGTAATCATACCAATAACGTTGCAAATGTTGCAACATAATAATTATGACGGAAGTCATAAATAAAATTAGAGAACATAAATTGGAAGTTTTAAAAGTGGCATAGTTGCTGAAATATTAACTTTGAATTCATGGTATTAGTTCCCATGTAATTTAATTAAATGCTCTCGTATATACGATGATAGTAGAAAGGTATAATTAAAAATATGAATCTGCTGTTTCTGGTGCGTACTTGCTGTCTACCTGGTCCACTGGACAATCAAGCAGATAGAAATGATTTCGGTAAATAACGAAAGTAACCTGAAGGACATTATACTCGTAATGTCTTTCTGGCCCTGATCACCAAAATAGCCTAAGAATGATTGCTTAGGCTATCCAATCGACGCCCGGCTACTGATCATTGAATTGATTAAATCCAACTCTAATACCTGTTGAGCACTGCCAGCAGAAACGTGCTGTTTCGGTAAATGCTCTGCGTAAGAGCCTGTAAATTATTTTGTGTAAGTTCCATTTTTTATAAATGATCTTTTAATCGATCATCGAACTGAATCGTAAACCAATTCATTGCTAAACGCCAATTTTGAATTGGCATCGTCCATTTCTTCGCAGCATTTGATGTTGCTAAGTAAATGACCTTCTTTACTGAGTCATCAGATGAAAAGATTTTCCTTTTCTTCGTTGAATGGCGTATTACGCTATTCAACGACTCAATCGCATTTGTTGTATAAATTGCATGACGTATTTCGGCTGGATAGCTAAAGATCGTTCGGATATTTTCCCAATTGGCCCGCCAGGATTCTCCAATTTTGGGATACTGGTGATTCCATTGATCACAGAAGATGTCTAGGGATTTTAAAGCATTTTCCTCTGTACTTGCCTGATAAATCGCTTTCAGACCCGACGTAACAGCTTTGTAGTCTTTCCAGCTTACAAATCTCAGGCTATTGCGTACAACATGCACGATACACAGTTGAATATCAGTATGAGGGTAAACAGAGGCTATCGCGTCAGGGAAGCCTTTTAATCCATCTACACAGGCAACAAGAATGTCCTGTACTCCTCGATTTTTTAGCTCTGTCATGACTGACAGCCAGAATTTGGCACCTTCTGTCTGAGCAATCCACATACCCAGTAATTCTTTTTGCCCATCCATATTGATGCCTAAAGCAAGGTATACGGACTTGTTAATCACATTGGAGTGCTGACGGACTTTGACAACAATACAGTCAAGATAGACAACAGGATAAAGGCTATCTAAGGCTCTATTTTGCCACTCAGTCACTTGCTCAATCACAGCATCGGTAACTTTGCTGATGAGAGATGCTGACACATCGGCATCGTACATTTCTTTGAAGAAGGCTACAATTTCCCTATTAGTCATTCCTTTTGCATACAGTGAGAGGATTTGGTCATCCATACTGGTGATGCGTGTTTGGTGCTTTTTGATAATTTGTGGCTCAAATGAACCTTCTCGATCACGGGGAATATCTAAAGCCAGTTGTCCATCTTGAGTTGTAATGGTTTTAGAACTAAACCCATTACGGCTATTTGAGCCTTTCTTGGGCTGATGCTTTTCATAACCGAGATGGTCTGAAAGTTCAGTATTGAGTGCAGTTTCAATCATGAATTTTTTAAAGACTGCTGTCATTTGGTTTAAGTCTTCTGGTGTTTTTAGACCTTTAGCCAATTCGGCAGCCATACTTTTGATTGTTGCTTCATCCATGTGAAGTACCTTTTGTAATTATCCTCTGAAGGATAAATGAAAATTAAGTACTTACACAAAATTTAGAACAGTCCC
>NZ_JAKTIG010000047.1:0-7743 GCF_027855145.1 Acinetobacter sp. AOR18_HL
GTAAGCGTCCGCTGAACACACCTTCTGAATTCATCCTATAAGCCTTAATTTAGTCCACACTTAAAAACAAGTGGGGACTAAAATTTATGACTACAAATCACCAGACATCCATCGCATCTCTTGCGAAAAAACGAAGAACATACAGTGCTGAATTTAAACAGCAGATCGTTCAGGCTTGTAAAGCACCGGACGTTTCAATTGCTTCGGTCGCTTTGCAACATGGATTGAATACAAATCTTGTATCCAAATGGATTCGCTTAATTGATGCTAAGCCAGGGAATGATCGCTCACCACTACCGAATAAACCTGCATTTATTGCCTTATCTTGCTCTGCACCATTAGATCCTACTCCTACTGACATGTTAAAGGTTCAAATTACTTTACCCCACTCAAAAGCAGAAATTGGCTTGAAATGGCAAGTATCAGAAATATCTGCTTTAGCAGAATTACTCAAGGCACTTGCAACATGATCCGCATTGATGAAATCTGGCTTTCTACCCAACCTCTGGATATGCGAGCAGGGATGGATATTGTCATGGCTCAGGTGGTGAGAGCCTTTGGCTACATCAAACCGCATTGTGCTTACCTGTTCTGTAATAAACGTGGCCATCGCATGAAAGTGCTGGTACATGATGGACTGGGCATCTGGCTGTGTGCCCGGCGGCTGGAACAGGGAAAATTCCACTGGGCGCAGGTTCACCAGGGTGAAAGCATGGCGATAAGTCCGGAACAGTTACAGGCACTGATCCAGGGTTTACCTTGGCAGCGCATTGGACGACAGCAGGTGGTGACGATGCTTTAAACCAGACTGTTCCATTCTGCTATTCTCCAAACGTTCTATTTCATTCTTCTCATGACCTCAGGCATACTGCGGTCATGAATACGCTGCCTGACTTAAGCCAACTGACCCATGAACAACTGCTGGAATTCACCAGACAGTTGGCAATGCAGCATCAGTCTCTGGCAGAATCAAATCAAGAGTTAGAAAAATCAAACCAGCAATTGGATGCCAAAGTTCAACATCTTTCTATTCTCACTCAAAAATACGAGCATGAACTGGCGCTGTTTAAAAAGCACAAATTCGCCCAAAAGAATGAACACTTAACGGCAAAACAAATCCATCTGTGGGATGAAGCGGTTGAAGAAGATATTGCCGCGGTTGATCTAGAACTGGAGCGGCTGAATGCAGATAAAACCGATGCAGTGACACACAAAGCCACAGTCAATAAACCTAAACGTCGACCACTGCCAGATCATCTACACACCATCCGTATTGAGCATGAACCTGCATCAACCCAATGTGCTTGTGGATGCCAACTCCGGCGTATCGGCGAAGATGTCAGTGAAAAACTGCATTTCAGACCGGCACAGTTCTATAAGGAACAGCATATCCGTGGCAAATGGGTCTGTGATCAGTGCGACACCCTGACTCAGCAAGCGATGCCAGCCTATGTGATTGATAAAGGCATTGCTTCACCTGAACTGCTCAGCCATGTGTTGGTATCGAAGTATGCCGATCATTTACCGCTGTACCGTCAGCGCCTGATCTATCAGCGGGCGGGCATTGATCTGTCCAGATCCACGTTATCTGACTGGATTGGTCGCTGCGGTGTGGAACTGGAACCTCTGGCCAATGCCTTAAAACAGGTGGTGCTGCAACAGCGGGTGATCCATGCCGATGAAACGCCGGTCACCATTATGCGGATGGGTGAGAATGAGAAAAAACCGAAGAAAGGTTATGTCTGGGCCTATGCCACCACACAGTACAATCCAGTTCAAGCGGTGATCTATGACTTTCAGGATAGCCGTTCAGGTCAGCATGCAGAAGAGTTCCTGAATGGCTGGCAGGGCCATCTGGTCTGTGATGATTACAGTGGTTATAAAGCACGCTTTAAATCAGGCGATGTCATTGAGGTGGGCTGCATGGCACATGCACGTCGTAAATTTCATGAACTGCATGTGACCGGGAAAAGTCAGATCGCTGAACAGGCATTAGTGCTGATTCAGAAACTGTATGCCATAGAAGCAGAACTCAGGAAAAAGACCGATAGTACAGCAGAACACCGCCGCGAATACCGACAACAGCACAGCCAACCGGTGAGGCAACAACTGTATGAATGGCTCAACCAACATGATCTGACGGTGCCATCGAGTTCTCCAACCGCCAAGGCGATCAATTACAGTCTGAAGCGTTGGCCAGCCTTAAGCCGCTATCTGGATGATGGCAATCTACCCATTGACAATAACTGGGCAGAGAACTCAATGCGTCCCTGGGCATTGGGCCGTAAGAACTGGTTGTTTGCAGGTTCGCTGCGCAGTGGACAGCGAGCGGCAAATATCATGACTTTAATCCAGTCAGCAAAGCTGAATGGCTTGGATCCGTATGCCTATTTAAGTGATGTGCTGAAAAAGCTACCGACACATAAAGTGACCCAGATTGAAGAGTTACTGCCACACTGCTGGAAACCTAAATCGAATTAAAAAATTGGTATGGGATTCAGCGGACGCTTACATTTCATGGTTGTTATTGTTCAAAGAACAGTAGAAATATCATGGAAGCCATCTTATGGAAATTATGTACAGATGCAACATGGCGTGATTCCTGAAGAATTTTGTCCTTGGAAAACAGCATATAACCGCTTTAATCGTTGGGCGAGTAAGGGCTTGTGGGGTAAATTTTTTTAAACTATGAGGCGTATTGGATCAAGAATGGGTATTCATTGAGGGAAGCTACATACGCGCGCATCAGCATGCAAGTGGAGCTCGGCACGGTTTCAAGCGAGCAATTGGACGGTCTAGAGGTGAAAGAACCACAAAAATTCATCTTGCAACCGACGCGAATGGATTACCGATTGATTTTAAAATCACTGGAGGTGAACTCTATGACAGCCAAGTTGCGGAGCAGTTGATTGGTGAGGCAGATTATCTGATTGCAGATAAAGGTTATGATTCGGAAAAAATTAGGACATTGCCAAGAAAGCAAAATATTGTGCCGATCATCCCAATGAAATCAAATAGTAAGAGAGAAAATAAAGAATTTGATCGGTATTTATATCCTTTAAGTCATCTAGTTGAAAATGTCTTTGCGAGATTAAAACATTTCCGAGCGATAGCGACCCGATTTGATAAGCTTGCACGAAATTATCAGTCTATGATTTACATTGCTTGCATGTTAATTTGGTGCAAAGCCAAATGAGGACATGCCCTAGACATCAGACCTCCTTATTTTTTAGTTTTTATACTATAGTGCCCCATAGTATAAAAAAGCAATATTTTTTTATAAATCGAAAAATCAAAAGGGTCTTTAGCGAAAATTTTCTGTCTCTATTTTTAATTTTTTTAAATAAACATAGTAGAGCTTATGCGAAAGTCACAAAAAAATGGGAGCTAAAGCTCCCATTTTTTTTATTTTGGCTCATGTTCTTTGTAATGCTATGCTGTGACCTTTTAGAATTATGTTTCCAACTTTTAGCCAGTTTGTAGATATTTTGAACGTATCACACCTTAAAAATACTACCGATAGTTTAGATTAAAAATGCCTTTACAGACTGTACTAGACTATTTTTAGTAAGCGGATGATATTTATTATTCATTATTTAGGAATTATTAAATCCTATAAATATCATTTATTGGATTATTTTACTTTGGTACTGTGCATATCATCCCCCAGTTAAGAATAAGGAACAACTATGAATAAGATGATGAATGCTCTTATCCTAGAAAATTTTGGTGATCATGAATTTAAACGTGTAGAACTGCCTATACCTCAACCAGAGGCTGGGCAAGTTCTAGTACGTATTCATGCTAGTGGTGTAAACCCTATTGATTATAAAATTCGTCTTGGTGAAGCACCATATGCTATGCCAGAGCTTCCTGCCGTGTTGGGAACGGATATGGCTGGGGTTGTAACTGCTGTTGGTGAAGGTGTCACCCACTTCAACGTCGGAGATGAAGTTTACGGTCTGATAGGTGGCGTTCGTGGTATTCAAGGCTCTTTAGCAGAATATGTTGTAGCAGATGCTGATCTGATCGCATTAAAGCCACGGAATATCTCTATGCGCGAGGCAGCAGTACTACCATTGACATTCCTCACCGCTTGGGAAGGTTTAGTGGATAATGCGAAGGTCCAACCAGGGCAAACTGTACTGGTTCAGGGTGGTGCTGGTGGCGTTGGTTATATGGTTGTTCAGCTTGCAAAAGCACTTGATGCAAATGTTTGGGCGACTGGTCGTACAGCTGATCAATCACTGATTTCAGAACTCGGTGCAACACCTCTCGATTACACAACAGCATCTTCCGATGACATTATTGCTGCAAGCCCTGAGGGTCAAGGTTTTAACATTGTTTACGACACTGTGGGTGGTCCAGTACTCGAAGCTTCACTTTCCATGACAACTCACTATGGCCACATTACCAGCTGTGCTGCATTTGGTAATCATAATTTAGCGAGTTCATCTCTACGGTGTGCCACAGTGTCTGGCGTATTCGTCCTAATGCCGATGTTAACAGGCAATCGCCGTGCTCATCATGGTGATATCCTTAAGATCGCGACTCGTCTCGTTGAGGAAGGTAAACTGCGTCCTATTGTTGATCCTCGTCATTTTACTCTAGACCAAGCGATTGAGGCTCATGATGCTGTTCAAGATCGCTCTGCCAATATTAAGGTCGTGATTGATGTCATTTAACGCACTTCAGGCCAAGACTTGGCGCTTCAATAGTATTGGAGATACAGATGTTCTGACATTAGAAACACTTCCTGTTGCTTTACCAGCAGCAGGAGAAGTTCTAATCCAGATGAAAACGATCGGACTCAACCGGGCTGATGTAATGTTTCGGCGTGGTACTTATATTCAAAAGGCAGTATTCCCTTCTCGTCTGGGATATGAGGGAGCAGGCATAGTTCTGGCAATAGGTGAAGGTGTACGCCAATTTTCTCCAGGAGATGCAGTATCGATTCTTCCGACTGACAATCTAGCCAAATATGGGACATATGCGGACAAACTTCTGATTCCAGAAACTTTTTTAGTTCACAAACCCGATAGTTTAAGCTGGGAAGAAGCTTCTTCAATCTGGATGCAGTATTTGACGGCTTGGGGTGGTGTAATCAATGCTGGTGGAGTTTCGAAAGGAAAAACGATCTTGATCACAGCAGCTTCAAGTAGCGTAGGACTAGCTGCGATACAGATAGCTGAAGCAGCGGGTGCTAAGGTCATTGCAAGTACACAGACGATAGAGAAAAAGCAACGTTTACTGGATCTCGGTGTTAAAAATGTTATAGCCACTGAAGATGAACCAGATTTGTATGAGGCGCTTGTTTTACGTTTAGGTGGAGAACATCTTGATGTCGCCTTCGATGCTGTAGGAGGGCCTCATATTGAACAGATTGCAAAAGCGATGTCTGTAGGAGGAACTATGGTTATGCATGGTGCACTTAGCCCTGAGATCACACCATTTCCCCTTAAAGTTGCATTACGCAAGAGCTTAACCATGCGAGGTTTTTTGTTCCTTGAGGTTCTCCATGATCCTGTTCTAAGGGAGCAAGCCAGACGATTTATTCTTAGCAGTATAGGTGCAGGATATCTTCGTCCAGTGATCGACTGTTGCTTTAACTTTGAGGACATGCATGACGCTCAGCGCTATCTTGAATCAAATCAGCAAATAGGAAAAATTGTAGTTACTCTAAATACATGATGGTCTTATCTGATTTCTACTTTCTAGAAAAAAGTTAGTTCCATCTGATTCAGGTTTCTATATGGCCCAACACTTCCGCTAAGTAATCAAACAATGCTCGGATTCGCAAAGGTGTCGGGCCCCGCTGTGGACGATATAAATACAGGCGCCAAACGGGAGAGGTTTCCTTATGAAGTATCTGAATGAGCTTACCACTCCTAAGCCACGGCAAAACTAGAAATCCAGGCATGTGTCCGAATCCAACTCCAGCGAGAATAGCTTGAAATTCAGCTTCTAGATCATCTGTAATAAAACGAGGCTTTGATGGCGTGAAGCTTCGACTTTCGGTGAATGTCCATGGCCAGTAACGCCCTGTTTTATGATCGAATAGTGCTGTTAGAGGGTATTTATCAAGGTCAATAATTTTTTTAGGCATTCCGACCTTATCAATTAACTCTGGCGTACCCACAGAATAAAAGTTCACTTTAGCCAATTCCCTTGCCACATATCGATTGTCCGGCAAAAATCCAAATCTGATCCCGATATCTATCCGCTCATCGATCACATCCGAGTGTGAATCTGTTAGCACACAATCCACGACAATATCTGGATAACGTGTGGCAAATTCTGCTAGTGCGGGTACTACCAATTTGCGCCCTAACACAGACGACACAGTAAGACGGACAGTCCCATGCATTTCATCTCGTTTTTCCTTGGTGTCTTTTACAAACAAAGCATCGATCGATCCCACCGCAGAGCCTGTAAATTATTTTGTGTAAGTTCCATTTTTTATAAATGATCTTTTAATCGATCATCGAACTGAATCGTAAACCAATTCATTGCTAAACGCCAATTTTGAATTGGCATCGTCCATTTCTTCGCAGCATTTGATGTTGCTAAGTAAATGACCTTCTTTACTGAGTCATCAGATGAAAAGATTTTCCTTTTCTTCGTTGAATGGCGTATTACGCTATTCAACGACTCAATCGCATTTGTTGTATAAATTGCATGACGTATTTCGGCTGGATAGCTAAAGATCGTTCGGATATTTTCCCAATTGGCCCGCCAGGATTCTCCAATTTTGGGATACTGGTGATTCCATTGATCACAGAAGATGTCTAGGGATTTTAAAGCATTTTCCTCTGTACTTGCCTGATAAATCGCTTTCAGACCCGACGTAACAGCTTTGTAGTCTTTCCAGCTTACAAATCTCAGGCTATTGCGTACAACATGCACGATACACAGTTGAATATCAGTATGAGGGTAAACAGAGGCTATCGCGTCAGGGAAGCCTTTTAATCCATCTACACAGGCAACAAGAATGTCCTGTACTCCTCGATTTTTTAGCTCTGTCATGACTGACAGCCAGAATTTGGCACCTTCTGTCTGAGCAATCCACATACCCAGTAATTCTTTTTGCCCATCCATATTGATGCCTAAAGCAAGGTATACGGACTTGTTAATCACATTGGAGTGCTGACGGACTTTGACAACAATACAGTCAAGATAGACAACAGGATAAAGGCTATCTAAGGCTCTATTTTGCCACTCAGTCACTTGCTCAATCACAGCATCGGTAACTTTGCTGATGAGAGATGCTGACACATCGGCATCGTACATTTCTTTGAAGAAGGCTACAATTTCCCTATTAGTCATTCCTTTTGCATACAGTGAGAGGATTTGGTCATCCATACTGGTGATGCGTGTTTGGTGCTTTTTGATAATTTGTGGCTCAAATGAACCTTCTCGATCACGGGGAATATCTAAAGCCAGTTGTCCATCTTGAGTTGTAATGGTTTTAGAACTAAACCCATTACGGCTATTTGAGCCTTTCTTGGGCTGATGCTTTTCATAACCGAGATGGTCTGAAAGTTCAGTATTGAGTGCAGTTTCAATCATGAATTTTTTAAAGACTGCTGTCATTTGGTTTAAGTCTTCTGGTGTTTTTAGACCTTTAGCCAATTCGGCAGCCATACTTTTGATTGTTGCTTCATCCATGTGAAGTACCTTTTGTAATTATCCTCTGAAGGATAAATGAAAATTAAGTACTTACACAAAATTTAGAACAGTCCC
>NZ_JAKTIG010000048.1:0-30875 GCF_027855145.1 Acinetobacter sp. AOR18_HL
GTAAGCGTCCGCTGAACACACCTTCTGAATTCATCCTATAAGCCTTAATTTAGTCCACACTTAAAAACAAGTGGGGACTAAAATTTATGACTACAAATCACCAGACATCCATCGCATCTCTTGCGAAAAAACGAAGAACATACAGTGCTGAATTTAAACAGCAGATCGTTCAGGCTTGTAAAGCACCGGACGTTTCAATTGCTTCGGTCGCTTTGCAACATGGATTGAATACAAATCTTGTATCCAAATGGATTCGCTTAATTGATGCTAAGCCAGGGAATGATCGCTCACCACTACCGAATAAACCTGCATTTATTGCCTTATCTTGCTCTGCACCATTAGATCCTACTCCTACTGACATGTTAAAGGTTCAAATTACTTTACCCCACTCAAAAGCAGAAATTGGCTTGAAATGGCAAGTATCAGAAATATCTGCTTTAGCAGAATTACTCAAGGCACTTGCAACATGATCCGCATTGATGAAATCTGGCTTTCTACCCAACCTCTGGATATGCGAGCAGGGATGGATATTGTCATGGCTCAGGTGGTGAGAGCCTTTGGCTACATCAAACCGCATTGTGCTTACCTGTTCTGTAATAAACGTGGCCATCGCATGAAAGTGCTGGTACATGATGGACTGGGCATCTGGCTGTGTGCCCGGCGGCTGGAACAGGGAAAATTCCACTGGGCGCAGGTTCACCAGGGTGAAAGCATGGCGATAAGTCCGGAACAGTTACAGGCACTGATCCAGGGTTTACCTTGGCAGCGCATTGGACGACAGCAGGTGGTGACGATGCTTTAAACCAGACTGTTCCATTCTGCTATTCTCCAAACGTTCTATTTCATTCTTCTCATGACCTCAGGCATACTGCGGTCATGAATACGCTGCCTGACTTAAGCCAACTGACCCATGAACAACTGCTGGAATTCACCAGACAGTTGGCAATGCAGCATCAGTCTCTGGCAGAATCAAATCAAGAGTTAGAAAAATCAAACCAGCAATTGGATGCCAAAGTTCAACATCTTTCTATTCTCACTCAAAAATACGAGCATGAACTGGCGCTGTTTAAAAAGCACAAATTCGCCCAAAAGAATGAACACTTAACGGCAAAACAAATCCATCTGTGGGATGAAGCGGTTGAAGAAGATATTGCCGCGGTTGATCTAGAACTGGAGCGGCTGAATGCAGATAAAACCGATGCAGTGACACACAAAGCCACAGTCAATAAACCTAAACGTCGACCACTGCCAGATCATCTACACACCATCCGTATTGAGCATGAACCTGCATCAACCCAATGTGCTTGTGGATGCCAACTCCGGCGTATCGGCGAAGATGTCAGTGAAAAACTGCATTTCAGACCGGCACAGTTCTATAAGGAACAGCATATCCGTGGCAAATGGGTCTGTGATCAGTGCGACACCCTGACTCAGCAAGCGATGCCAGCCTATGTGATTGATAAAGGCATTGCTTCACCTGAACTGCTCAGCCATGTGTTGGTATCGAAGTATGCCGATCATTTACCGCTGTACCGTCAGCGCCTGATCTATCAGCGGGCGGGCATTGATCTGTCCAGATCCACGTTATCTGACTGGATTGGTCGCTGCGGTGTGGAACTGGAACCTCTGGCCAATGCCTTAAAACAGGTGGTGCTGCAACAGCGGGTGATCCATGCCGATGAAACGCCGGTCACCATTATGCGGATGGGTGAGAATGAGAAAAAACCGAAGAAAGGTTATGTCTGGGCCTATGCCACCACACAGTACAATCCAGTTCAAGCGGTGATCTATGACTTTCAGGATAGCCGTTCAGGTCAGCATGCAGAAGAGTTCCTGAATGGCTGGCAGGGCCATCTGGTCTGTGATGATTACAGTGGTTATAAAGCACGCTTTAAATCAGGCGATGTCATTGAGGTGGGCTGCATGGCACATGCACGTCGTAAATTTCATGAACTGCATGTGACCGGGAAAAGTCAGATCGCTGAACAGGCATTAGTGCTGATTCAGAAACTGTATGCCATAGAAGCAGAACTCAGGAAAAAGACCGATAGTACAGCAGAACACCGCCGCGAATACCGACAACAGCACAGCCAACCGGTGAGGCAACAACTGTATGAATGGCTCAACCAACATGATCTGACGGTGCCATCGAGTTCTCCAACCGCCAAGGCGATCAATTACAGTCTGAAGCGTTGGCCAGCCTTAAGCCGCTATCTGGATGATGGCAATCTACCCATTGACAATAACTGGGCAGAGAACTCAATGCGTCCCTGGGCATTGGGCCGTAAGAACTGGTTGTTTGCAGGTTCGCTGCGCAGTGGACAGCGAGCGGCAAATATCATGACTTTAATCCAGTCAGCAAAGCTGAATGGCTTGGATCCGTATGCCTATTTAAGTGATGTGCTGAAAAAGCTACCGACACATAAAGTGACCCAGATTGAAGAGTTACTGCCACACTGCTGGAAACCTAAATCGAATTAAAAAATTGGTATGGGATTCAGCGGACGCTTACGAAAGAAGTAATAAGTGGCTTGCATGGGATGCATCAGCCTATAGTCAAACCACTTGGTTGTCATTAACTACGTTTCTAGCTTCCGCTCTTTCTTGGGAATGTACTGAATGGTGAGAATTTCGTAATGTTCTAAATCAAGGTCATTGCCATAAAAGTGACCCGCCCAATCTAAATACTTGGGTATTTGTTTTTCAACTTGGGACATCCGATCGTTTCCGAATAATTAATATAAAAACTTAAATATTATAGAAAGTATTATTTAATTATTCGTTAGCACTTCAAAAACCCAAGTTTTCGGAAAAGACCCAAGTACCGGAATGTTTAAGCCGGTCTTTTAGAGTTATAAAGTTCAATTAATGCGTGTTGTAGAGTTACGCCTTTAATCTGGGCATATTCGCGGACGTATTCCTTGGTTACGCCCTCATCCAGCTTTAATAGTGCCTCATACAGTCGTTTTATGCCATTTAATTCAAATTCATCCTTTTCTTCTACTGGCTTTTCAATAGCAGACTTATAAACGCCAGATTCAACGATAAATTCTTTTAATGGGTTCTCTTTGTTAAGGTCCTCTTCGCTGAGATCACTACCCAAAAACTCTTGGGTCGATACTTTTGGAAGCCTAATGTTTTCTAAAGGAGCGCCTGTCTTTTTAGCTGAATCGGAAGAAGGCTTGCTGTCATGGATTTCTTTCGCTTCGCCTTCAATGAAGTTATCGGTTTTTAAACTTACTTCAAAATAAATGCCCGTGATATTACGTCCTGTCTTGATTTTCTTTTCAGTAATAAACAGGTCAGTAAAACTATTAATCTGATCAATTGCCGGCTTCAATACACGTTTATTGAAGTTGGTCATATCCGTACTTTCGGGATTTTTCTTGTCTCTATACTCATGAGGAAGAAGGCCCATCTTGGCACGGAAGTCCTCAAAGTCATAAACAGGAGTTTTTCGTATATCCGAATTTTTCCAACTAGCGACCAACTCATACAGACGGATGCCATATTTACTGGTCACATCGCGTAAATTGTCGATGGCATATTTGGTAAAGGTTCCTTCTAGCTTGGTTACTAGAGGAATCACATCAGGAGCTAGGGTGATCGTTAATAATGCATCATCCTTAACGTATGAAACTCGTGATACCCAACGTGACCGAACCACCTCAATCTTGCCATTTCGCATTGTGGTGTAAGAAAAACGTCTTTCAAATAAGGTATCTTCGGCTTCCTTCAGTGTTTTATATGCCGCGCTCACTGTTGTATTAAATTTTTGGGCATATAAGGAAGCCGGAATCTCGATAATCGTTTCGGCAGTCAGATCTGCATTCTTGTTTCTGGAAACTAAAATGGCGAGTAGAATTATTCTTTGCTCAGCAGTGTCCAAAGCGTAGCTTGCATTAATCAATGCATTCGCTTTATAAACATCTGAATTCCTAATAAGTTCTGCCATATATTCCGTTTCAGAAAGGTTTTATTGGTTTTCGTAAAAGGTACATGATTAGATAATGTTTGTAAATCTAGTTAATCAGTCAGAATTGAGCGGATTTATATTTAAGGATTTTGACCAAAACATGACAATGTAATGACATTACCGGAGTTTTTGTACCTTTATAGGCATTCCTTCGGAATTTTTGTACCGTTATCGCCTGTTTTGAACGGAAAAAATGTACCGTTATCACTCCCCTATCGGAGTTTTTGTACCGTTATGATGATTTTGGCTATTAGTTTAGCGGAGAAAATGTACCTTTATAGGGGTGTAAACGGAGAAAATGTACCGAAATCCTTTTATGTATTCTTTAAGTTAATGGAAAAATGGCTTTAAAAGGTACTTATTCGGAGTTTTTGTACCTTTATAGGACTTCTAACGGAGAAAATGTACCGTTAAAGGCGATTTAACGGAGTTTTTGTACCTTTTAAACTATTGAAAATACAGGACAGAATTTTTGTACCGTTAAAAAGGAATATTTGTACCGTAATTAAAACTTTTTGTACCGTTAAAACGGAGTATTTGTACCGCTCAAACGGAGTTTTTGTACCTTAATAGGCTTTGAAAGTATTTGATAGCAATCGTTTCAGAGCTTCTAAAAGAAAAAAAGAAAAGATTTTAAATTCAAATAGGTTTTAAGTTATCCACAACGGAATTTTTGTACTGTTATTATTAGAACTCTTGTAATTCAAAGCATAGAGCGTTTTTAAAAAAAAGAGTTCACAGGAAGAAGTAAAATTGGGTTTAGTTTTAAATTCAAATTAAGATTTGTTTTGAAGATAAGAGTACATAAGGATAATGCATGTTGTTAAAAACATTATTCCCCCTACCAGATGCCAAAGAAATGAAATCATTGTTCTATCGGCTCATCATAGGTGCACACTGTAAACAGACAGTGACATGGATATTGTTTTGAATTGTTGAAGCTGTACATCCTGAAAACAGGATGCACAGCATTAATGTACCGAAATGCTTCATGATAAGAATAATTTCTTTTCAGCAGCACGGCGGTTAACTAATCCATTAATACGTTTGCCATTGTCAAAAATCCAACGATCAAACTGATTTGCAGCAGCAATATAGTTCCCTTGGTTAAGGACAGCCAACATTGTACTTTTGACAAATGCAGTTTCACCTACGTTGTAAACAAACGAAGCAAGCGCATCAAATTGATTTTGAGTTACCTTGACCTTCACATACTTATCAAGACAAGCATCAACCCACTTACAATCGTTTTTAAGCCATTCTTCTGCTTGAACACGAGTACAAGTATCACCCATTTTTACAGGTTGGCCGTTTGGATATTTGATTGTGCCGAAGCCAATAGTCGGGACGCTACCAGTATCCAGATATGCCGTATTCCTGAAACCTTCAAATCCACGTATAAGTTCATATCCTTTTTCGGAAATATCCCATTGCCCTGTAACGCCAGATTCAAGTTTGTAACCAATGAGTTTGGCGAAAGTTTCTAATCCCGCCTTCTCGATAATCTCGTCACCAGCAGTTACTTGTTCCTGAGTTAATCTGCCTCCTGACATCGCCCGAAGCCAAGAATAAGTTTGCGCAATCTGAGCCATTTGCACTGATGCAAGTGCGGATACCATGCTACTCATTAATCTTTAAACTCCTTCAGGTCGTTTTTAATATCAGTTGCAACTTCGAAAATGTCGGAATCCTCCTTCTTTTCGATATAGTTGAAAATCCAACGGACAATAGCCCACCCCGGCAAACCACATGTGAAGAAGAAACCGCCAAGCGCGATCATTCCCCATACGTCTGTTGCCCAAGCATGAAGGTTAAATTTGATGATGATGAAAGAGCCGCCAGCCAAGCTTGAAATTACTGTGGTAATCAAGCCAACTCCCCACTCTCTCGGAGATCTCGGCATCCGCATCATGAGCACTACAGCCGCAACTGCCATCACACAGATTGCGACTACGATAGTCATGCCAAATGCCTTCCAAGCAGCGAATCCACCGATAGTAGTTGATACTGGTTCGGTCATGATTTTCTCGCCTTAGATTAGTTGAGAAAATATAACATTTTTACTATATTTTATAAATAAGCACTTACTAATAATTTATGAGTGTGTAAAAATTATCGTTGTTCAATTTTTAGGATGTTTACTATGGCATTAAAGCAGATCCTACCTCGATCAATCTCTTTAATCGTAATCTTGCCGTTCTGATCATCATTCTGCTTTTCGAACAGTTTCCATTCCGTTTTCGTCCATAAGCGGAAGCGGTGAATCGCCTTGCCTGTTGAATTTAGTGGGTCCTCATCGTCGCGAACCACTTCATGAATCAGCATCCAGTTTAATTTGCCGTGATCATCAAACGAATAATCCAGCATTTGAAGCGGAGTGATGATGTAGGCGTAAGCAGATAGCCCAGCTTCCTTTTCTTCCCGTTTGTTTAAGGGTCTTTGATCTTCTGGTACCGCATCCATATCAATAACTACCCCAATACGACCGTAAATTGAGGTTTTCTTACTGATCTGGCGAACGAAATCATTAATCGTTAAGCCGCTCTTGGTGCAGTTTTTCCAAAACTTCACCACGTCGGCAGGAGCATCTACCTTATTGCGGGTGATTTCCTGCTTGAATAAATATTTATTAATTAAATCTACAACTTCGCGGGTATGGTTGAAACGATAAGCGCGTGAGATACGATCCTTGAATTCGGCATCACCCTCTTTGATGTATTTGAAGATATGATGATTAAACCATTCTCTGCCACCGCTATAGGTGTCATCCATAAACATCCAGTGTTTGGACATGGCTTCATATAGTGGATGACGACGTGATACTAAACGTACAAGAGGGTCATTCGCTTCTTCTGAGGAAGCGGTCGAACTTATTGCATGTCGGTCGTATGAGGATAGTTCGGTTGTCATCTTATCGCCTTCAAAATATTAGTAAGCGATTACTAATAATATAGGTTAAATTGAAACGCCTTTAATTTCAATCTTACGAAGTGGGAATTGGTGCTCGATTGCATATCCAATGGCATCGGCACTGTGTTCTACACCACCTGATTTATCAACATCACGTCCACCTGGTTTGTAGATGGTCTGTTCAAATGAATTGATCAAATGCTTACATTTTTCATCAACCCTTAATGCAACTGTTCCATCCGCAGTTCTCAACATGCGGTTAACTGCATTTACCCTGTCGGCAATTGCAGGGTGCTTTCTTCTGTAAAGAATTTTCTTAAATCCCTTCTCGCGCATGATGTCCAAGTCGGACTCACCACGAGCATGTTGGCGTTGACCGCCAGCAGGATCGGGGAAAATGACAATCTGTTTCATATACCGCCAGTATTTCCGTTCAATCTCTTCACAAATCTCTTCCGTGTTAGAGCCGAACTGGACAATCTCATCAACCACCCAAACTTCGCCATTTGGTTGCGGCTGCATGATGACGGTACTCATTGGGTCGATGTTAAAGTCCATGCCGATCCAGATTGGCAGTTTTGGATCAAAAGGATATTTCCCGACATGTTCCTTACGATCAAACGGGTAATAAACACGTCCAGACATGGTTTCGAAGGAAGCCAAAAATTCCTGCTTGAATGATTTCTCATCCATATCGGCTCTAGCCGCTTCAATTTCCGATTCAGGAATAAATGGAGATGTAATGGTTGGGAACTGCCATGACTGCCATTGGCCAGCTTCGACCTTTTTCGGGTCTTGTCCCTGCATATAGACGGTATATAACTGGTTATATGCTTTAGGTGTGCCGATAAAGATGGCATGACCACCTGTAGAGGCAAGGGTAGGACGCAAACATTGTGTCCATGCCTCTTCGCTAATGTCTTGGAATTCGTCCAATACCAAGAAATCGATACCCACACCACGCAAAGAGTCTGGGTCATCAGCGCCTTTAAGTTCAATCAGGGTGCCATTAACAAGTTCAATAGATAGACTTGAATGGTTAATCTTAACTACCCACTTCCGAGGAATGGCTTCAATCAAATCCTTCCACATGATTTGTTTTGCCATTCGGTAAGTTGGCGCTACGTACCAGATTCTTTGTCTTGGCTTTCTACTTTTACTGATAATCAGAGTACGCGAAAGGCTGGTCTTACCCCATCGGCGACCAGCAACCACTACGCGAAATCGAGCATTTGAAAGATAGACTTCCATTTGCTTTGGATGCAATGAAAGCCGAACCTTATCTGCCATCTAAAACCATCATTCCCCTGAATCATTTGATGGCTCTAACATGTCCTCATCTTCAAAGTCGTAATTACCATTGTTGAAATCACGCTCTTTCAATTGTTGAACCTGATCGGCCGTCAATTCTTCAATTACCAATTCCGGAAGTTGAGTAGCATCTACAGCATCAGGCTTATCCAAACCTAAAACGGCGTACCGTTCTTGGCGGATCTTTGCCAAAACATTCGAAGCGATTTCTAGTGCTTTTAAATTTTGTTGAATCGCCGCATAGGCACCGCCCTTTGCCTTGGCAGTGACAATTTCATTCCAAGTCAGGCGAGCCAGGCCCGTCGCCATCTTGTAATGTTCTTCTTTGGTTTCCTTAATTCTTTGGCTATGTACGGTCCCTTCTGACAAAATATCTTCGGCGACCTGTTTGGAGATACGCTCGGAATGTTCCTTGGCCTTCTCCCCTTTCGTGATTTTCCGCTTCTTCATGTGAAGGGAAACAGAAGTTGCGCTTACCCCGACTTTCTTGGCTAAGTCCTCTAGTGTCACATCACCAGAAGCCCATAACGCCTCTGCTTCTGCCCAAGCACTTGCTGAAGGGTATCTGCGTTTGTTGGCTGTTTCTTCAGTCATGCAATCACCTAAAAAAAAGGCGCGTACCAGCTACTAAATGATATGCGCCCTCTAAAAAGTCAGACACGCACCATTTCAAACATGTCCGATGGCCTCTAGGATAAGCAAAATAAAACCAAAAGTAAATAATAAGCGCTTATTAATAATTTTATTTAAGAGTAATAAGCAAGCGCATACCAAAGCACGCAAGCTAGTGCTGTATTTTCACTTTCAAATGGTCTGGTTACGTAAAATTCAGAGCCAAGAATAAAGACTGCAACAAACTTGTCTTGAAGCTGTTCGGCTTTCTCTAAAGCTTTTTTAGAGCGTCTTTTGGAGGATTCATGGCTGGCTGGAAGGATGAGTGGATGTAAGTTTAATTTGTATAACTCCCTGAAAGTTATATTCTTATCCTCGCAATAGTCCGGACAGTGTGTATAGCCATCTTCCTTCCTGATTGCGAACTCTCCACAGATCGCCGTGTCATGGCCCAATAAAATATCAATTTCAGAATTTCCGACGATGCCTGGCTCAAAATCTTCGCCGATAAGAAAGATTTCCTGTACTTGGGACATTTGGGAGTTCCGCAGTTTTCCGAATATATTAATAATACAATAAAGTAAGCACTTATTAATAATATATTATTCGAAGAGTTGCGGAAAACCCAAATTACCCAAATGTCGGAATTAAACAAGGTCGGGCTGTTTTTTATGTTTAATGGCTTTACTCTCGGTATGGGCTTTATTGATTTCCACTAACTTGCGGTATTCAGTCAGGACGTTTCCAAAAATCTCATCAATGGTATAAGCCTCAAATTCACGCGAAGGCTCGTGTTCATGTAGGCTTTCCGCGAATTCCTGCCATATGTGAACACACTCATGGCAAAGCACGGTTAGTACCTCATTTTCGTCAGCGTCAAACATCCTCGGATAATAGATCGCGGCAATCAACTCGCCCGAATTGTTGGCGGCATAGAAAGTGATGGCTTTAAAATGGGACTGAAAATGCTCTTTAGCAATCTCGTAAAGCGCATGATGGCTTTCATCTTCCATAGCCAAGAATTGTTTTGGGTCTTGGACCAAAACATACCATAAGCGATTGTACGGAGTGCGGAACCAACTTGGCGAGGTTTTCTTAACGCTTTTTACCTTAGAAGATTTTTTCAATTTCCTCATCCTCATTTTCTACAAGTACCTGCCGTAGCGAAGGTACATAGGCGTTTAGTATTTCCTCGCCCAATGGCTTGATGCTGACGACCGTAAATCTACGCCCGTTTCTCACCACGTTTTGCCCGCTCTTCTCAATCAGGCCTCTTTTAATCAGAAAATTTAGGCTGCATGTAATGGCTTGTCGGGTGCAGGTGTAACTCACGGCGTCATGAAGCTGTTCGATTGAGAGCAAAGAACCGTCTGGATTTTTATCGCGAATCTTTGTCAGTAATTCGATCTGTTTTGGGGTTAGACCTAATTGCATTCGAATAAAAGCCCTCTTGATTTAATGAGTTCAACATTTAGGGGGTCGTCTGGTTTCTGACAGTCAAATGCCAAAATTGATACCCGTTTGGGAATCTCGTGCTCAGGATGTTTGGCTTTGTAGATCAAGTCAGGATTGGTATAGACCCCATATAACGGAGACGCAAAAACCAGTTGTTGAATGTTCTTTAGCAGCTTTTCGACAGGCATGCTCTCTACACGGCTAAAACCATTCAGCCGGTTATTGCCGGATTTTTCCAAAGAGCTGTATTGGTAATAGAACTTCCGCATTTCAGCGATGATCTTCTTTTTGATAGGTTCGGGTTTGGAGCTCAGCTCCTCCAGAATCCCCACAACATCTGTCGGATGCTTGGTTTCAAACCATTTCACAAAGAAGTCCACACCGCGTTGATAATTGGTCGCCTGCTTAGGCGGGGTGAACTTGATGCCTGCCCTTTCCGCGAATGGATTGAATTTCGACATCGAGCTTTGGAACTCGGTATGTTTTCTATCCACCATGCGCATCATTAAATTTTGGGCACGATACGCAATCCCGCAACCACGGTAGATGGTGTCCAGTACAAGTCGGCTATTGGTGCAGACATTTTCGTTTAGCCATTCAGCCCGACTTTTATTGATCAGGCGGGTATCCTTGCCGTTGACGTTTGGACGTAGATATTTGAACAAGTCATTACGACCCGAAAGCAACATTTTGGGAACAGCCAGAATCCCGACACCAATGGTCTTGCCATGCAGGGTTACTTTCCAGAACCTTGAACCGATCGGCAGCGTTTCTGCCTTGTAGTGCAATTCGTGCAGAAGGTCCCAGTCACTCTTGTCACCCGGCTCCACAATGATGTCCTTGAGCAATGACAGGTTGTGGTTTTGCTTAGGTGATTTACGAGTAACGAGAATATCTGGTGTATCGAGTAAAACCTTTTCCATACCTTTCTCAATCAAGTAAGGGCGTTAAACGCCCTTTGTTAAATCACTTCCCAAGCTTTCAAGACATCGAGTAGCGGTCGAACACCACTGTATCCCGATAAACGACCTACCTCTTTGCCATCTTCCTTGCAGATCAGGGTAGGCACTTGCGTTACGCCCGCTTCTTCAAACTGCTGTTTGATTTCAGGTTCGATATTGTTTGGATCAATGGTCAGCACATGGTATTCGGTTGCGCGACCTAGCATTTGTTTTTCCAGAATCGGCTTGATGGTCTTGCAAGGTGAGCAGACGGTTGAAGAATATAGGGTTAATGTGCGCTTGGTTTGCGCTGGTTCGCTCTCAGAACGCTCCACAACTTCTGCTTGAACGATTTGCTCTGCAACAGTTTCGGATGCTTCTGACGCGAATTCATGAGCATCTACAGTGTCTTTAGTTACAACTTTTTTTGATCGATTAGTCATACTTGTTTAAATCCTTCAGGTGCTTTGGTGATTACCACTTTTTCGCGGTATCGCTTATCAATGAAGAGGCTTGGGTTGAGGTCTTCAACCATGTCGTCATGCGTTGTGGCAACCAGTACGGTTGTTCCGAGTTTTCGGGCAATTTTCTGAATGTTGTACGCAACAACTTTGGCAACAGTTCGATCAAGAACGGCAAGAAATTCATCTGCAATCCAGACGTCCGCCTTGCTCTCAATCAGTTTTGCCAGTTTGAAGCGATAACGTTGGCCGTCCGAGAGGGCATCAAACTTGTTTAGCCAGATATAGGCATCAGTGATGCCGGCAATGGTGAGTACATCCAGAGCGTCTTTTAGTGTTTCGCCAATCTGGTCGACGATTGGACGGTCATCATGCTCAATGGCATTCAGGTCAGCGACTTTTAAGCCGCTTTGTTCCATTTGTTCCGCCAGCTTCCGTAGCAGGGTCGATTTACCGCCACCAGACTGACCAGTGATGTAAACGATGTCTCCCTGCTCGATTTCAATTGGCGTGTTATCGAAAACCACAAATTCCTTCGCATCTAAGCCCAACCCGAACGACTCGGCAATTTCCAGTACACGTTCGGTACGCTCAACTGACGTTTTGTATCGGACATCGATGTTATAAACAGCCATTAAGCGCTCTCCACCAATTTGCTGATATACGTTACGAAAGCGTCCTTCCCTTCTAGTCCAGTTGCATCTTCTGCAATGGCCATAAAGTAGTGAATGGAACGTGATTCTTTGCCCGATACTTCGCTGAACCCTAAAACCTTGTCGATTCGGATAGGTTTTTCGTTCGATTCCGATACTGCATTTGCCGTATGGCGCTGTTGCTCGGCTACCGCGCTGTCCAGATCATCAACAATCACATCGACGTTCATTTCGGAGAGGTCGGCTTGCATGAACTCCAGCTCCTTGCTGTCGAAGATGTCCTCAAGGAACTCGATGTTGATGGATTGCAGCTCCAGCTTGAGCAGGTCGGCATCAATGTCACCAATGGCAACTCGGTTATCGGCCAAGCGTGCAGCTTTCACCTGTTCTTCATTCAAGTCATCGCGGACCAGAACAGGTACTTCGATTAAACCTAACTTGATGGCTGCAAGACGGCGACCATGCCCCTTGATGATTACGCCATTTTTATCTACCACAATGGGTTGATCCCAACCGAAGCGGGCAATCGACTCGGCAATCTTGGCGACTTGTTCTTCACTGTGGATTTTGGCGTTGAGTTCGTAAGGCTTTACATCGTCAACAATCCACATTTGGATTTTTAGTTCGCTCATTCGGCCACCCGCGTATCGGTTTGCTCAATCAACTGCTTGTTGATCTGGTAGAACTTTTCGCGTTGCCGATCCCTGACGGTAGTTAATTCCCAAGGGAGCGCTACCCATCCGAAGCCACCTTCAGGTTCGATATAGAGACGACCTTCTACGTTGGCTTCTGCAATCTGCAATTCTGTTAGGTCGCATGTTGAAACGATGCGGTATCCATTGCAGAACTTCTTCAAAAACTTCAAGGCGCCGTCATCTACTTCGGGAACCGCCCCTTCATGTTCCTGTTCAGGCGTGTTGAAAGTGATAACTTCCTGAAACTCGCTCTCGAAATAGTCTGGCTTGAGGATGACCACCGTTCCATCTAGGTTTTTAGCGATGTAATCACCTGCCTCGGCTGTACCAATGCCGGGAATGACAAGGGAAAAGTCTTCATCGGTATTTCCCCCTACTCTGGCTACTGTTTTCATTTGGGTTGAGCAGTGAACCCCAAGCCAGAGTTCAATTTCGGAGCCGTTGTTTCCATTAAACTGGATTGCTTCAAGGTCTACAGGGTATTGGCCACCCCGTCGGTACATTCGAACCTGCCCTTTTTGAGATAAATCGGTCATTAGCCATCCCATCCTTCATATGGTTTCATTACTTGCTTCCCAAGAGATAAACCAAGGCATCCCCTGCATTCGTCAAGCTGTCGGATTCGGTAAAGCCCTGTGCCTTAATGGTCTTCTCGATGAGTTTGGTAATTGCGTCTACGTCCTCGATCGGAACCTTGAAACGCATGATTTGGTGAGTTTGAACTTTGGTTGTCTTGGGTAATTCAACTTCCTCTGATGGCGAATCGAGATCGCTTAGAGCGTCCAGCGCTATATTAGTGCTAGAGAAGATGTCGATTTCTTCACTTGACCAAGGCATTACATCGATCAATTCATCGATACCGCCAAGATCATGAAGAATTTCGTTGAGCTTAACGATGTCATCTTCGCCATAACGACCGTTGTCGATTAGACCGATCTCTTTTGCTCTGGCTTCGTCAATGCGCCCAAGGTTCATTACCGGCACAGTGAGTAGACCAAGACGTTTAGCAATCATTGCTCGGTGCTGACCGCCAATGATCTGTAAGCGGCCATCAAGAAGGGTACGAACGATAATTGGCTTAAACATACCGTGACGTTTAATACCTTCTTCGATTTTTCGCTCGTTTTCAGGTGATACGACGTTTGAATTCCAAGGATTAGGCCAAAGCTCTCCTGGGTCGATTTCTAAATATTCAACTGACATAGGAAACTACTTTGAAATATTAGTAAGTGCTTACTTATAATTTAAGCCAAATATTAAGCAAATGCAAAAGGTATTGAAATGGGAAAAGTTGTAACAATCGCTTATGACGCCGTAAATGCCATCCTACACAAGCCTCCTGTTGAGGCGAAACTTGAAGTACAGTCGGCGCTTAGTTATTTGGTGGATGGCGCCGAAGAAACTCTAGCGTTTAGACAGCACCGTTGGGATGGCAGATCGTCATTTTTTGACTTTGCCAAGTGCTCTTTTCCAGCAGGATTTGTAGTCCATGTTACGGATCGACTCAAGAAGGCAGGTTTTGAAGTAAAACTCGCACGAAAACCCCTCCCCGCTCCACTTGGACCTGCCCGACCAGTGGTAGATAGTTACGGATATGACCCTCGTTACGATTACCAGCCGGAAGTTATGGATCGTCTTGTACGTCATGGCCAGATTATCGCTCAAGTCGCTACTGGTGGCGGTAAATCACGCATTGCCATGTTGTGTCAGGCCCGAATTAACCGCCCTACCTTGTTTTTAACAACCCGTTCGATTCTGATGTATCAGATGAAAGATGCATTCGAAGCAAATGGCGTTGCATGTTCGGTCATTGGTGATGGCAGTTTTGGACAGGTGAATGAAAAAGGTCAGCTCTCCATCAAGAAAATGACGGTCGGAATGGTTCAAACCCTCGCCGCCAAGCTGGAAGAGACGACTTTAGAGAAGGAATTTCAGATCCTTTATGACAACGTAGTCAAAAAACACGAAAAAGAGATTTCGGACACTAAAAAACAGCTAATTAAGGTCGGTAAAGTCGAGTCCGAAATCAAAAAAGTGCTTCATAACCTTGCACTGCAACATGAAAAGGAGCTTCAGGACAAGGCACCTGCGATGCAAGCCAAGGCAGAAGCAAAATTCAAGGAAAAATCACTCGTTAGACAGCAAACCATCAAGCTTTTGGAGCTTTTTGAGTTCGTAATTCTCGAAGAAGCACATGAGGCAGGTGGAAATTCGTATTACGAGATCATGCGCCACTGTAAAAACGCCTATTACCGCTTGGCATTGACCGGAACGCCGTTCATGCGTGAAAGCCAAGAGTCAAATATGCGTTTGATGGCTTGTTCCGGACCGATTGCCATCAAGGTTACGGAAAAAATGCTGATTGATCGCGGAATCCTTGCTAAGCCTTACTTCAAAATCGTCGAATTGAAGAAAAAGCCAGCCAAATTACACTCTATTACCCCTTGGCAAGCTGCCTATCGCTTGGGAATCGTGCAAAACGAAGAGCGGAACAATGCCATCTGTATGGAAATTCTCAAAGCCCGTGAATATGGCATGACGGCGATGGTTCTCGTCCAGCATACCTCGCATGGCGACACCCTATTGAAGCTGTTTGACGATATAGGTATCAGAGCGAGATATATTCGCGGTGAAGATGATCAGGGAGAACGTAAATCTGCGCTCACCGAACTTGCCAATAAGGATATTGATGTACTGATTGGAACAACAATTCTTGATGTGGGTGTGGATGTCCCTGCTGTCGGGTTGATTATTCTTGCCGGTGGTGGGAAAGCGGAAGTTGCCTTACGCCAGCGTATTGGGCGCGGGTTACGTGCTAAGAAATTCGGTCCAAACGTTGCGTTTATTGTTGATTTCACAGACCAGCACAATTCAACGCTCAAATCTCACGCTAGACAGCGTTTACAGATCATCAGAGAAACACCCGGCTTTGGCGAGAATATCGTTGCGAATTTCGAGTTTGAAAAGCTCGGTTTCAAAAAAGCTGCATAGTGTTCTGGGCTTGTTCAATGTTTTGGGCAAGCCCGTTTTATTTTGTGGTATTTCAGCGTGATCAATGCAATAATAACTATAATATGCAAGTTTTAATTTTCATCAAATTTTAATTGGAGCAAATAATGGCAGCTACTAACTCTTCCAAATTTTATAAAGAAAAAGGTTTAGTTCGAACATCCATCACTTTGCGTCCAGAGACAATCCAGACCTTAGAAAATATGGCAAAACAGCATAAACTCACTCAAGGCGAGATTGTTGACGCTTTTGCACGTTTGCTTGAAAGTGGCAATCTGTCTGATCAGCTTTTCGGTGTGCATATTGAAGCCATTCGCGAAGAAAAGATTGCTGAAAAAGAGCGTAGGAAGGAATTGAAGAAAAAAGCGCTAGAGTTAATTAAATCTGGCCAAGTGCAGTAAGAAATGCCTCAAGTGATATATGGGGCATTAATTTATTCGGAATATCATAGGTAATTAAAAAGCTTAGCTCAATAAATTGTAGCCCAAATATTTTTTCAGCTTGTTCAATACGCGACAAAATATCTTTACTTGATCGGGAGTTAAATTAAGTTTGCCCAAAAGTAATCTAAAATTTCTACTATCGAGCTGGTTTG
Source organism: Acinetobacter sp. AOR18_HL (assembly GCF_027855145.1). Taxonomy (NCBI): domain Bacteria; kingdom Pseudomonadati; phylum Pseudomonadota; class Gammaproteobacteria; order Moraxellales; family Moraxellaceae; genus Acinetobacter; species Acinetobacter sp. AOR18_HL. The sequence continues at coordinate 16,619 of NZ_JAKTIG010000048.1, forward strand.
AAGCCCAAAGCAATGTAGCGGCTTTATTTTCGCCGAATTCGTAAAGACGATCTATTTTTTCGTTAATATAAGAATTATCTAAACCCTGTTCTTCCAGAATTTCGATAATGTGGTAAGCAACATAATTTAAATCATCCTTTGAAGCCATCTTTTCCCTCTTTACTTGGTCAAATAGCTTAAAGCTAATAAGAACTAACGAAATCGTTGAACTTAATAATTTCCTTATAAACGTTTCTCTTGCAACTGGCCATCGGGTCATAAGGCTTGGTCATATTCGGATTATTGCATGACATGTTGGCCACGATCGCATAGGTTCCCTTCCCATAAGGCTCCTTAGAAACCTTTACGATGATCTCGCCAGTGAACTCGCGCGGAGCGTATGTTTCGATTAATACGTTATTTGAACTTCTGATCTTGTAATCAGCGTATTTACTCACCCACAAATGAGCAGCTTCCATTTTCTTGACACATTCTTCTTTGCTTGAGCACGTTGGTCGGGTCTTTGCAATCGCAGCCAGATATTCGTCCTTATTCATCTTTTTCATGATTGCCAGCTTTTGCCCAACATAAACAGTTGGTGGATCAGGGAGATCATTGTCTTCTGCCAGCTTTGCCCACGTGGTCCCGTTACGCTTGGCTATATCATTTAATGATTCGCTCGGTTTCACGGTGTACTCGGCGAACAGGCCCTCCCCTTCTGCCATTGCATTTGAACAAACTAAAATCAAAGTAGCCAAAAAAAATCTTTTCATATTGATCCTTAAATATTATTAGAAAGTCGTCCTGAAAAGAATAATGGACATGGCGTACTGGGACAAGGATAAGTGTATGGATTTAAGCGGCGCAAGGGTAAAGTATTTGTTATATAGGCCTGGTGGTGAAAGGGTGTTTGGAAAATGGTCGCGATTGACACAGGCTATGCACCCGACACATTCGCATTTTTTCTAGGACTTCGATATTAATATATAAAGAAATATAGTAATCACTTACTATATTTCTTTATCTTTGCATGTTCACTTATTACGCTTGTTATCTTGTCTCATAATTAACACAGCGATTAATAGTTTATGTTCGTTGCTAATCATGTTCTTACTCTCTATTAGAGTGATATTAGTAAGTGCTTACTAATATCACTGATTACTAAATTATGCGCTTGCTTGTTTTTCGCTTAACTCTTTCTTAATGTCATGCTGTACGCGCTCTAATTCTTGTTGTGTATTCTCTTTCATTTGCAAGAATGACAATACTGCTTCAATAAACTGAGAATTTTCATTGAACGTTATTTCACTGTCTTTTACAGACTTCACAACGTTACAGATATTAAGCGCTCTCAGTGTCATACGTGAGCTAGACGCTTGTGATGATGCTGTACTGTGCGCAGATAAATAATACTGTCTTACTTTCTTTTCATGCGACTGTGCGCGTATTTCAGTAGTGCAGCATAAACGACATTCATTAACCGTAAGTGAACCGTACTGTAATAAGTTTAGCAAGATTGACATTGTGTAACCGTCTAGCTTGCGTCTGTCGTTTTCAGCGATAGCTGTAATCGCTTGAAAGATTTTTCTAATGACTTTCACTTGTACAAAGTCAATGTGTGATTTATCAGTGTGAGCGATGATTGTTGCTAGATCTGATAAATCAAACTTAGCTTTTTGAAGCGTGTCTATTTTTGTAAGCATAGAGCGTGAGCATGCTTCTCTTAAGTCACTGAATAACGTGCTTGATATTTTTTGTTCTGTCTCAAGCTTGTTATTCATACGGTTTATGATCGCGTTTGCTATATCAAGCTGTACTGCTACTGCTTTGCTCGTTACTTTCTGCTGTCTTGCATACGCTTTTATCGTCTCTTGATCTATAACTATTGCATTACGTGCTTCATGAGCTGAAAAATTAACGTCTGCAAAGATGTTTAGAGTTTCTGTGTTTTTAACTTGTGCATTCATGATTTTTGACCTTTTGTTAGTAAGCTTTATTGCTTGATTAAATATTAGTGCAAATAAAAATTTGATGCAAGTTTTTATTTGATTGTTTGTTTTTTAGTGGAATAAAAATTCAATCGAAATTTTCATTAATAAAAAACTTGCACTAATAAATAAACTCCGCTATTCGCGTGCGTGCGCGTTTCATCTATATGCTTTATACAGACATTCTCTAGGCATGCATTGGGTTGTTTGCTGGCGGTTTTTCTTGAGGTTCAGGCGCGCACCCGGTAGTGATTAGAGTCCTAGGTCTGCCTTGGTTGTTAAAGATAAGAAGGTGGCATTCCAAGGAGCTGCTAGGCGCTCTTTGGTTATATAGATGCGTGGCGCTTGGTTATAAAAATAGGATGTCGGCCAAAGTTTTGATTTTTTTTGGTGGGCTGTTTTGGAATATTAGGATGAGCCTATGCCCATCCTACCGCTTCATTAAGATTTGAGTCATAGGCATGACCAGTCTCAATATCTATAAACATGAGATTGGTACGCTCGAAATCTTCCCGCTCATCTTCATAGGCGGTTTTCTCATCATAATTTACCGCAGCATCATAAATATCACCGACCGCTACACCAATGGCATCAATGATGCTTTGATCTATGGATGAAAGGTCGGCATCCGTTTCAATCCCATATTCGCTGCCGATATCATCACTGAGTTTATAGCGGGTAAATTTCGGTTCTACCTGTTTGCCCTGCAATAATGAAAGAATCACGACAAAACCGTTGTCTAGCCCAATCTTTTGCGCTTGGTTCGCTGATATAAAGCCCCATTGAGCTAATTTACCTTTACTTGCAAGGCGACGAATTTTAAGCATTTTCCGCTTAACCAGCATAATTACTCCTTGTTTATTTAGTTGAAGAAAATATTAGCAAGAAGAAATAGGTGTAACAAAATTTAGTTAATGTAAGTTTGCATTTCACTAATTCATGTATTTAGGAGGGGAAATTTAATTTTCAATATGCGCGCCCGCGAATTTTTATACCCAGCATAAAAAAAGCCCGACCTAGAGGATAGTCGGGCAAAGGAGGTTTTCAGACGCAGAGTTGTTGTAAGTTATGTTAATTCGATAGATTTGGAATTCTAAGGAAATGTTTTTAATTTTTCAAATTCCATATTCTATATTTTGGTATGCCCTTTTCTTACAGCGGAAACCACTAACGTTAAGGAACGCCCCCCCAAACCCCCCCATAGAATTTTGCCTCATAAATCTTGGAGAGAGTTTGGGGAGACGTAACCTAACCTAGCCAATTTCCACCACAAGAAAAGGAACTTTTCTTTACAGTGCAAACCACTGACACGGTATAAGCCACGACCCCCATCAAGCAAATCGCGTCGGGGAGAAAATCTCAACCCGAAACCCATTTGTCAGAAGTATAGTAAGCGCTCACTAGATTGTAAACCCCCTAGGCATGCCTGATTTATCCATTTTATGCCTTGGTATGCCGTGGTACAGCGTCAAAAAGCCAACTTTACGCTGGCAATGGAATAACTTTAAATTTTCGAACACCAATACCGCTAATTTCAATCATTAGCGCGTAATTCAGGATGAATAAATAACATGATTACTTATCCTCTTTCCAAAGACTGTTGTGATTCACATGTCTGCCCAAATCAATCAGCTTTTGCATATCCTCTATAGATAGACCGTGATAACGTGCAAATGCATCAACGCTTAAAAAGTCGTTGTAATACTGAATATAGAGGTCGTTAAGGCGTGTAGTGATTGCATTAACCATCTCGCTCATTAGCTCGTTTTGTTTTATAGGCATGACTGTAAAACTCTATGTGTACTTAGATGCATAACAGTGTATAGAGATAGAGCAGGAAACAAAGCTAGAAAACTAAAAATCCATTTATATAGCTGTGTAGATAGATTTCTATATTTCTACATAAGTGCCTAGGCATGCATATTGGAATATGGCGATGTGTGGCGATTGGTGCATTGCCTCAACCCTAGATAGAGAGGTGCAGGTATAATAGTGGTATGGGTGAAGCTGGAAGTGGAGCTGTTCGGCTTACCTATGTGCGCCGTGGTGTGCTTGGTTATAAAAATAAGAATGTCGCCCGAAGTTTTGATTTTTATATTTCCTGTTGGTCAAAGGAATGGCTAGGTAGACGATTGATTGAAACACACAATTCTTTGGCTCACTCCGTTCGCCTTTCTTTTGCCATCTTATCTTTCTACTACATGTGTATTATCCTCTATCTCTATCCTTATACCTGTGTCACTATCTACATATCTATATAGATAAATAATTAGCTATTTTCTTTATTACTGATCTATCTCTATCTACGCTTACCTATGCCTATCCGTATAGTATTATTGTTATCTATCTATATAGATTTCTACATTAATAGATAGTTATACATGCTTTTTATCTCTATCTGATTGGCTTTTTATATTGATAGTTTTCTACATTTCTATATAGATAGATTGCTTGTATATTTACTCGAACTATATATCTATATGGATTTCTATATTTCTATAAGTATTGGTGTATAAGTGTTTGCCAATATTTGTTTTTATCTCTATCACTTCTTATACGTTTGAGGATTTTATTAAGCCGCGCATCTATATCTCTACGCTTACCGAGACTTGGGTGTACTTGGGTATTCCGAGAGTTTTCGAATATATAAATATATCTTCTTAGAACATTCTTATATTACTTATTCTCGGAAATGTAGGCGCGGTTCACTTGGGTTTTTAGAGATTCTTCTCATGTATCTTTCAAACCGACATAAATGCTATCGTATTTCTTCACGGTTTCGCGTATTTCGCATTTTAGAACTTAAGATGATTGCTTTTATATCTTGCGCTTAAAGTTGCTTAAAACGCTCTAAAAAAGCGAAATAGAGTAGAGTTATAAAAACGATTAATTCACACCAAAATCAGCTTTAATTGCCTGAAGGAAAATGCCTAAGTATTAATTTGGAAAAATGCCTTAAAAATCAAATGCCTATAATTGAATTTCTGTGTTTGTTGTTGGCTTGTGGACTTATGTTGTTGATTAGCCTGATTTTTAACAAATTTTGCCTGTTTTTAAGCTATTTGGGGTTACTATAATGGGCATATGTCTTAAATGAGTCTCTAATACATGCTTACTGTATTTATTGTTTTAGTTGCCTTGTTTGTTATAGCACTAATGGTTAAGACGCATAACGAGAGAAATAAGGCGGCAAGATTAAGCCGACTTTCATTGAAAGCATCTGAGGCTTTGGTAAATGCATCTATGCATAAGATGAGACTTGCCTCAATGTCTCCAGAAGAGGCTTTTATTGAAACTCTAACCGATGAAGAACGTGAAATATATTTCAGCCTCACAACTGCACTTGAGAAATTAACTTTTAAGGTTGATATTGCAGGTAACAGAATTAAGAAACAAAGCAATGGCGTTAAACAGATCAACAAACTACTAAATGCTTAAAATTATAAATATGCCTTTTGTATTTTTGGAATTGTCGCTACTAATCAAATTGAACAAATGAGGTGACTTATGTTGATCATGATTGTTGGAATGGTGCTGGTAGCGTTATCTGTCTACCGCGGTGTTGCCCTGAGTAAGTATTTACATAGCCCGTCGGTATCGCACTCAACCAGTAGTCTGTATATGCAGGAGATGGTGGTCACGCGAATTAAACAGGCTTGGTATTGTGTTGTAGGTTTTACAGGATCAACAATGATTGCGATGGGAGTGGGGTTAACTTGGTTCATTTAAAATAAAAGGCTAGCTTATTGCGAGCCTTTCTTTTCTTCATTGTATTGATCGCCTTGTTTTCTATAGGCATCAATTTTCTTTCGAATTTGCTTCATGGCAGCATCATTGAATTTTACTCTTGGATCTTGTTCACCAAATAAATCATCATGAATAGCCATAAAGCGAATACTTGCCACTTTCATTTCGTGACCATCGGGATGTACTTGGTCAGTATCTTCAAAAGTTATAACAAGTAAAGGATCGTACTCGCCTTTAACAACGCGGGCGTGATACATATTTAGATAGTATGGAACAGAATTTCGTACAGAAGCCATGTTTTTGATTCTACCGTAGCGTCTATCGCTATCTTCTATGTATATATCGATGTAACCTTGCTCTCGCCAAAGCTCGATTAGGTTAAAGATGTCTTCTTCGTAATCCTCAATGTCTTCAATAGTGAAGCCTATATGTTGACTGATTACGAAGAATAGGTCGTGCAATTCTGCGTGGGAGATGTATTTTCTTTCGAGTTGTTGATCAGGTTGTGGCATCCCTTTTCGTGCGTTCCTTGGCCGCTTGAAAGGCTCTGCGAAGGTTGCGTCTTGTTTCTTCAGGTGTGCTGCCAGTGATTTTTGTACCACCGAAGCCTTCACCCATGCGAACAAGTTCAACAATTGCAGGGTTTACGTTTTGGTTACTCATCTTGTTCATAACTTTTCTCCATGAGGAGACTGTTGTTAAGAGATGGCTTACAAATATAAATTTGTGCCATTTCGCTTTATAGCTTTAATAAACCGCTTAAATAGTCGGTTGTTTAGTAAATCCAGAAGGCTGCAACCTTATTGATTCACTTATGCATAAACGCATATTGATAATAAATTTCTATCGGTCGACCCAGAAATTTCTAAGTTTGCATCGTTTATTTTATGCTTTTACGCATAATTTGCAATAGCGAATATTTCAAAATGAAACTATCCCTATCTAAATTAGAAATGAAATTTCTATGTAGAAATGTAGATATATAGAAATCTACAGATATTTTAAGCCATTAATTTTTAATGTTTATATGTGAATTTTTCTTTTAAGACTTCAAAACAATCTTGATCAATTTCTTGTTTTTGATGATTAAACTTAAAAACATAATGTTGACCGTTCTTTTCATATTTAGCAAAACCGCAACTTACTTGGATGTGAATAGATTCGTTTGTTTCATCTTTATCCATTTTGTGAGTAACAGAAGCACCTTTTCGCTCATACGCCAGCAAATCAAAGAATTTAGCCATCGGTGTTCTTTCGTTTGGTGTCATTTTGAGTCTTACTAAATAATGGTGCAGGGCAAGATGTGATCTGCATATCAATCCGTTGATCATCCACGCCCTAAACAAACTATCGGCTTGCTTAAGGTTAGATTGACTGGTTGCCAGTTATTCCCCTGCATGGGCAACTCCGCGCGACATTAATAAATGTTTTGACTAATAAAGTCTCATCAGGCACGGTTGAATGGCTGCCTAGAATGGGCTCGAACCAGTGACCAACGGATTAACAGTCCGCTGCTCTACCTACTGAGCTACTACGCAATATAGTTATATAATTATATGGATTTATAACTACTTATCTATATAGAAATATAGAAATCTAAATAGATAAAAAATGAACCATACCGGGTTTGCCGGAGACCTTTTTATTTAAGTTAGGCCACCTGACCTAACGGGTTAATCTTATCATAGTACATTGCTTCAAACTCAAAAGGCGATACATAACCCAGTGCACTGTGTACACGCTTTTTTTTGAACCAATCTACCCAGTTTAGTGTCGCAAGTTGTACATCTGCTAAACCTTGCCAATCTGCTTTTAGATATTCAATCACCTCTGTTTTGTATAAGCCATTCACCGTTTCAGCCAAAGCATTATCGTATGAATCACCATTCGTACCGACTGATGCTCGTAAATTTGCTGCTTCTAAACGATGGGTATAACGAATGGAAAGATATTGCACACCTCTGTCGGAATGATGAATCACATTCTTTGGCATGCCTCGATCATGCAATGCTTGCTCTAATGCATCGAGCACTATATCTGTATTCATTCGTGTAGATACTTTCCAGCCAACAATTGCTCGTGAGAACACATCAATAATAAAGGCGGTATAGACCCAGCCTGAATGAGTTTGAATATACGTAAAGTCACTGACCCACAGTTGGTCAGGATGATCAGCAGTAAAATTACGTTTCACTAAATCATCTGCTCGTTTTTGGTCATCTCGGCTACGGGTGGTTTGTTTGTTCTTACCTCGCCAAACACCTTGTATACCTAGCTTTTTCATTAATCGAGCAACAGTACAGCGTGCAATAACATAACCTTCACGTTTCAGTTGTTGCCAAACTTTACGTACACCATATCGACCTGAACTTTCTTTCCAAATTCGTTTAATTTGTTCAGCATGATGCAAATCATGTAGATCTCGCTTTGCTCGATGTTCTGGGTTTTCAGCAATATCTAGTGTTCGATAATAGGTAGAAGCTGAGATCGGTAAAATCCTACAAATCGCCTCAACACCATATAACGCCTTATTGTTATGGATGAAATCCACCATTATTTGTGTGGGCGGTCGAGCTCCGCCTGGGCGAAAAAAGCGGCTGCTTTACGCAGAATTTCATTGGCACGCTTTAATTCTTTGATTTCACGTTCCATTTGCTTCATTTTTTCTTGATCAGAGATCTGTTGTACTTTGATAGGATTTTGCTCATCTAAATGCTTTTGATGCCAAGCACGAAGTGTTTCAGGAGTACAACCAATCTTAGGCGCAATAGCTGTGATCGCAGCCCAATTAGATGGATAGTCTTTTTCAGATTCAATCAATAATTGAACCGCTCTTTCTCTGATTTCAGGGGTATATTTTAATTTGGTCATCGGAACATTCTCTCAGAATACTGAGTCTCCGACAAACCCGGTACGGTTCATGATGTAGATTCTGATACATCTACTTCTAAGTACTTGCACCTTACTAAAACTCGCAATCCCACATACATCAGTCGCCGATGTTGTTTAGTTTTAGATTTTTTACCAATGATCATTTTTTCCCAAAAATGTTTAGCCTGCCAATTTTTAATTTCATAATTTGTAAAGATGTCCATAAACTCATTGTAAAAAGGTAGATGTACGGAATTTTTCATAATGGACTGCCCAGCAAATAAAAGAGGATTATAGTCCGTGGATTTATAGTCCTCAATTACTGATATTACTGTTTTTTATACTTTCCAGTAAAAATGACAGCGTTAGCAGTAAAGATTGGGAAAATTATTCGTCAGAAAAGAACCGAATCAAGCATTACTCAAGAATCATTAGCTTTAAAATGTGAAATAGATCGTAGCTATTTAGGGCGTATCGAACGTGGAGAAGTCAATCTGACAGTAGATAAGCTGTATCAAATCGCACAGGTTTTACAAATTAGCCCCAAAGACTTATTACCAGATTAAAATAGTTTTTTGAACGACACATTTAGTCGCAGAACCTATTATTTTTCTGATTGGCTTAGTTTTAGAATTTTTGTTTTGCCAAGTACTTCCTGTACTTTAAAATCATCATGCAAAACTTTATACAGAGCCTAAACAATAGAAATTCAGCCATGAATGGCACAACTAGCTTACTAGTTCTACCACTCATACTTTGACTTACAATTAAGCAGTTTGTGGCGTTTTGGACTTTTCGATAAAACGCCCAAACATCAACCCAATCTCAAAAAGTAGCCACATCGGAATCGCCAACATTACCATACTAAGAGCGTCTGGTGGCGTAATAAACATCGAAACAAAGAAACAGCCAACAATCACATAACGTCGATTTCGAGTCAGTGTTTCCACGGAAACTAAGTTCACCAAAATCAATAATAATGTCGCTACAGGCACTTCAAAAGTTACCCCAAAGACCAAAAATAATTTCAAGCAAAAACTCAGATAGCTATTAATATCAGTCATTGGTGCAACTGCCTCGGGTGCTGCATGTAAGAAAAATGCCAACACTGCAGGTAAAGTTATAAAGTACGCAAACGAGATACCAACATAAAATAATACAATACTTGATACGAGCAATGGTACTGCAATACGTTTTTCTTGCTTATACAAAGCTGGCGTGATGAAAAGCCAAATCTGGTACAGAATGTATGGCATCACCACGATTACTGCGATAAAAAAGCTGAGCTTAAATGGTGCCATAAATGTCGTGGTAATATCCGTGGCAATCATGGTCGCATCTGCAGGAAGCTGTAAACGCAAAGGCTTTGAAAGCACTTCATACAAGTCATTGGCAAATGGAATCATGCTAAAGAATGCGGCAAAAACCGCAATCAATATCCGCATCAAGTATTTACGCAGTTCAATCACATGCGACATCAATGGCATAGACTGCAACGGCTGATCACTTTGTTGAGTTTGTGAAGAAGCCATCATCTACTCTCCTATACTTTGTGCAGGTTGTTGAGCAGCTGGATTACTTTGCCCTTGTTGCGCTTTTGTACTCGCAATATCTTCAGCACTCTTTCTCATTTCAACCAACTGCTGTTGCATATCTCGTTCTACTGCACGGATTTGATCAAGTTCACGCTGAACTTGTTCTTTCATCTCGAGCAGATTGAGCTCCTTCTCAATATCGTGCTGCACGCTATGCATTAAGCGTCGAGCTTTTCCATACCATCGCCCTACTGTACGCATTGCTTGTGGTAACTTGTCAGGACCAAGCACCACAATAGCGACAATACCAAACAGTAAGATTTCACTAAATCCCATATCTAACATTGGTTAAACCACCTTTATGCCAAATGATGAAAATTACTTTTGCGTATGTGACGCATCTCGAACGGTATGACTAGACACATCAATCACCGAAGTATCTTCGGCAAGTAGTTTTTGATCTTGATCTTCATTTTTTACTGAATCTTTAAAATCCTTAACCGCACCACCTAGGTCACGACCCAGCCCTTTGAGCTTCGATGTACCAAAAAGCAAAACAACAATAATCAAGAACAATAAAATATGCCAAATTGATAGACCTGCCATTTCACAACCCTCACCTAAACAAAAAAATAACTTAAAATAAATACTACACCAAAGAACTTAAAAATAAATAAAAAATTAAAAATAAATTATTGTGTCGTCAAATTTTAATCAACCATTATCAGGAAAATTAATTCACACTTTTATTTTACAAGTCTTTATCTAAAACATATAGTAACTGATGCTTATTGAGCTTAACTACAGCTTTAGCTGTATACAATCGAGGATCAACGCATGAACAATACAATACTTACCACCTTATTATTTGCTTTATTATCATTAAGTTGTGCAAAGGCAAGCGATAGTGGCATATCACACAACACAAAGTACACGACTACTAAAAGCAGTATTATAGACAGCCAAAACCCTCCGAAAAACAATCAATCAGAAGGATATTCAAAAGCATATGAAAGGTGCATATCAGACCACAAACAAGGATTCAACCTTGCAGTAGATTGTACGCAAAAAGAATTGGAAGATATTAATAATAAAATAAATAAAATAAATAAAATATTAGATAATAAAAAACCTCACATAAATAAAAAAAGCATTCAATCTAAATATGAAAATTATGAAAGAATGATGTGCAATGATTTAATGAATACATCAAAATTGACTAAATCCAGCTCAATCACACGATCGCAGTGCAAACTTTCACTTCGTCAAAACTATTTAGATAATTTACAAAATATACTTTCACCACAGCGACTAGAATAACCACCAGAACAATAACTGAAACGGTGTTACCCCACTGTGGTTGAGATCAAAAACTGAGCTCAACCACGCATCTTATAAATTCCCAAAACGAATCAAGCAAATTTATGCAACAGCCGCTTCACAGTTTTCAGACTTCATTGCAGTGACTGTTTCTTGCGTCTTCAAGGTGTCAGTCACATCAACAGGCAAACTCCAAACCCGAACATTGGCTGAATTAATCTCATCAGTAATTGATGGCATCCCTGAATAACGTTCTGGATAAGTAAAATCTGTGCTGTTATCAACTGAAATCATCGTTGTAGATTGTCTTGAGCCATCAGCGGTCGTTCCAAGTGCAGGTAATGACAGAAGGTATGGTGCCCCTATTCGCTTATCATAAAAAATTTGCGAAACATTACTAAAATACTCATATTTGACTTGATATGGGTTTTGATTACTACCTTGAATACCATCATTATGAATGGCGTACTGTACCGTTGAAGCATCTTGATAGTTTTTTGCAACTAGACCAATACCAGCAGAGATTACAAAATCCAATTTAAACTCGGTATTTTTTAGCTGTGCCATGCGATACTTATCTGTAGTCGTACTGGCAACTGCGTAGTCCAAACAAATATTTATCCCAAATGGCAAGCCTTCAATTAGTTCATTATTAAATGTGGTGTCCAATAATTGACGACCATAATCATCAAAGGCTTGAACTTTATCAGACGAAACTCGCTGGATTTTTACCACCAGCTTTTCCTCTCCATTTAAAGTACAAACATGTGCATAGTTCTCCAGATCAGGATTACTGGCATTATTACCAAGTTCATCCCCTCGATCACATCTTCTATCACCAATGAAGTCAATCCAAGACACAGTGCGTTTTGGCCAAACCATATATGCAGGGCGCTGATGCTCATCATTTAAAGACAGATTATGCACACATACCAAATGGTTCGTTGCTTCTAATATTGGATTTTTATCGGTGCTGGCATCACTACCATCTTTGTTAAAAATATTTACTGATGGCTTTAACACTGCGATAGTTCCTGGGAGAAGTACCAGTTTTCCATAATCACATTCAGGAAACTTAGCAATCAAACTACGGACTTTCTGTGTGACGAGTTCTAAAAATAAATCTGCAACTACCAAGACTTCATCCGTATTCAAAAAATCAGTCCAAGGCACATTCCAATAAAATTCTGGAGCAGTAAAAAAGGTGACATCATAGTCTTGTGGTGGGCGCTCAGCAAAAGCAGTCAACATCCCTCGGTACAACAATACAAAACGATGATCGACCGAGCGCTTGACATAATCTACGATACTTTCCCAAGCCGTTTCAGTACCATCTTTATTGGTCACCAAAACTGAACCTGCTGTACCTTTACTTACTTTGCGACGTGCACGTAATTGCGCAAAAGAATTATATTCAAAGTTATAGATCCCCACATTCATTTTCACCGCATCTGGACTAATGATCGGCTCAGTACCTTGTTCGGGCTCAGTCTTTTCGCCTTGATCTGGAATTTGCGGTGTTGTATCTGGGTCAAACGGTGCAATCGGTATCACCACATCCGACTCAACCTCACCACCACCTCCGCCGCCACCACAGCCCGTAAGCATGGATACCGCAGGCAAGGTCATTCCCCCAATCAAAATAGAGCGTCGAGTCAAGGGAGTATTTAAAATTGATTTTTGTAGGTTCACTTGTGGCTGTGCCATCATCATTTCCTCTAGGTTGGATTAAAACCGCCTAGATAAATACAATATCTATACCAATTTTATAAAATATGTAGAAATTATGAAGAACTTTGATTTTTTGAGCAAATAATCGCCGAAAATGATATTTATTGGTTTTTCTCTAATTTTGATAATACTCATGCTTTATGTACTTAAAATTTATTTTAATTCTGTTTTTATAACGCCCCCATATGATGCAACTAAGTTCATAGATGAACTAAAATATCACTACCCGAGCAACATTAATGCCACAATAGAATTCGAACCGATTCTCCCGCAATGGCTATTGTCGTTACTTCCATTTCAATGCGGTAATCCTCCTGTTTTTTCAGCACACATCAAACATCACTTAAGTCTATTCTCAAGATTTTTTTATTTGAATCATAGAAATCATCGATTTTTTCTACAAGTGTTGGTAGGCCTTTGGATTGAAAAACAAATTTAAAGGTATTAGAGGTTGTTATTCCATGAATTCTTGATACTAAGGCAAGACAATAACTAAAACTTTGCTGATCTTCTCCCCATATACCATCCGATTTTGGTGGCCAGACACATTCCTCACGAATTTGTTTACTAAGCTTTAAAGGATTAAATGGTGTTGAAGGGGCTTTGTTGCACAAAGATTTAAAAGTTAAGACTTCTCATATCTACTCAAATTTAAGTGACAACTCGGGTATGTGGTCTGCCTAAGTCCGTAAATTTATTTAATACTGCCATACGTGCATGAATCTCATTGACTTGGCTTTGAAAATTTCTCGCACTGAGTTTATCCCCCAATAATTTGATGCAATGCATCTTGGTTTCAACCAAACTTCGCCGATGATAGCCTGACCATTTCTTCCAAATAGTTCTTCCTAAACGTTTAACTGTTCGAAGCAACTCATTGCGTTCTAGCGAGCTCATCTTTTTATCTTTCCATGGCTTCGCATTTTTTCTTGGTGGAATCACTGCATGTGCTTGCCGATCCGCAATGACCTGTCGGCACTGTTTGGTATCATAAGCTCCATCGGTATAGACGGAGTCAACTCTCTCATCTTGTGGAATCTGATCGAGTAAATCACCAAGTACCTGTGAATCACTCACATTGTTGGT
>NZ_JAKTIG010000049.1:0-17722 GCF_027855145.1 Acinetobacter sp. AOR18_HL
GTAAGCGTCCGCTGAATCCCATACCAATTTTTTAATTCGATTTAGGTTTCCAGCAGTGTGGCAGTAACTCTTCAATCTGGGTCACTTTATGTGTCGGTAGCTTTTTCAGCACATCACTTAAATAGGCATACGGATCCAAGCCATTCAGCTTTGCTGACTGGATTAAAGTCATGATATTTGCCGCTCGCTGTCCACTGCGCAGCGAACCTGCAAACAACCAGTTCTTACGGCCCAATGCCCAGGGACGCATTGAGTTCTCTGCCCAGTTATTGTCAATGGGTAGATTGCCATCATCCAGATAGCGGCTTAAGGCTGGCCAACGCTTCAGACTGTAATTGATCGCCTTGGCGGTTGGAGAACTCGATGGCACCGTCAGATCATGTTGGTTGAGCCATTCATACAGTTGTTGCCTCACCGGTTGGCTGTGCTGTTGTCGGTATTCGCGGCGGTGTTCTGCTGTACTATCGGTCTTTTTCCTGAGTTCTGCTTCTATGGCATACAGTTTCTGAATCAGCACTAATGCCTGTTCAGCGATCTGACTTTTCCCGGTCACATGCAGTTCATGAAATTTACGACGTGCATGTGCCATGCAGCCCACCTCAATGACATCGCCTGATTTAAAGCGTGCTTTATAACCACTGTAATCATCACAGACCAGATGGCCCTGCCAGCCATTCAGGAACTCTTCTGCATGCTGACCTGAACGGCTATCCTGAAAGTCATAGATCACCGCTTGAACTGGATTGTACTGTGTGGTGGCATAGGCCCAGACATAACCTTTCTTCGGTTTTTTCTCATTCTCACCCATCCGCATAATGGTGACCGGCGTTTCATCGGCATGGATCACCCGCTGTTGCAGCACCACCTGTTTTAAGGCATTGGCCAGAGGTTCCAGTTCCACACCGCAGCGACCAATCCAGTCAGATAACGTGGATCTGGACAGATCAATGCCCGCCCGCTGATAGATCAGGCGCTGACGGTACAGCGGTAAATGATCGGCATACTTCGATACCAACACATGGCTGAGCAGTTCAGGTGAAGCAATGCCTTTATCAATCACATAGGCTGGCATCGCTTGCTGAGTCAGGGTGTCGCACTGATCACAGACCCATTTGCCACGGATATGCTGTTCCTTATAGAACTGTGCCGGTCTGAAATGCAGTTTTTCACTGACATCTTCGCCGATACGCCGGAGTTGGCATCCACAAGCACATTGGGTTGATGCAGGTTCATGCTCAATACGGATGGTGTGTAGATGATCTGGCAGTGGTCGACGTTTAGGTTTATTGACTGTGGCTTTGTGTGTCACTGCATCGGTTTTATCTGCATTCAGCCGCTCCAGTTCTAGATCAACCGCGGCAATATCTTCTTCAACCGCTTCATCCCACAGATGGATTTGTTTTGCCGTTAAGTGTTCATTCTTTTGGGCGAATTTGTGCTTTTTAAACAGCGCCAGTTCATGCTCGTATTTTTGAGTGAGAATAGAAAGATGTTGAACTTTGGCATCCAATTGCTGGTTTGATTTTTCTAACTCTTGATTTGATTCTGCCAGAGACTGATGCTGCATTGCCAACTGTCTGGTGAATTCCAGCAGTTGTTCATGGGTCAGTTGGCTTAAGTCAGGCAGCGTATTCATGACCGCAGTATGCCTGAGGTCATGAGAAGAATGAAATAGAACGTTTGGAGAATAGCAGAATGGAACAGTCTGGTTTAAAGCATCGTCACCACCTGCTGTCGTCCAATGCGCTGCCAAGGTAAACCCTGGATCAGTGCCTGTAACTGTTCCGGACTTATCGCCATGCTTTCACCCTGGTGAACCTGCGCCCAGTGGAATTTTCCCTGTTCCAGCCGCCGGGCACACAGCCAGATGCCCAGTCCATCATGTACCAGCACTTTCATGCGATGGCCACGTTTATTACAGAACAGGTAAGCACAATGCGGTTTGATGTAGCCAAAGGCTCTCACCACCTGAGCCATGACAATATCCATCCCTGCTCGCATATCCAGAGGTTGGGTAGAAAGCCAGATTTCATCAATGCGGATCATGTTGCAAGTGCCTTGAGTAATTCTGCTAAAGCAGATATTTCTGATACTTGCCATTTCAAGCCAATTTCTGCTTTTGAGTGGGGTAAAGTAATTTGAACCTTTAACATGTCAGTAGGAGTAGGATCTAATGGTGCAGAGCAAGATAAGGCAATAAATGCAGGTTTATTCGGTAGTGGTGAGCGATCATTCCCTGGCTTAGCATCAATTAAGCGAATCCATTTGGATACAAGATTTGTATTCAATCCATGTTGCAAAGCGACCGAAGCAATTGAAACGTCCGGTGCTTTACAAGCCTGAACGATCTGCTGTTTAAATTCAGCACTGTATGTTCTTCGTTTTTTCGCAAGAGATGCGATGGATGTCTGGTGATTTGTAGTCATAAATTTTAGTCCCCACTTGTTTTTAAGTGTGGACTAAATTAAGGCTTATAGGATGAATTCAGAAGGTGTGTTCAGCGGACGCTTACCTTCTTTCGGCTTTTCAAAAATGAATATCGAAACTTTTATAGAAAAGCTATTGATCATAAGGCGGCCGAATTCGTTAAACCCATTAAGGAGCGAGATTTCTTACTCAGTCGTGAGGCCTTGTCATTTTGGCGACTCAGACAGGCGGTTGATGCTTTGGGAATGCGTTATGACTTCTATTTAAAAACCGCATTTGATAAATGCGTTAAGGTGATTGCGAATGGTAGACCTTTGCCACCTAGACCTGCTCAACTAAAAAAAGAAGAACTGTTAATTGAAGTCTTCCATGAGTGGGAGTCTTATTGTGAAGCTTCGCTCCAGATCGCTAAAAGTCCATATTTTACCGCTACACTTTTTCATAACAGTCCAATGCAAGTTGATTATGAAGATTTTATTGTTAAGCAGGTGCGGATGCGTCAAGTGCAGCATTACGCATTAGGGACATGCATTTATCGCTATGATGCGCTTCGAATTGAAAAAGCTTTAGAGTCTTTTGATATTTCAATCATCAACCAAGCTATTAAATCCAGTATTTAATGCTTTTTTCTCTTAAAATATTAATAAGCGCTTACTATAATTTGATAATATCGTTTTTATAGTAATTACTAATGTTTCGAGGTTTTAATGAGCGAATGGCAGAAAGAACTTGCGATACAAAACAAGTTCGGCAATAGCGCTCCAATTTCAAAGGAGTCTATTTACTTAAATACGGAAGAAAAGCAAAAACTTCAATTTCAGCCGCGTAAAACGTATGGGCGTAGGCTGCCAGCGAACGAATGCGAAATTGAAGAAATGGGCTACATGAAGTTTGTTCGTAAGCTGCAAGAGCAAGAACAGGAAATTGTAGTCATTAAAACAGACGGCGAAGTTGTACGTGGATACATCCGTGCTGCGGATGCAGAAACGATCTCGCTTCGTTGTTATTTGAATGGTGATAAAAACGGTCGTTATCGTGCGCGTGTTCTTTTTAAACACCAAATTTCCGAGTTCTCACCAACTAAGGGGATTGAAGACCTAGTTGATGAGCTAGAGAGAAAGTCGAAATCTAAATCTTAAACGTAAGCCATCTATTTTCTATAAGGATTATCTTATATGTCTACTGCTGTGGCCGAAATTCATGAAGAAGAGGTCGTTGATAAAGAACTCGAAGGCTTCACCGAAGAAAAGTTTGATTACGACGATGAGTTTCAATCAAAAATTGCGGCTTTAACTTTACGTGATGATGAGTTTCTTAGAAGAGCCGCCCATATTCTGAAGCCAGAATTTTTCGAAAATCAGGGTGAAGCATGTCTGGTCGATATTGCGCTCCAACACTTCAATAAATATGGATGTTCTCCTGATCCCGCTTCTGTTGTCCAAATTATCAAGGATAAAGCTGCTTCTAAAGTTTATAAGCGAGAAACATTAGCGGCAATTGTGGAAGCAAGGAAGAAATTAATTGGCATCTATGTCACTGACAAGGCTTTCGTTGAAGAAAAGGTTGTTGAGTTCGCGCGAAAACAGGCGGTATCCAATGCGATTGTTAATTCTGTTCCTGATCTTGAGGCAGGTAATTACGCCAAGATTGAAGCGCGTATCAAGGAAGCTATTGCGGTCGGATTGAATGAAGAGGGTGTTGGTTATGACTTCTTCGCTCAGGCGTTGAATCGTAAGCTGGCACGTATCGAGAAGCTGACAGGCAAAGTACCTCCGACAGGCATTACTACTGGCTGTAAAGAACTTGATGATCTGCTCTATCACAGAGGTTGGGGACGCAAGGAGCTGTCTCTATTAATGGGCGGTGCAAAAGCAGGTAAGACGCAAGCGCTTATTCACTTTGGCCGTATCGCAAGCTTTGCTAAATACAACGTTCTATATGTAACGCTAGAAGTTGGTAAAGACATTATTGCAGACCGTTTAGATGCCTCTATTTCAAAAGTGATCATGAAAGAATTGGCGTCGAAGGCTGCAAGTGTTGCAACTGCGGTCGAGACGGTAGCCAAGACGGCGGGCAAATTTATTATTCATGAATTTGGTTCCGGTACATTTTCTCCGTCACAGCTAAGAGCGTTAATTGATAGGTATAAGAATCCTGGGCGGAACCCTGATGGAACGATAAGACCGCCAATCAAGTTCGATATGATCATTGTGGACTATGCAGATTTGATGCGTCCAGATATTCGTACAAATGACCCAAAAGAGAACTCAAGAGCTATCTATGTTGATTTACGCGCGATTGCTTTTGAAGAGAATGTGGCGTTACTGACAGCTACTCAGACCAACCGTGAGGGCTTTAAGTCAACGGTAGCCAAGGCAGAGCACGTAGCTGAGGACTTTAACAAAATCAGGACCGCTGACGTTGCAATCTCCATCAACATTACAGAGGAAGAGAGAGCGAAAGGTCAGGCTCGATTGTACTTTGCAGCTTCTCGTAACCAAGAGATGGGGGTTACTGTGGTGATTAAGCAGAATGTGTCCATGATGAGGTTCTTGGAAGAAGTGATTAGCGTCGAATAAATTTAACCCATTATTATAGTAAGCGCTTATTTATAACTTTGTGCTAGTATAAATAAGCGCTAATTTTATCTAATGCGATTTTGCAATATGAGAGATCAAGAAAGTTTAGCGGAGATATTAGACCGCATTGATATGGAGTATTGGCTTAACCGCGAAGGGTTTGAATACAAAGTAACTCGCGGAAAAAACGGAATCCAGTTGAATGTTAAGGAATGTCCGGTATGTGGTAACTCAAGCTGGAAAGTCTATCTGAATCAGGATACGGGTTTGGGTAACTGCTTTCATGGTGATTGCGAAACCAAATTCTCGAAATGGAAGTTTATTAAGGCTGGTATAGGTGGTAATAGCCTAAGCAATAAAGAGATTGTCGAGCATGTTAAAGCAATTGCTCAGGAGCAGGGCTGGCAGCCAAAGCGCAAAAGTGAACCCACACAAACCAAAATTGGCGATCTAAAGCTTCCAAAAGCCTATGACTTGCCGATCATGGGTCAGAACCTAAAGTACCTGAAAGATCGAAATATAACGCTCGATACGTGTCGTGAATTTGGACTGAAATTCTGTCAAAAGGGTTGGTTTGCATACATAGGTCCAACGGGTGAAAAGCAATACCAAAACTACAGCATGAGAATCATCATTCCTGTCAGGGACCTTGAAGGCAAGCTTGTGTCTTTTCAGGGTCGGGATATTACAGGAAAGGCTGAAAAGAAGTATCTATTTCCTCCTGGTTTCGCGTCTACGGGCACTTACCTATATAACGGCCATAATGCCCTAGGTTACGTTGAAATCGTCATGGGAGAGGGCGCTTTTGACGCTATGGCGATATATCAAGCCTTCAAGGAAGACGAGTTCCTTTGCAATGTTGGAGTTGTCGCGTCATTTGGTAAGCATCTTTCGGTAGGTGGTGATGAATCGCAAATGGCTGAATTACTAAAGCTCAAAGATGAGGGATTGGAGTGCGTGACAATTATGTGGGATGGAGAGCCTGCCGCAATTCTGTCTGCGATCGATGCATGTTTAAAGATAAATAGCTTTGGCATAAAGGCAAGGTTGGCCACGTTGCCTGCTGGATGTGACCCCAATGAAGTCGACCCTGAAATCGTTCGCACAGCGTATCGAAAAGCGATACCAATTACGCCAATTAGCGCAGTAAGTTTACGCATTAAGTATATGGGTAAAGTCTGAATCGTATTTGATTCCAAATCATTGTTTTTAAAATATTGTTGAAGTTTTCAAGGTGCTTTTACTATGAGTTTAAAAATTGTGGTCAGAAGTGCCTACTCATTGCATACGAGTGGGACAAAATATTATTCGATGTTCTTGTTATCTGTACAGGACGGAGCTAAACGCAACACGCAATTATTCAAAATTTATGGCTCAGCGGTAAATCAAACGGCTCAAGTCAAACACCATTCAGAAGGTAAGGGTGAAACACTTGATACCGAATTTAATAAAACACTAAAAGCGAAAGGTAAAGCAGGTGAATATAGCGATTTACGTGAAAGCGAAATCCTGCATGAATTTGATAATTTCCATGATTTTATTACTTACTTGACTCTCGACTCTCCGATTAATGCCATTAGAGCGCCTTTCGCATCAGCGATTACCGAAAAGGGTTTTGAACAATATTTAGAAACCTTGTCCCAAACGTTCGGGATTCCAGTTGATGACATGTACAAATTTACATTCAGATATGAAACAGAGGAAGAACGGCAACGAAAACAAGAAGAGGAAGAGCGTAAAGCGGCTCAGCTCATGGCACAACGACAAGAATTTTATGGTGAAGTTTTGGGGTCATGGTAATGAACAGAGTAATTATTGGGGTTCCACATTGTCGGTTTATGGTGACAAAGACCACAACGAATGAAAAGGTTTTGGAGCTGACAGAATATTTTGCTGTCCACAAGCATACTCAAGATGAAGTATTAGGCTTGGCGATCAAGGCTGTTGATTACCATGATAACAAGGGCGGTTATCACCGAACGGTCGAAATTCTTGAAAAATACGGAGGACTTTCTTACTCAACAGTAGCAGAAAGGGTAAAGAATTTAAGTAAGGCTGCTGTACGTAATCTAGTTGATGAATTGTCTACCAATTCGGATTCGATTAATCCAATTGAATATGCTCAATCAATTTTCGGTCGCGAAGCATCCAATATTTTTGACAAAGGGCGAGAAGCTGAGATCAAGTCAATTTTTCAAAATTATTTTGGACCTATCAGAAGCGAACTGAGCGAATTAATTCTTGATACAGATGAGTATGCTGCCTATAAAGGAGTACAAGGATCATGGTAACTAAAACTCTTCCTGAACTCGATTTGGAATTATCCAGAAGCGGAACAAATGCCTATTACTGCGATTTTTGCCCTCATACTGGCAACCGTCCTAATTATGCCGCATGCCTAAAGCGCATCCATAATGTTCAGGAGGGAAATGAACGCGAGGTGGATGCAGTTTGTGTAGTCGCTATCCATAGACATCACTGTGAAGCTGCCGAAATGCGTGAACGTGAAATTGAGGCAGGTAAGCCTCTCTATTACATTGATCGTTCAGAAATGCGAAAACAAGTTGGGAAGCGGCTGGCTAAACAAGGAATTTCTATTTCTTCTAAATTTGATTATAAGTTAGAACTTACTAATATTAATGGTGAAAAACCAGAAAAAGAAATTCCAGTTAATTCAAAGGGTAATTATTCATTAAGTGATGCAATCAATACTAAACTAAAGAAAAATAGTTTGAATACCAAAGATGTTCATGTAGAATCGCAACAAGAAAATAAAGTAAGCGCTAACTTATATATCGAGAGTGAGAGCTTAACTGTACCAAGTATCGAGAGCGGATTATCGCTTTTAGAAATTGCTAACCGTTTCAAAGCAAACACACAGGAAAAATTATGAGCAACGCAGAAGATTTATTAGAAGCTTTAATCAAGGCATTAAAAGACTCGAATGTAGATGCCGAGGAATTACGCTTCATGACCTTGCTTCCTGATCACATGCGCAAGATTCAGGATTTAACCGAAGAGTTTGTAAAAGCTCACGTTAATGGTCCACAACAGCTTGAAGTTTACATGAGAGCCATTATGGGTGTGGTTGCACAGGTTCAAGCAGCATTAGTCGTGAATACCGGCACAGAATCAATTCAGGAATATGCACAATTATTGGCTCAAAAATCAGAAGATGAATATTTGCTTGATCTAGGTCACATGCTTCGTGATTTTACCAATCATTGGCTAGCGGTCTTTCTGCAAGCTGCAAAAGAGCATTTCGGCGAAGAAGTATTTAAAGCTCATCAAGCCCATGTTAGAGAAGTGATTAAAAACGCTAAAAGCGAAATGCTGAAATCCAAAGAAGGCGATTCCCCATTTAAAGATTCATTTATTCCTTCATTTGCAAAGCAGTAATAAGGTGTAGCAATGAATAGCGATCAGTTACTAGAGGCTTTAAACCAAATTGCATCTGAAAGCTCAAAAAATGAAAAACTAGCTTTACTCATGGATTTTGAAGCAGAAAAGGGGTTGTTCAGAGAAGTTCTGCGTTTGGCATATGACCCGTTTATTGTCTTTGGAATTTTGCCAAAAGCAGAAGATGCAGGAACAGGGGAATTAATGTTTGATGAGGTTGATACCCTTGAGTTCCTATCTAAGCTTAATAACCGTGAACTAACAGGCAATGCAGCGCGCGAAGCGCTGCGTAGCCAACTGGCTCAATTATCAGAGAAGTCAGGCGAGCTTCTAATTCGAATTTTAAGAAAAGATTTACGTGCAGGTTTTAGTGATGCAACGATCAACAAAGTCGTGCCTGATTTGATTCCTGTATTTCCATACCAACGCTGTTCATTGCCTAGTGAAGTAAAGCTGAAGGCATGGCCGTGGAAAGATGGCATTTATTTGCAAGAAAAAGCTGATGGCATGTTTGCCAACGGGACCAATTTAGAAGATAAGTTCTTCTTGTCCTCACGTCAGGGCACGCCGTTACCTATGGAGCATTTTTCCGACCTTACTGCGGAAATGGATATGCTGATCAAAGATGTCCAATATCATGGCGAACTACTTGTCGAGCGTGATGGTGTCGTCCTGCCACGCAAGGTTGGAAATGGCATCTTGAATTCGGTCACTAAGGGTGGCTCATTCGCTGAAAATGAAAAACCGATCTATATGATTTGGGACTTCATTCCACTTAGTTCTGTTAAGTCAAAAGGAAAATTTGAAGCAGCATATAAACGTCGTATTGCACTGATTAAATCGATGCTGGCCAAGTTTAAGCCTAAGTATGTGCGGCTTATTGATACGCATGTTGTTCACTCATTGGGCGAGACTTACGATCACTTTTTTAATGTACTTATGCAGGGCAAAGAGGGACTGGTAATCAAGCATCCAGAAGGTCACTGGAGAGACGGTACAAGTAAACACCAAGTTAAATTAAAACTTGATGCGGATTGTGAGCTGGAGGTTGTGAGCATTAATCCGGGTAAGGTGGGTTCAAAGAACCAAGGGCGAGCAGGAGCTTTGCATTGTAAATCTGCATGTGGTCAAGTCATTGTGGATGTCGCCATTAAGAATGAAAAAATGCGTGGCGAAGTTGATGCAAACCCTAGTGACTGGATTGGTCGAATTATCACTGTACGTTCAAATGCCATTATGCGCCCATCCAACAGTAACCAGAATTACTCGTTGTATTTGCCACGTATGGTTGAGGACTGCTATCGAATCGATAAAACGGAAGCTGATGATTTAAAACGTATTGAAGAGCAATTCAAAAACGCTATCGAAGCTGCCAAGAAGCTGGCAGAAAGTGAAGCGGTGGTGATTGACAATACAGCGACAGCATAAATATGGAGTATATATTGATGTTATCTAAAGCTAAAAAACTACATCGTCAAAAAGCTTTACGTCCTTCTACTGAACAATGGGAAATTATCGCAACTATTGGATTTGCCATTATTCTTACAGTTATCGGGTATTTTTGCATTGGCGGAGCTAAAGCGAATGCAGCGGTGGTAGCGAGAGCAGCGTCTGTATCCTCAGCTCGTCCTTCGACATCTTTTGCGCGGTCTTACAGCAGCTCGTCCACACGCGCTCCGACCACTACAAGTTTTCGTTCTAGTCCAGTTAAGACTGTGACAAAACCTAGTACGATTCGTTCTGTGAAGCCTGTTACAACGCCTGCTAAACCGATGCCTGTTTCTTCTTCATCTACACAGAAGAAATCGCGTAAGATTGGTTTCCAATATGATTACTATGCATTTACAGATTGCATCCCTTATTCAAGCGGAAGTTTCCAAGGTTGGAAGTGTATTGATCGGGATTAATTGGGGCGGTTCTACCGCCTCTTCTTATGAGGTATGACGATGTTTGTATTGTTATCTGGAACAACGTGCAGCGGCAAAACAACCATTGCTGACGCGCTGACCGAGAAATATGGGTTTAATCGTATTGTTACCACAACATCACGGCCGAAACGGGAAGGTGAGGTTGATGGTTTGCACTACCACTTTATTACTCAAACAGAGTTTGATGCACTGAAAAAGGCTGATCAGTTCCTTGAGACAAATAAACATGGTAATTATGAATATGGCGTAACGATTGATAATTTCAAAACCTTGCCAGATGATCGAAATGCCATAATTATTGTCGACCCAAATGGATATAAGAAGATTAAGCGTTATCTGAAAGCAAATGAAATTAAATATCTTGGGGTTTTTGTCGACGCTGATATTAAAAGCCGTCTACAACGTTTAATTGTTCGAGCAGATCAGAAACTTGCGGAACGTTTAGAAGTCATGATTCAGGTCGAATCTCATTGGATAAACGAAATCAACCAGTACGATATGTTGATCCAGAATGATGAAACGATTGAAGATGCCTTAGAGCCGATTTTAGATCATGTGCGCCGTGCAGGACATTTAGATAAAATAGCCTAAGCATTTTGATGAACAATTAAAATTTCCTAAAATAGAATGCTCCGATAATTTCAATAATTTCGGAGTTTTTTTATGCTACTAAAATCTGTTCCTGGTGTTTTGCCTGCACTTAAAAATAGCGATTTGGCAACTACGAAATTATGGACCACTCACATTGAAAGAATTACAAATTATCAATTAAACGCCGTAATTGCTAAATTCAAGTTTAAAAATGAAGAAAGTCAAATTGATAAGGAAATTGAATACGCGGTTAGTCAGATCAACGACGCTATTTATAACCGCCAAATCAACTCGGTAAAAATTGCTCGATTTAAATTAAAAAAAGATCATTCCATTACGGTGAGCAACCTAATTGCTGGTTTATTGAAGCTGAAGGAAGTTGAAAGAAAGGCTGTGTTGTTCTCATTAGAATCAGGATTAAGCCTTGATGAAGTGACAAACTTGGAAGTTAGACAAGCCAATGTGGCAGCTAGAAACTCAAAACTAGCGAGAGAAATTATTAAAAATTGCCCTGTGAGTATCAAAACAAACTATTTATTTTGGGAATCAAATGAGGAAAAGGAGCATGAAAAGCTCAAAAATTTAGAGCAAGCTGTGTTTGAAGCCTTTGGTTTTGACTTCAAACTGCTTGCCCTAAAATACGAGAATATTATTTATGACGAATGGTTTGAATTTCTTGGTCAGACGTCATAATTGTCGCCGAGTTTTTTGATTCGACGAGCCGTATATTCTTCTAAAGCTTCATTGAGCATGGTTGTAAAAGTGGTCTTGTTAGAACCCATGCCAATGGAGCTGATAGATTTAAGCCAGTTCAAACGAAGGTACATTTCTTGGCTAATATTGTTGTTAAAAGGACGTTGAATTAATTTCAAGTCTTCAGGAGCAATATTAATGCCCTGACGCCAAGGCGCTTCACGGTCCTTTTTCTCTTTAGGTTTGCTTAATCCTGATAGTTCATCAAGCTTATCAAGGTCTACAGGTTTTTCATTAGCTTCTGGCGTTGCTGTGGCAGTTTGTACTGGAGCACTCTTTGTAAAATCGGATGCATTTGAATTTTCAGCTTGTACTTTTGCAGCTTTGCCTAATGATAATCCACCACGTCCACTCATTTGAACAACTCCTCAGCCAATGCATTTACTTCTTCTGCTGCCTTAGAGGCACCAATATTTAACTCAATAACACCCAGACCCATGCCATAAGCTCTTGAATATGCAATACGGTCGTAATTTACGGAATCGAGAACTTTTGCAAAATCTTCAACTTCTTTAAACGCATTACGCGCATCGTCTAAAGCTGTGATACGTGCATTTGTCGGGACTTGAGTGATATAGATGTAGACATGAAGTGGATCGAGGTCCCTTTCATTTACACGGATATTATTTGCTTCTTCAATTAATTCCAAAATTTCCCCAGTTGATTCTACGTCAGCTTGGTTAGGGCGAGTTGGAATAAGAATGGCATCGGAACAAAGCAGCGCTTCACGGAAGCCAGAAGAGTCATAACCACCGCAATCGAGAATTACGTTAGGTGTTTCACTTTCAATTTTTGGAATGACTTTGTCAATTTCTGGTTGACCAAACAAATGATAAGTTTTGATTGAGCCGGTCTTTTCTATGAAAGTTTGGGCTTGACGATAAATACCCCATTTAACCGAATTTTTATTGGCGTCAAGGTCGACAAGAGCTACGTCTTGTTTTTCATTATTGGCAATCCATGCAGCCAAATTGGTAGCCGTAGTTGTTTTGCCGACGCCACCTTTTGAATTGGCGATCAATAATTTCATTAAATCCTCAACATAAACGTTGGCGAAAATCGTAGTGTAATAGTAAATGCGCTAGATAACAATGTATAAACTTGTATTCATTGCTATGTAGAAATCTATATAGAAATCTATATAGATTATTAATTTAAAAATTAGATTGTATTTAACTAAAACAAAATGTTTAATAGTTCTAATTGCTTACATATAAATTCATAGGCTTAAAATGCAGAATCAAATCAGACAATTAGAAGATGGAACTTTTGAAATAGGTACTTGGATTCAGAATGCAAATGGTGAAGTTGTGTTCTTTGATGCAACGAGTGCCAAAACATTAGAAGAAGCAAACAAGATTGCTGATGAGTTGGATGATCAGGAATTTAAATTAGCAAAGAGTGAAATTGATATGCTTGGCGGCATTCAAGGTGCCAATAAGGTTCTGGAGCTCATGAATGAAAACGAAGCCGTTGCCGTTGAATTTGATAAAAACCACTTTGATATTAATGAATTAAAATTCTATAACCAAAAAGATTTTGAGCAGCGAATGGATGACTACCTAGATAATGGTGAGACTGCAACCTATCTATATGCAGACTTTGAAATCCAAAGCCTGCTGCACAAAACTAGATTTTTGAAATTTTAATTTAACTTTTCAGCAACTTGGCGGAGCAATTCCGGATCCGATGCAAAATATTTTTGCGTGGTCAGGATTGAGCTATGCCCCATCAATTGTTGAATTGAATAAATATCACCGCCCTTTCTTATTAGCCTTGTGGCAAAGGAACGTCGACCGGAATGGCTGGTTGCTTGAATACCAGCCTTCTTATAACAGTTATTAATCATGGTCACCATGCTATTTGGTGAGAATGGACCGCCCTTCTGCGATAAAAATAAAGGTGCGTCGGGATCCTTTGGTCTTTCTTTTGTTATGTATTCTTCTACCAGTGATCTAGCGATTGGATTGACTAGGAATACCTCACGGTAGCGGTTGCCTTTAGTAATATTACCGAGCAATCGAATAATATCCTTCAGCTTGCCCTTCTTCACGTCGTAAACATCGCCGACCTTTAACATTGATAATTCTTTAGCGCGAAGCCCAAGGAAGTGTGAGAAATACAAAACACATTTGTTCCGTAATGCATTTACGCCCGTTTGAGTGGCTAAAGTAATCTCAAGATCATCTTCTGACACATATGGGGCTTTTCCAGTTGTTGTTCTTGCCATAAATCGACCAAATAATTTTTTATTACATTTTTCCAAAAACGGAAAGGATATAAAAACAGTCTACCACATGTCGAAAAATAAAAAATGTAATAAAAGATACATTTTATTATATTTTTTGGGTGTGCAAAAAGGCAGGGCGTCATATCCTGTCGTATACGTACTTTTCTATTAAGAGTGGTATTTCAAAGTTTGATTTAAATTGGTAATCTATACCAATCTTGATTTTGTAACGTTTTCAAGTTTAGGAGGAGCTATGAAAGAAAAATTTAAAAACAGTAATTTAAAGGGTATGAATAGCAAAAAGCCCGAACTTGATCGGGCAGTAAGAATAAAAACAGATTAGTTGACTTTAAGTGTTTCTAGGAAAGCATCAAAAGCTTCTTTCTGTCTAGGGTTAGTGAAAAACTCAAAATTATGGCCATCATTTGCTTCGCGAATTTGTTTAATTAAATTCGATTCTGCATCAGTAATAAGAGGTTGCTCAATCATGGCTTCCATTTCTTCAAGCAGATGAGGCATGTATTCCTCTAGGCAGCGCATGAAGAGGTCTTTAGCATCGATTTTTAAAGCTTCAGCCATAGCGCGCACACGTTCAAGAGGCAATTTGCTTTTACCACGAACAATGAAGCTAACCATGTTTTGATTGATACCCATAATCTCTGCCAATTGCGACTGATTCAGATCCGATGCATTTAGTTGAGCGTCGAGATATTGGGCGACAGTTAGTTTGCGTTTGGTGTTAGTAGCTGCTGATTTCATAGTAACGTTTTCCTTAGAATATTCTTAATAGATATAAAGTCATAATGTCGGAATGTATCCTCGATACAACATTATAGACTTAAAATATTTGCGGTTTAGGTAAAGTATATCAGTAAGTGCTGATTTACCCAAGTTCAAGAAAAGTACAGATTTGTATAGGATTGGATAACATGACATCGGTCACAATTAACGGAAAAATTTAGTAAGTAAGCATTGATTAATATTTTCTTATTTTTGGGTTAAACTAATGGTCAGACTATAGGTGAGTAGATGCTCATTTTAAGTACAGGCAATTTGTTAGCTGATGCAGACAATCATACTATAATGACAACGTATCGACTGATACCAAGAGGAAGTATAAGCCTCATTCAAGCCAATTATTTGTCAAAAAAGTATGATAGTTAGAGTATAGGAGTAAAAAATGTCGAAAAGTGTTGAAGTTATTACGCCTGAAACCGTAGCAGATTTCTTGGCAGAGCAGGGTTCTGAACTGATCTTTGAGGGAAATCAAATTAATGTAATTAAAGGAAAAAATGAGGAATGCGGTGATTTCCTTGTGATTAACAATGCACTTGGCGAAAATTTGTTTATTAAACTTAGCTATATAGTCTTATGAGTCTACCTAAATAATTAAAAATCCCTCACTTGACCCTTCTCTGTGGTTAGTGTCCAAGGTTTGATGCTGGCCACGGTCAAAATAAACCCTCTATTAAAACTCAAAATCTCCCCAATTTCACTCTTTATTTTTCAATAAATATTTTTATAATGCTTTTTAATATTAGTAAGCACTTGTTAATATACTGTCAGGTCTGTATATAGACATCCAATAATGACTTTTTCAGATTGAGATTTTTCAATGAATGAGCGCATACATATTTTAAGACAAGCAATTGTTGTCGTTACCCAAGCACTGACTAACTCTGATATTGCAGTAACACAAGAAGGCATTGAGGCAGGTGTGCATAAGGATCCAAAGACAGGCAAACCTGTGCGAATTAACCTTCCATATCTTCCGGACAATTCACCAGATTCGCTGATTGATGCGGTTCAAGGTTTTCTTGATCAAGAGGTAGCGAAGTATCTTTTTACCGATTTTTCTCTCAAGCTAAAAGGATCTGAAGAGGTAAAGACTTTAACTTCATTGTTAGAAGAAGCGCGTGTAGAACGTTGCATGGCTGAAAAATATCGCGGTTCAAATATCAATATGAAAAATGCGAGCCAATTTTTCATTGATGAATTGATTGACGATAAATACCAAAAACTTGTAAAGGAAAAAGCTTCTGATGAAGAAATTACGCAACATTTAATGTTGCCAATGTTACGTGCGTTAAGTGGTCCAATTGGGGCGTTTGCAAGCATTGAACCTAGTGAGCCTTCAGCGAAAGACCTCTCACGACGAAAGGATCAAATGAGGCTATTACCAGGATTAATTATTGATTCTGTAAAAGCAGATAGATACACAGATACCTCAGAGCCATTCCTGCGAGCTTCGTTGGTCGAGCATATGCGCGATTGCAAGCAATGTAACGGTTGCGACCTTGCTGGACAGGTTCATCCAGATATTCGTTTGGGTAAAAAGATGCGATTTATGGTCGTGGCTGACTGCCCAACTTGGGAAGAGGAAAAGAAAGGAAAACTTCTTGAAGGCGAGACGGCCCAATATGTGAAAGCTGCAATTAAAGATAATGAATTAGCAGTAGCGGACGGTTATTACACAACGCTCGTCAAAGCCAAAAAAGGGACTGTTCTAAATTTTGTGTAAGTACTTAATTTTCATTTATCCTTCAGAGGATAATTACAAAAGGTACTTCACATGGATGAAGCAACAATCAAAAGTATGGCTGCCGAATTGGCTAAAGGTCTAAAAACACCAGAAGACTTAAACCAAATGACAGCAGTCTTTAAAAAATTCATGATTGAAACTGCACTCAATACTGAACTTTCAGACCATCTCGGTTATGAAAAGCATCAGCCCAAGAAAGGCTCAAATAGCCGTAATGGGTTTAGTTCTAAAACCATTACAACTCAAGATGGACAACTGGCTTTAGATATTCCCCGTGATCGAGAAGGTTCATTTGAGCCACAAATTATCAAAAAGCACCAAACACGCATCACCAGTATGGATGACCAAATCCTCTCACTGTATGCAAAAGGAATGACTAATAGGGAAATTGTAGCCTTCTTCAAAGAAATGTACGATGCCGATGTGTCAGCATCTCTCATCAGCAAAGTTACCGATGCTGTGATTGAGCAAGTGACTGAGTGGCAAAATAGAGCCTTAGATAGCCTTTATCCTGTTGTCTATCTTGACTGTATTGTTGTCAAAGTCCGTCAGCACTCCAATGTGATTAACAAGTCCGTATACCTTGCTTTAGGCATCAATATGGATGGGCAAAAAGAATTACTGGGTATGTGGATTGCTCAGACAGAAGGTGCCAAATTCTGGCTGTCAGTCATGACAGAGCTAAAAAATCGAGGAGTACAGGACATTCTTGTTGCCTGTGTAGATGGATTAAAAGGCTTCCCTGACGCGATAGCCTCTGTTTACCCTCATACTGATATTCAACTGTGTATCGTGCATGTTGTACGCAATAGCCTGAGATTTGTAAGCTGGAAAGACTACAAAGCTGTTACGTCGGGTCTGAAAGCGATTTATCAGGCAAGTACAGAGGAAAATGCTTTAAAATCCCTAGACATCTTCTGTGATCAATGGAATCACCAGTATCCCAAAATTGGAGAATCCTGGCGGGCCAATTGGGAAAATATCCGAACGATCTTTAGCTATCCAGCCGAAATACGTCATGCAATTTATACAACAAATGCGATTGAGTCGTTGAATAGCGTA
Organism: Acinetobacter sp. AOR18_HL; assembly: GCF_027855145.1. Classification (NCBI taxonomy): domain Bacteria; kingdom Pseudomonadati; phylum Pseudomonadota; class Gammaproteobacteria; order Moraxellales; family Moraxellaceae; genus Acinetobacter; species Acinetobacter sp. AOR18_HL. The sequence continues at coordinate 17,512 of NZ_JAKTIG010000049.1, forward strand.
ATACGCCATTCAACGAAGAAAAGGAAAATCTTTTCATCTGATGACTCAGTAAAGAAGGTCATTTACTTAGCAACATCAAATGCTGCGAAGAAATGGACGATGCCAATTCAAAATTGGCGTTTAGCAATGAATTGGTTTACGATTCAGTTCGATGATCGATTAAAAGATCATTTATAAAAAATGGAACTTACACAAAATAATTTACAGGCTC
>NZ_JAKTIG010000050.1:0-21712 GCF_027855145.1 Acinetobacter sp. AOR18_HL
GTAAGCGTCCGCTGAATCCCATACCAATTTTTTAATTCGATTTAGGTTTCCAGCAGTGTGGCAGTAACTCTTCAATCTGGGTCACTTTATGTGTCGGTAGCTTTTTCAGCACATCACTTAAATAGGCATACGGATCCAAGCCATTCAGCTTTGCTGACTGGATTAAAGTCATGATATTTGCCGCTCGCTGTCCACTGCGCAGCGAACCTGCAAACAACCAGTTCTTACGGCCCAATGCCCAGGGACGCATTGAGTTCTCTGCCCAGTTATTGTCAATGGGTAGATTGCCATCATCCAGATAGCGGCTTAAGGCTGGCCAACGCTTCAGACTGTAATTGATCGCCTTGGCGGTTGGAGAACTCGATGGCACCGTCAGATCATGTTGGTTGAGCCATTCATACAGTTGTTGCCTCACCGGTTGGCTGTGCTGTTGTCGGTATTCGCGGCGGTGTTCTGCTGTACTATCGGTCTTTTTCCTGAGTTCTGCTTCTATGGCATACAGTTTCTGAATCAGCACTAATGCCTGTTCAGCGATCTGACTTTTCCCGGTCACATGCAGTTCATGAAATTTACGACGTGCATGTGCCATGCAGCCCACCTCAATGACATCGCCTGATTTAAAGCGTGCTTTATAACCACTGTAATCATCACAGACCAGATGGCCCTGCCAGCCATTCAGGAACTCTTCTGCATGCTGACCTGAACGGCTATCCTGAAAGTCATAGATCACCGCTTGAACTGGATTGTACTGTGTGGTGGCATAGGCCCAGACATAACCTTTCTTCGGTTTTTTCTCATTCTCACCCATCCGCATAATGGTGACCGGCGTTTCATCGGCATGGATCACCCGCTGTTGCAGCACCACCTGTTTTAAGGCATTGGCCAGAGGTTCCAGTTCCACACCGCAGCGACCAATCCAGTCAGATAACGTGGATCTGGACAGATCAATGCCCGCCCGCTGATAGATCAGGCGCTGACGGTACAGCGGTAAATGATCGGCATACTTCGATACCAACACATGGCTGAGCAGTTCAGGTGAAGCAATGCCTTTATCAATCACATAGGCTGGCATCGCTTGCTGAGTCAGGGTGTCGCACTGATCACAGACCCATTTGCCACGGATATGCTGTTCCTTATAGAACTGTGCCGGTCTGAAATGCAGTTTTTCACTGACATCTTCGCCGATACGCCGGAGTTGGCATCCACAAGCACATTGGGTTGATGCAGGTTCATGCTCAATACGGATGGTGTGTAGATGATCTGGCAGTGGTCGACGTTTAGGTTTATTGACTGTGGCTTTGTGTGTCACTGCATCGGTTTTATCTGCATTCAGCCGCTCCAGTTCTAGATCAACCGCGGCAATATCTTCTTCAACCGCTTCATCCCACAGATGGATTTGTTTTGCCGTTAAGTGTTCATTCTTTTGGGCGAATTTGTGCTTTTTAAACAGCGCCAGTTCATGCTCGTATTTTTGAGTGAGAATAGAAAGATGTTGAACTTTGGCATCCAATTGCTGGTTTGATTTTTCTAACTCTTGATTTGATTCTGCCAGAGACTGATGCTGCATTGCCAACTGTCTGGTGAATTCCAGCAGTTGTTCATGGGTCAGTTGGCTTAAGTCAGGCAGCGTATTCATGACCGCAGTATGCCTGAGGTCATGAGAAGAATGAAATAGAACGTTTGGAGAATAGCAGAATGGAACAGTCTGGTTTAAAGCATCGTCACCACCTGCTGTCGTCCAATGCGCTGCCAAGGTAAACCCTGGATCAGTGCCTGTAACTGTTCCGGACTTATCGCCATGCTTTCACCCTGGTGAACCTGCGCCCAGTGGAATTTTCCCTGTTCCAGCCGCCGGGCACACAGCCAGATGCCCAGTCCATCATGTACCAGCACTTTCATGCGATGGCCACGTTTATTACAGAACAGGTAAGCACAATGCGGTTTGATGTAGCCAAAGGCTCTCACCACCTGAGCCATGACAATATCCATCCCTGCTCGCATATCCAGAGGTTGGGTAGAAAGCCAGATTTCATCAATGCGGATCATGTTGCAAGTGCCTTGAGTAATTCTGCTAAAGCAGATATTTCTGATACTTGCCATTTCAAGCCAATTTCTGCTTTTGAGTGGGGTAAAGTAATTTGAACCTTTAACATGTCAGTAGGAGTAGGATCTAATGGTGCAGAGCAAGATAAGGCAATAAATGCAGGTTTATTCGGTAGTGGTGAGCGATCATTCCCTGGCTTAGCATCAATTAAGCGAATCCATTTGGATACAAGATTTGTATTCAATCCATGTTGCAAAGCGACCGAAGCAATTGAAACGTCCGGTGCTTTACAAGCCTGAACGATCTGCTGTTTAAATTCAGCACTGTATGTTCTTCGTTTTTTCGCAAGAGATGCGATGGATGTCTGGTGATTTGTAGTCATAAATTTTAGTCCCCACTTGTTTTTAAGTGTGGACTAAATTAAGGCTTATAGGATGAATTCAGAAGGTGTGTTCAGCGGACGCTTACCATGAAATTGCATCGTAGACTGGATTTGTTGTCAAATATCATCGGTGAGTAGAGTTCGTGCCATTGAAAAATATACAAATAAAAAGAGGTTAAATCATTCTTTTAAATCTTTAAAATCAATTTTTCAAATGAGGACACGCCTTAATAGATAAACAGTTTCAATATCTTGACTTCGCTTAAAGTCTAGTATGTTAATTTTAGTATAACTCTAAATAATTTGTTTCTTTCGAGTCGCTAACCAACACAAAACTGCTCCTGCTGTCACCATTGCAACACCTTGCCAAAAGATAAAAGATAAGGACGTACTTAGAATTAATGCCGCAAACAAAGCTGATAACACGGGAATAAAATAAGAAGCTCCAGCCATTAACGTCATGTTCCCTGAAATAATTCCAATATTCCAAGCACCATATCCCAAACCTAAAGCACCAGCTGCCATAATCAGAGTGAGTGTATTGTCATAAGTAAAATTAAGAGCTGACCCACTCATGAGAAGGTATTTGATCCATAGTACAACTCCAGTCAAGGCAAAAAATATAGTGACTAGATTTTTACCCTGAGATGTTTTTACTGTCACAGAACAATATGCAGCCCACAAAATAGCAGCAGCAAAAGCTAAACCATAACTAAGAGGATTAGCTTTTAAATTAGTAAATATCTGAAAAAAATCAAATCCAGTATCTCCTCCTAGTACCCAACAAATTCCAACTAAAGCGAATATGCAGCCAGGAATAATTAAAATATTGGCCTTAACGTTGTTAAAAATAATTGCGAATAGTAGAGTAAATGTTGGCCATAGATAATTAATCATGCCAACTTCGATTGCTTGTCTACTGTTTTGCGCATAGCCAATAGAAAGGGCAAAACATAATTCATAAGCAACAAATAAAAGGCTTCCCCACCATAAATAGGATTTTGGGATGGTAGAAAACTTAGGCATACCAACCATGAAAACTAAAATCATGGATGCGACACTGTAAATTAGAGCAGCACCAGCTACAGCTCCAAAGCTCTCACTGACACTACGCATTAAGCCTACATTTGTACTCCAAAATATGACGGCTGTAAGACCAATTAAAGTAGATATATTTCTATTGAGTGTAGGGAGAGCATTTAAAAGCATAACCTATTCCTATTAAGCCTTAGCATTGATTAAATGATGTGATTTCCTTTCTAATAAAGCTATACTTGCAAAAATTGCAACTATAACTAATAAGATACTAGGTGCTAAGGTATTAGCTGTTTGTTGAATTAACCAGGTTGCAACGAAAGGAACTGTTCCACCTAATAGTGCATTAGCAGTATTAAAACTAAAGGCAAAACCGGTATAGCGCACTTGTATAGGGAATTGTTCTGTTAAATATGCAGGTAAGCTCCCATCGTTCATTGCTAATAATGTGCAGAACACGAGCTGAATGATCACCATTTCAATAAAACTGGCAGTTGAAAGTAAGTAGAACAAGGGTACAGTCAGTACGATAAAGCTTAGACCTGCCCAAAGCAACATTTTCTTACGTCCAATTCGATCTGAATATTTGCCCATCACAAAAACTACAGCAATATAAAATAGCAATGAAATTGACCCTGATATAAAGGCTTTGGATTTATTTACACCTAACTCTGTAGCTAAATAATTTGGCATATAACTAAAAATAAGATAGAAGGCGGTGGCATTTAAAGATGCAACTGCAAATGCTTTAAAAAGTGCTGGTTGATACTGAGTAAATAAGGCTTTGATTGGAAAAATTTCTTTGTTGCTATTTTTTTGATGTTCTAAAAACTCTGGGGTTTCTTCTAACTTTACACGGATATAATACCCGATTAAACCTATTGGTGCTGCCAATAAAAATGGAATTCTCCAACCATATTCGTGTAAAAACGCCTCTGACATGAAAGCGAACATCGCCGCTGCCATTAAAGAGCCGAGTAGTAAACCCGTTGCAGTACTTGCAGGAACTAAACTGGTATAAAGTCCTCTTTTTCCCTTAGGGGCGTATTCTGCAAGAAAATTTGCTGCACCAGCATATTCACCTGAAGCGGATAAGCCTTGGATCATCCGGAATATTAATAACATAATCGGTGCAAAAATACCGATACTTTGATAACTTGGTAACAGTGCAATACATACCGTAGCCAGTGTCATTAATATAATCGACCACGATAGTGCATTTTTTCGACCAAATTTATCCCCAACATGCCCCCAAAAAATACCGCCTAATGGACGAAAAATAAATGAAATTGCAAAGATCGCATATGTAGCCATTAATGCTGTTAAAGAGTCACTTTTCGGGAAAAAAACCACTGCAATAACTGTTGCCAAAAAACCATATGCAGCATAATCAAACCACTCCACAAAATTACCAATAAAGCTGGCGCTAGCAACACGTCTTAAAGTATTTTTTTGCTCTATTTGATGATTGTTTTTCATTCTATTTACTCCTAATTAAATAGGCACTCATTTTCAGAGTGCCTATTTAAAATCTTTTATTTGATAATGTTATGTTCTGGACCATATGGGAATTTGGTAATATTTTCATTTCCTGATTCTGTAACGACCAAGATATCATGTTCACGGTAACCACCAGCCCCAGCCATTCCTTGCGGAATCATAATCATAGGTTCCATTGAAATCACCATGCCTGGTTCTATCACCGTATCAATATCTTCACGTAATTCTAAACCGGCTTCACGACCGTAATAATGTGATAACACACCAAAGGAATGTCCATAACCAAATGTGCGGTACTGCAATAAACCTTCTTCATAGAAAATTTCATTTAACTCTTTAGCAATATCACTGCAACGTGCACCTGGGCGAATGAGTTTTAAGCCAGCTTCATGCACCTTGACATTCGCCTCCCAAATTCGTAATGAAGCATCATCACAGTGATCAAAGAACTGTGTACGCTCTAAAGCTATATAATAGCCAGCAATCATAGAAAAGCAGTTTAAACTTAAAATATCACCTTTTTGGACTTGGCGGGTTGTAACAGGATTATGTGCACCATCCGTATTAATGCCTGATTGAAACCAAGTCCACGTATCCATGAGTTCAGAGTTTGGAAAACGTTTGGCAATTTCACGTACCATGGATTGAGTAGAGGCTAAAGCCACTTCATGCTCTGGCACACCTTCACGAATTGCTGCAGTCACTGCAAAACCACCAATATCACATACTGCAGCACCTTGGGTGATATGTGCAATTTCTTCAGCAGATTTAATCATGCGTAGCTTCATGCATGCGGAACTAATATCCACAAACTGCACATTCGGTAAAACTGCTTTTAACTTGTTTAAACGTTCTAAAGGTAAATGATCAAACTCAATTCCTACACGGCCTTTATTTGGAATTTCTTGTGCAACCGCTTTAAAATAGTTATCACGCTGCCAGTCAGTATAAACTACGTTATAGTCGCCAATCGTACGACGCCAAGGTTGCCCAGCATCAATATTTGCTGAAATTGTCACCACTTTTTCTGGGCTAACCACCAGACCGTAGAAGCGCCCAAATGAACAATAAATAAAGTCTGCATAATAGTTAATGTTATGGATTGAACTAAATAGAATATGATCAATTTCTAGCTCTTCCATTAGTTGGCGTAACTTGCTCTGTCTATTTTGATACTCAGATAATGAAAATGTTGCAGAAACTTTTTCACCATTTTCAATGGTTAATAATGATGGTAGTTGTGAAGCAGCAAAATTATTTACTAAAGTATTCATATATTTTCCTAGATCAATGTAATGTAATCAATGAGCTAAGCTTATGCAGAATATGAATAGGGATTTTTGCTAAAAGCGTCAAAAAGTTGTCAAAAACCGACAAGACTAAAAAACACTAATGAGCAAAATCCAGAATGTTACGTTCAAATTTGGGGGAATAGTTAAAAAAAGCTTTATAGGCTTTAGTAAAACTAGATACATTACAAAAACCACATGCCAAAGCAATATTTGAAATGTTTAACGTAGACTGTTTAAGTAGATTCTGTGCATAGGTGAGTCTTAGTTTTAAATAATATTCTTTTGGAGCCAATTGTAGACTCATTTTAAACAAGCGCTCTAAAGTACGCGGTTGAATTTTTACATGCTGTGCAATTTCAGCAATAGTTAAAGGCTCATTAATATTATTTTCCATTAAGCGCAATACTTCTTGAATCTGAAAATCAAGTTTTTTCTTATGTTCAGCAATAGGTTGATGTTGAATTTCATTGCTCTCACGCACTTGATGAACAATAAATTGCTCACAGATTCTTTTAGCAATATTTGGATAGTGTATTTCAACAAGTGCCAAGCCTAAATCAATCGCTGCAAGCCCACCAGAACAGGTAAAACGGTTCGCATCAATGGTAAAAATATGTGGGGTAAACTGTACTAATGGAAACTCTTCTTGTGCCGCTAAGCTATTTTCCCAATGAAGGCTAGCACGAAAGCCATTTAGTAGATTGGCTTTCGCTAATACATAAGCGCCTGTACATAAACCACCTAAAGCAATTTTTTGTTGATCCAACCTATATAAAAAATTCTTTAAGCGTACTGTCATATTTTTATAAAGTTGAAAACCACCACAAATAAAAACTATATCCATGTTCAGTAAATGTGACCAAACACAGGTATGTTGTATTTGAAGACCATTGCTTGCGCAGCTATGATGACCATCTAAACCCGTTACATTCCATTGGTATAAATTGTCTTCTGTAACATAATTAGCCATACGTAAGACTTCAACCATGTTTGAGAAAGCAATCATTGAAAAGTTATCGAGTAATAAAAAACCAATACGCTTAGAGTTTTGTAACATAAATTTAATGTTCTTCACTTTTTTCAATACTTTTATAAAGCAATTTTGAGACCACAATTTTGATTTTTTCAGATTTAAAAGTCACTTTTGTCTTTATTTCCATGAGGCTTTGTTGCATAAAGCCTTTGATAGCAGAGTGAACCATACTGGGTTTGTAGGAGACTTTTTATTTAAGTTAGGCCACCTGAACTAACGGGTTAATTTTATCATAATACTTTGTTTCAAAATCAAAAGGCGATACATAACCAATGCACTGTGTACACGCTTTTTATTGAACCAATCTACCCAATTTAATATCGCAAGTTGTACATCTGCTTTTCAATAGTCAATCACCTCAGTTTTGTATAAGCCATTCACCGTTTCAGCCAAAGCATTATCATAGGAATCACCAGTTGTACCGACTGATGCTCCTAAATTTGCTGCCTCTAACAGGATAACGAATAGAAAGATATTGCACACCTCTATTTAAATCATGAATTACATTCTTTGGCATACATCGGTCACGTAATACTTGCTCCAGTGCATCAAGCACCATATCTGTATTCATCCGTGTTGATACTTTCCATCCAACAATTGCGCGTGAGAACACGTCAATAATAAGGGCGGTATAGACCTAGCCTGAATTTGTTTGAATATAGCTGAAGTCTGCGACCTGACATACAAGAAGCACTGCTTCGCAAGGGTCAGGATGATCAGTACTAAAATTACGGTTCACCAAGCCAACTGCCCGTTTTTGGTCATCTCGTACAAAGCCTTTTCGATTTATAAAAAAATATTGTTCTTTTTTATACTATAGGGCACTATAGTATTAATACTAGCAAATAAGGAGGTCTGATGCCTAATCAGGTTGAAGACAAAAAAAAGATTCTTCTACGCGTCAGAAAGATCAAAGGTCAGACGCAAGCGATTGAAAAAGCGTTAGAAGACAATGTGGAATGTGGTGCAATTCTGCAACAAATATGCTCTGTGCGTGGTGCTATTAATGGTTTAATGAATGAGATGTTGGAGGTTCATTTAAAGGACACTTTAGTATCAGGTGAAACCACAGAACAACAACGAAAAGAAGAACTGGCTGAAATCGCCAAGATTCTAAAATCATATTTAAAATAGACCTGTATAAGGAGTTATTCCATGAAGTCACGTGCTGCTGTTGCGTTTGGTCCTGGTCAACCTCTTCAAATTGTTGAAGTTGATGTTGCACCACCGAAGAAAGGTGAAGTATTAATCAAGATCTCCCATACCGGTGTGTGTCATACAGATGCATTCACTTTGTCTGGCGATGATCCTGAAGGCGTTTTTCCGGCTATTCTCGGGCATGAAGGTGCTGGCGTTGTGGTTGAGGTTGGTGAAGGCGTGACTAGTGTCAAACCAGGTGATCATGTAATTCCACTTTACACCGCTGAATGTGGCGAGTGCGTATTCTGTAAATCTGGAAAATCGAACTTGTGTATTGCCGTTCGCGAAACTCAAGGTAGAGGCGTAATGCCAGATGGTACCACTCGTTTTTCTTACAATGGTCAACCGATTTACCATTATATGGGCTGCTCAACGTTCAGTGAATACACGGTAGTGGCAGAAGTATCATTGGCTAAAATCAATCCTGAAGCCAATCATGAACATGTATGCTTATTGGGTTGTGGGGTAACAACGGGTATCGGTGCAGTACACAACACGGCTAAAGTACAAGAAGGTGATAGTGTTGCGGTTTTTGGTTTAGGTGGTATTGGTTTGGCAGTCGTACAAGCCGCACGTCAAGCTAAAGCAGGGCGTATTATTGTGGTTGACATGAATCCTGATAAATTTGCGCTGGCAAAAGAGTTTGGTGCAACGGACTTCTTGAACCCTAAAGATTACGATAAACCAATCCAGCAAGTAATTGTCGAAATGACTGGCTGGGGTGTAGATCATTCATTTGAATGTATTGGTAACGTGAATGTGATGCGCTCAGCCCTTGAAAGTGCACACCGTGGCTGGGGACAATCCGTAATTATTGGTGTTGCTGGCGCAGGTCAGGAAATCTCTACCCGTCCATTCCAACTGGTTACTGGTCGTAAATGGCTAGGTTCTGCCTTTGGTGGCGTAAAAGGTCGTACGCAACTTCCAGGAATGGTTGAAGATGCCATGAAAGGTAAAATTCAATTAGAACCATTTGTGACACATACGATGGGCTTGGATCAGATCAATGAAGCCTTTGATCTAATGCATGAAGGTAAGTCAATTCGTACTGTAATTCATTACGAATAATTGCGACAAACCTTATACTTTTCCATGCATGTGCATCATGAATGACATGCATGGAATCCTCTAAAACGGCACATCAACTGTAAAACAGATCTATCTGTGTAGGCATCGTGTATAGGTTCAATAAACCTGCCTACATTTTAATTCTTTATCACTATTCTGTGTGGAGAATGTCAGACTCTTTGTTTACTTGATTTCTCATGAAGTCTTGCTCAACATAGGTAATTGATTATGGAAATAATTGAGAAACATGCTTCTTTTGGTGGGTCGCAAGAAGTGTATCGCCATCAGTCAATAGCATTAAACTGTTCAATGAAATTCTCAATATATCTGCCACCTCATGACAAAGATGAGCGGTTGCCAGTTTTATATTGGTTATCAGGACTGACTTGCAACGAACAGAACTTTATTACTAAAGCCGGAGCACAAAAGTATGCGGCTGAACATAAAGTCATTATTGTTGCACCAGATACCAGCCCACGTGGAGAAGATGTACCAGATCATGCAGATTATGATTTAGGCCAAGGCGCAGGATTCTATGTGAATGCAACACAAGCACCCTGGTCACAGCATTTCAAAATGTATGATTATATTGTGGAAGAGCTGAGAAATCTGATTGACCTGAATTTTCCGACCAATCAAGTCCAAAGCATTATGGGGCATAGCATGGGTGGTCATGGTGCATTAGTAATTGGGTTAAAAAATCCTGAGCTGTATAAAAGTATTTCTGCTTTTGCACCAATTGTTGCACCTAGGCAAGTACCTTGGGGGAAAAAGGCTTTTACACACTACCTAGGTGAAACCGAAACTTTATGGAAAAGCTATGATGCGATTGAATTAATCAAAAACGCTGAAGTTCATTTACCTATTTTAGTCGATCAGGGAACAGCTGATGATTTTCTTGAAGAACAGTTAAGGCCTAAGCTTCTTAGTAATATTTGTTTGGAACAAGAATATCCTCTTACACTTAACCTAAGAGAAGGGTATGACCATAGCTATTACTTCATTGCGAGCTTTATAGAGAAACATATAGAGTTTCACAGCAAATTCCTAGCTAAATAACTTTCATAGATATGAGGATGTACAATGTTGTTCTTGAATGCTTCTTGAGCAATATAATTTCCAGATGAAGAGGTCAGCTTATAAATCTAAGGTAGAGTCAATTGATCCTTATATAAATAAGATTGAATTGAATCATCTCATATCTTAATTTTTTTGATTCAAATGTTAATGATATTAACTTGAATAAATTCATAGCATTATGTCGAAATAAAAACCCAGATTTTGGCTCAGCTATGGGAATTTTTTTAACTTTTATACAACAAAACTTTCTGAAATTCATACATTAGCAATGTCAGAATTAGTTTTAATTCTAATCAATTGTGGAGTTTTAGTCATGCTTAAAACAGCTTTATATGTCCGTCTTGAAGCTAAACCGGGTAAAGAAGACGAAGTGGAAGCTTTCCTTAAAGCCGGTTTACCTATTGTAATGGAAGAACCTGCGACAGTTGCGTGGTTTGGCCTACGTCTTGGACCTACAACATTTGGTATTTTTGATGCATTTCCTGATGAGGCGGGTCGCCAAGCACATTTATCTGGCAAGGTTGCAGCTGCTTTGATGGCTCAGGCTGAAGAGCTATTTTCAGAGCCGCCGTCTATTGAAAAAGTAGATGTTTTGGCGAGTAAACTACCAGCTCATACTGATGCTTAAATGTATGAGGGTGCTGCCTGAAATTTCGAATGAAAGGCAGCACTTCAACCCTGTGAGGTTTGTCGGAGTCTTTTTATTCAAGTTGGGCTACTTTATTTAATGGCTTAATCTCATCATTTACATGGGTCAATATCCAAAACAGGGTAAATAAACGAATGCAACTATTTACATGCTTTATATTGAACCAATCTATTTAATTTACTGTCGCATTTGTACATCTGCTAAACCGTGCCAATCTGCTTTTAAAATATTTAATCATCGCTATTTTGTATGAGTCATTCACTGTTTTAGCCAATGCGTTCACGACCATGTCAGTAGTCATACGTGTTGATACCTTCCATCCAACAATCGCTCGTGAAAATACATCAATAATAAAAGTGGTATAGAACAAGCCTGAATTTGTTTAACCATAACTAAAGTCGGCAAGCTGAAATAATATTTATAAAAATAGACGACTGGTCTATTTTTATGTATAGTTAGCACATGGTGTAGTCAAAAGCCGCAGTGTTGCCCAATTTTTTAAAGTTTATTTGATAAATAACGGTGGTTTTTCAAATCAATTAACTGATTATCCTAGGATAAAAATATGCTGAATTTTAACTTTTATAATCCGACCCGTATTATTTTTGGTGGCGATACAATAGCTAAAATCAATGACTATGTGCCTACAGAAGCAAAAGTGTTAATGTTGTTTGGTGGTGAAAGTGCACGTAAGAATGGTACTTTAGCTGAAGTGCGTGAAGCATTAGGTGCAAGAGAAATTCATGAATTTGGCGGAATTGAGCCGAATCCGAGTTATGAAACCCTCATGAAAGCCGTAGAGCTGATTCGTGAACAAAAGATTGATTTCTTGATGGCTGTCGGTGGTGGATCGGTAATTGATGGTACTAAATTTATTGCAGCAGCAGTCAATTATACAGGGGATACATGGGAGATTTTAGAAACCCATGGTACTAAAATTACTCAAGCTTTGCCTTTTGCGAGTGTACTCACCCTTCCGGCAACTGGTTCAGAAATGAATAGCGGTGGGGTAGTCACCAGAAAATCGACCCAAGCCAAATTGTCATTTAGCAGTCCCCATGTTTTTCCGCAATTTTCCGTACTCGATCCGAATAAAACTTTTAGCTTGCCGACGCGCCAGTTAGCAAATGGCGTGGTCGATGCATTTATTCATGTCATGGAACAGTACTTAACTTACCCTGTCAATGCACAAGTACAAGATCGTTTTGCCGAAGGTCTATTGCAAACTCTGATTGAGATTGGACCGAAAATCTTGGACGATTCAGCAGATTATGACACGCGTGCGAATTTGATGTGGGCTGCTAGCATGGCACTGAATGGGCTAATTGGAGCTGGTGTACCACAAGATTGGTCAACCCATTTGATTGGACATGAGCTCACGGCTTTACATGGTATTGATCATGCTCGTACCTTGGCCATTGTGTTTCCGGCCAATCTACAAGTGCGTCGTCAAGAGAAGCGAGAAAAATTACTACAGTATGCAGCTCGTGTCTGGCAGATTGTCGAAGGTGATGAAGAACAACGTATTGATACTGTTATTGCTCGTACTCGAGCCTTCTTTGAGCAACTTGGATTGCCGACTCGTCTTAGCGATTATGGACTGGTGGAGACAGATATTGAGATCATCATTACGCAACTTAAATCACACAATCTTACACAGCTAGGCGAACATAAAACTGTTTCATTAGAGATCAGTCGCCAAATTCTCGCGACGAGCATCTAAGCTAAATGCGCGTATCTGGCATGCTCACGCCACACGGCAAGTGATCATGCAACAATGCTCCTAAATCCTGAAAATTATCGGAAAAATAACATGAAAATTTTAATCGTTTTAACCTCACATGATCAACTTGGCAATACTGGTAAGAAAACAGGTTTCTGGCTAGAAGAACTTGCTGCACCGTATTACACCTTTATTGACTCTGGTGCTGAAGTTACGCTGGCGTCACCTCAAGGTGGGCAGCCACCACTAGATCCGAAAAGTAATTTAGCAGAAGCACAAACTGAAACCACTCATCGTTTTGAAGCTGATCCAACTGCAATGCAAGCATTGGCACAGACGCATAAACTTAGCGAAATCTCTGTAACTGATTATGATGCAGTGTTTTATCCAGGCGGACATGGCCCATTGTGGGATTTAGCAGAAGATCCGATTTCAATTTCTCTGATTGAACAGGCGATTCAGTCTGGCAAACCTGTTGCAGCAGTGTGTCATGCCCCAGGTGTTCTTCGTCATGTGAAAGCGAGTAATGGAGCGCCTTTAGTTAGCGGTAAATTAGTGACTGGTTTCACCAATACTGAGGAGGCCGCTGTAGGTTTGACCGAAATTGTACCATTTTTAGTTGAAGACATGCTTAAAGAAAACGGTGGTCATTATTCTAAAGTGGATGATTGGCAAGTATATGTTCAAGTAGATGGCTTGCTGGTTACTGGACAAAATCCAGCATCTTCTGCTGCAACCGCTACAGCATTACTTCAATTGTTGAAATAAAGAGTAGCTAGTGTTTGTTGTGGTGCTTAGCAGCGAATAAACTTCTGACTCTGAGCAACTGGCGCAATAAGCAAAATAACCCTCACTTAATGGTGACGGGCCTGAGTGAATAGCTTTCCTTCCTTTATTTTTCTATATACAGGAAGGAAGGTTATTTTTTAATTTAGATCAATTAAGCCATGATGACTTGGATACAATAAAATGAAAGCCAGCAAACTTTTTCAAAACTTAAGCTTAGGCCCTTATGTTTTGCAAAACCGTATTGTATTGCCACCATTAACGCGGTCGCGCAGTACTCAGCCAGGGAATATTCCAAATGAACTGATGGCAACCTATTATCAACAGCGTGCCGGGGCAGGATTTATGGTCACCGAAGGTACGCAAATCGAGCCACGTGGTCAAGGCTATGCTTGGACTCCCGGTATTTACAGCCCTGAACAGATTGCTGGATGGTGTAAAGTGACGGAAGCAGTGCATGCTAAAGGAGGCATTATTTTTGCACAACTTTGGCATGTTGGGCGTGTTTCACATACATCTTTGCAACCCGATCATGCATCACCGGTCGCGCCTTCGGCTATTAGGGCTGATAGTAATGTTAAAGTCTTTATTGAGACCGGGCCCAATGCGGGGGCCTTGGCTGATCCTTCAATGCCACGTGCTTTAAGCAATGCAGAAGTTAAAGAATTAGTGCAACTCTATGCTCAAGCAGCGCGTAATGCCTTGGCTGCTGGTTTTGATGGAGTTGAAATTCATTGTGCAAATGGTTATTTGGTGAACCAATTTATCTCTGCACATAGTAACCATCGTGAAGATGAATATGGTGGATCACTAAACAATCGTTTGCGTTTTTTACGTGAAGTAGTAGAGGCAGTTGCTGAGGTGGTTGGTGCAGATCGTTTAGGAGTGCGTTTTGCCCCGCTATTTGAAAGTACAGAGGAAGATCGTGTTTACATGGGGTTGGTTGAAGATGATCCACATGTCACTTATATTGAGGCAATAAAGATACTTGAAGAAGTTGGGATTGCCTATTTATCTATTGCAGAAGCTGATTGGGATAATGCACCAGAACTTCCTCATGATTTTCGTAAAGATGTCAGAGACACTTTCAGTGGTCGGATTATTTATGCAGGTCGATATACGGCAGAAAGAGGGACTCGAATTTTAGAGGCAGGTCTGGCCGATTTAATTGCATTTGGACGCCCATTTATTGCGAATCCAGATTTACCCGATCGTATCGCCAATGGCTGGCCATTGAATGCAGTAGATGCAAGCACTATGTATGGTGGGACGGAAAAAGGCTATATTGATTATCCAGCTTACGCAGATTAATATTGACTTAATGAGTTATTTTGCCAACCTTTGTGGTTGGCAAAATAACGACTTAGGATTGCTGTTGCCAGCACAATTTCTTCTTAAAACAAATTCTTAAAATTTTTTAGCCGTGTAATGAGCCAACCTGCCAGTGGGAAAGAAATCAGTTGCGTTACTGGCACTAATACTATGACTTCAATCAACACCATCATCGGGAAACTTTGATGATGAGTAATTGGCTTTAATAAAGTGAGTACCAGTAATAGTGTGGGATATAAGCCTAAATATCCGACTAAAATACGAGTCATGAGGGCTTTAGAAGGAGAATTCATTGTGCGCTATACTCATGGATTGTAAATTGATCTAATAACAACACATTAATAAGTAATCATTGGGCTGCTGTCATTAATTATGTAATTGATATTTAATCTAATTTTTAAGAAACTTCACTTTTTAATAGAAATTTAGTTGCTCTCAGAGCTTGATGTAATGGTGTTTTATCTTTTTGCAACTTACTCAATAATGCTGCACCTAACCACATTTGGTAAAGTACTTGTGCCAAAGTCGAGGCCTCAGTATCTGCTTGGATAGACTGATCCTGTTTTCCCAAATCAATTAAACCAGCAATACGCTCGATTACATCATCCACGCCAGCGGACATAATGGAGCGCATATCTTCAGATAGATCGGCAACTTCTGCGGCAAGTTTCACAATTAAACAACTATCCGCCCAACCACACTGTGTTTCAGGATCTTCTATCCATAAATTAAAATACTCAATCAGCTTTTGATAAGGAGATTTATCGCTACGCCATACATCATTTAAACAGACTTGGTAATTATCCACATAATGCTGTACCAATTCACATCCGAAAGCTTCCTTGGATTGGAAATAATGATAAAATGAGCCTTTGGGGATCTCACAGCTCTGTAAAATTTCCTGTAATCCTACACCAGTAAAACCTTTATGCAAAATCAGGTCTGAACTGGTGTTAAGAATGTGTAAGCGCTTCGCTTCAGACTTTTTAATAGGATTAGGCTTCATATTAATTATTTACTCTATTATAAAAAATAGACCAGTCGTATTGTTTTTTATTATAACTCCTCTACAATGGATGTAAAGAAATTTTAATCATAATTTTTGATTGTGAAGAGAAATACTTCCAAATAAAACATGGAGTTATATGTGTGAAACAGTTATTAATCAACGCATCGTTTTAGCTAAACGGCCAGTGGGTGAGCCAAAACACAGCGATTTTCGTATTGAGCAAGTTGAACTCAATGAACTTAAACAAGGCGAGATATTGTTAAAAACCATTTACTTGTCACTCGATCCTTATATGCGTGGTCGCATGAGTGATGCTCCTTCATATGCAGCACCGGTTGAAATTGGCGAAGTGATGGTCGGTGGAACAGTCAGTCAAGTGATGGCCTTTAAAAACCCAAAATTCAAAGAAGGCGAGTGGGTTCTTTCCGGAAATGGCTGGCAGGGCTACGCAATTTCTAATGGGTCTGCCTGTCAAAGCTTAGGTATGCAACCTGAACATCCATCTTGGGCATTGGGTATTTTGGGAATGCCAGGATTTACTGCTTATATGGGGTTGTTGGACATTGGTCAGCCTAAAGCCGGTGAAACTTTAGTCGTTGCAGCTGCAATGGGACCTGTGGGTGCTACGGTTGGACAGATTGGCAAAATTAAAGGTTGTCGCGTGGTTGGCGTCGCAGGTGGGGCTGAAAAATGCCGTTATGCAGTAGAAGAACTCGGCTTCGATGCTTGTATCAATCATCATGATGAAAATTTTGCAGAACAATTACAACAAGCAGTTCCCACCGGTATTGATATTTATTATGAGAATGTAGGGGGTAAAGTGTTTGATGCGGTATGGCCATTGCTTAACTCTGCGGCACGTGTACCGGTGTGTGGTGTGGTTTCCCAGTATAACGCTACCGAGCAAGCACAAGGGCCAGACCGTTTACCGGGCTTTATTTCCACCCTTTTAAAAAAGCGTATTCGCATGCAAGGCTTTATTATTTTTGATGATTATGGCAGTCAGTATCCGGAATTCAATCAGCAAATGTCTGACTGGTTGAAAGACGGAAAAATCAAATATAAAGAGCATATGGTGCAAGGTTTAGATAACACGATCAATGCTTTCAATGGTATGTTAAAAGGCGAAAACTTTGGCAAAGTGGTTGTAAAAATTTGAAAAAATAGGAATTATTATGATTACACTACATCATTTAGATCAATCACGTTCTTTTCGCATTTTGTGGTTACTTGAAGAAATCAAGCAGCCCTATGAGCTGAAACGCTATTATCGTGACTCAAGCACGCATTTGGCCCCTGAATCTTTAAAAACCATCCATCCTTTAGGGAAATCTCCAGTATTGGAATGGGATGGCAAAGTTATTGCAGAGTCAGGCGCAATCGTTGAGTTATTAATTCAGAAACTTGCGCCGCATTTAGCACCAGATATGGATGAACCTACCTATGTCGATTATCTACAGTGGATTCATTTCTCAGAAAGCTCTGCCATGCTGCCATTTTTGTTAAAAACGTTTAATGCGATAGAAACCAAGCAAGGCACGAAGTTGGTATTTCTAGAAAATTATACTCAAGTTGAGTTCGATAAGGTATTTGGCCATTTAAATGAATATTTAAAAGATAAAGAATTTCTAGTGGCAGACCGTTTAACCGGTGCTGACTTTATGATGGGCTTTGGACTACATGCTTTAATTTATCATATGGGACAAGGTGAAAATTATCCCCATATCCAACGTTATGTAGCAGGTTTAAGCCAACTACCTAGCTGGCAAGTCGCAGTACAAATTGAACAAAATGGTGTGAAAAGTCAAAAATAGCAAAATTGTTTTTTTAACGCAATTGAGAAAAAGAATCATGATTGACAAGTACATATGATTATAAAATAAGCTGACACTTATTTAAAGTAAACGCCTAATGAATTTCATCGGGCGTTCTCTATTTTAAAGATAAGGAATTACCATTATTTAAGACAAGTTTCGCCTATTCTTTCACTGCAAATTCCTATCAAAAGGGCTTGAATATCACGACGGTTACGTTGAAAGATATAATCAACTTTTGAAAGAAAAGTGACTAACGCACAGCAAGATTAAATTATTCCTTGGGGTATTAAACAAGTAATCTATATCATTTTAATAACATAAACACATATGCGTAAAAATCACGCCCCGCTTAACTGGCAATAGTTTTTGAACCCTCGTATAAAAGCTTAAAAGAATCTAGCAAGTCTTTATTTAATGTTAATACTCATCCAGTATTGAGGTTTTTTATCTCTTCTTGCCTGTGATCTAGGTTGTAATACTCTAATTTCATACTCACCTGAAGCAGGTAAAATATAAATACCATTATCATCAAGCTCTGGAGAATATTCTCCAATATTGATGGAGTCTTTTAATTGATTACCCCATAAGTAAGCTTCAACATTTCCTCCAGTCAACTTCACTTTTAACTTTTGCCCTTTTTTAGCATAAAATTTGTAGGAATCATACTTGTATCCCTCTATCCTTCCGTAATAATTTGCAGAGTAAGCTTTTTTTGCAAACTTAACTACAACAGTCTTTCGTATATCATTGTTATCATTTGCAAGTACGGCTGGGCTAAGCATAGTTAAAGTTAGGGCCATAAAAGCACCAGCTAGTAATTTCGTATTCGCTATTTTCATAAGGTTACCTTAATTCTTGTATCGCCCCTGACATAGTAACATAAGTAATAAGTAACCATGAATCATGGAACAGAACTGTGAATAGTCATAACATAGAGTTGCACTTCAAATGCTAATTTAAGACTTGCGAAATCAATGGTTAATTATTTGGTCACTAAGGAATAGCCAATCTAGATATAAACTTTATTTAACAGATACTTATAAAAATATGTGATGCGTATCATACGCATCATATATAAAGCGTTCTATTTTGATATAATTGATCCAATCAACCCCTTATTAGGTTTCATTTAAATTCCATGAGTCTTACTGATATTAAAGTTCGCCAAGCTCATTGCAAGGAAAAAACCTGTTTTTTATCCGATGAAGATGGGCTTAGCCTGAAGATTGAGCCGAGTGGAAGAAAATCTTGGTGCTATCGCTATACAGATCCACAAACTAAAAAACGTCGACGCATTCAGTTAGGTCTTTATCCTGATTTATCGCTGAAAAAGGCACGACAAGTCAGAGATGACTTTAAAGACAATAATTTCTGTTTTGAACATGATACTGCCTCTAATCTTATCACCTTTGGTAAGGTCGGGGAGGAGTGGTTACAGTTCAAACTGAAGAATGCCTTCAACGATCTACCCCGCTGTGGTGTACTACAGTTAGCAGAAAGATGCTTACAGCAAGATATTTATCCAGACCTTCAGGATTTACCTTTTCAAAACATCAAGCGCTATGACCTGGTTTCAGTAATCAAAAAAATAGAGGGACGCCAAGTAAAAGAACCTGTCAAAAAAGCTTGTAGTTATTTGAACCAAATTTATGACTACGCTGTAGCGATGGGTTATTGTGAGTTCAACATCGCTCATGGTTTAAATAAAATCACCATTAACAGCAAAATCAAGAAAAATTATCCGTATTTGAAAGCGGAGGAAATATCTGATTTTAAGAATAAATTACAAAAATTGGATGCCCATCCCATTATTAAAAAAGCACTGATGTTCAAATTACATACTGGCGTGAGAGGGGCCGAATTGTTATTGGCTGAGCCTCATCATTTTGATTTAAATGAAAAAATCTGGAAAATACCTGCCTTGCATATTAAACAGTTTCGACGAAAAGTTATATTAGGCCATGAGATTCCAGATTTTTTAGTTCCACTTTCAAATCAGGCTTTAGAGATTTTGAAAGACGTCATGCAGTGGTCATACGGTGAAAAATACCTTTTTGCTAGCCCTCGCAAACACAATCAACCGATTCATTTTAATACTCTAAATATGGCCATACGTAAGATGGGGTATGGCAAACATCAACTATCTTCTCATGGATTACGTTCTACTTTTAGTACCATTTTGAATGACTCAGGTTTGTTCCAAGATAATTGGATTGAGGCACAACTTTCACATATTGATAAGAACCGTACCCGTGCCAGCTATAATCACGCTGACTATTTAGCTCAACGGACTGAAATGATGCAGTGGTGGGGTGATTATTTAAGTACTAGTAAGTGAAAATCGTACTTTTATACATAAACTTAAAACATGATGGGGTGTTAAATGGATAGTAAACAATATACTTACCGTGTTAAATGGTCAGCTGAAGATAATGGGTATGTTGGAGCCTGTAAATTATTTTGTGTAAGTTCCATTTTTTATAAATGATCTTTTAATCGATCATCGAACTGAATCGTAAACCAATTCATTGCTAAACGCCAATTTTGAATTGGCATCGTCCATTTCTTCGCAGCATTTGATGTTGCTAAGTAAATGACCTTCTTTACTGAGTCATCAGATGAAAAGATTTTCCTTTTCTTCGTTGAATGGCGTATTACGCTATTCAACGACTCAATCGCATTTGTTGTATAAATTGCATGACGTATTTCGGCTGGATAGCTAAAGATCGTTCGGATATTTTCCCAATTGGCCCGCCAGGATTCTCCAATTTTGGGATACTGGTGATTCCATTGATCACAGAAGATGTCTAGGGATTTTAAAGCATTTTCCTCTGTACTTGCCTGATAAATCGCTTTCAGACCCGACGTAACAGCTTTGTAGTCTTTCCAGCTTACAAATCTCAGGCTATTGCGTACAACATGCACGATACACAGTTGAATATCAGTATGAGGGTAAACAGAGGCTATCGCGTCAGGGAAGCCTTTTAATCCATCTACACAGGCAACAAGAATGTCCTGTACTCCTCGATTTTTTAGCTCTGTCATGACTGACAGCCAGAATTTGGCACCTTCTGTCTGAGCAATCCACATACCCAGTAATTCTTTTTGCCCATCCATATTGATGCCTAAAGCAAGGTATACGGACTTGTTAATCACATTGGAGTGCTGACGGACTTTGACAACAATACAGTCAAGATAGACAACAGGATAAAGGCTATCTAAGGCTCTATTTTGCCACTCAGTCACTTGCTCAATCACAGCATCGGTAACTTTGCTGATGAGAGATGCTGACACATCGGCATCGTACATTTCTTTGAAGAAGGCTACAATTTCCCTATTAGTCATTCCTTTTGCATACAGTGAGAGGATTTGGTCATCCATACTGGTGATGCGTGTTTGGTGCTTTTTGATAATTTGTGGCTCAAATGAACCTTCTCGATCACGGGGAATATCTAAAGCCAGTTGTCCATCTTGAGTTGTAATGGTTTTAGAACTAAACCCATTACGGCTATTTGAGCCTTTCTTGGGCTGATGCTTTTCATAACCGAGATGGTCTGAAAGTTCAGTATTGAGTGCAGTTTCAATCATGAATTTTTTAAAGACTGCTGTCATTTGGTTTAAGTCTTCTGGTGTTTTTAGACCTTTAGCCAATTCGGCAGCCATACTTTTGATTGTTGCTTCATCCATGTGAAGTACCTTTTGTAATTATCCTCTGAAGGATAAATGAAAATTAAGTACTTACACAAAATTTAGAACAGTCCC
>NZ_JAKTIG010000051.1:0-16955 GCF_027855145.1 Acinetobacter sp. AOR18_HL
GTAAGCGTCCGCTGAATCCCATACCAATTTTTTAATTCGATTTAGGTTTCCAGCAGTGTGGCAGTAACTCTTCAATCTGGGTCACTTTATGTGTCGGTAGCTTTTTCAGCACATCACTTAAATAGGCATACGGATCCAAGCCATTCAGCTTTGCTGACTGGATTAAAGTCATGATATTTGCCGCTCGCTGTCCACTGCGCAGCGAACCTGCAAACAACCAGTTCTTACGGCCCAATGCCCAGGGACGCATTGAGTTCTCTGCCCAGTTATTGTCAATGGGTAGATTGCCATCATCCAGATAGCGGCTTAAGGCTGGCCAACGCTTCAGACTGTAATTGATCGCCTTGGCGGTTGGAGAACTCGATGGCACCGTCAGATCATGTTGGTTGAGCCATTCATACAGTTGTTGCCTCACCGGTTGGCTGTGCTGTTGTCGGTATTCGCGGCGGTGTTCTGCTGTACTATCGGTCTTTTTCCTGAGTTCTGCTTCTATGGCATACAGTTTCTGAATCAGCACTAATGCCTGTTCAGCGATCTGACTTTTCCCGGTCACATGCAGTTCATGAAATTTACGACGTGCATGTGCCATGCAGCCCACCTCAATGACATCGCCTGATTTAAAGCGTGCTTTATAACCACTGTAATCATCACAGACCAGATGGCCCTGCCAGCCATTCAGGAACTCTTCTGCATGCTGACCTGAACGGCTATCCTGAAAGTCATAGATCACCGCTTGAACTGGATTGTACTGTGTGGTGGCATAGGCCCAGACATAACCTTTCTTCGGTTTTTTCTCATTCTCACCCATCCGCATAATGGTGACCGGCGTTTCATCGGCATGGATCACCCGCTGTTGCAGCACCACCTGTTTTAAGGCATTGGCCAGAGGTTCCAGTTCCACACCGCAGCGACCAATCCAGTCAGATAACGTGGATCTGGACAGATCAATGCCCGCCCGCTGATAGATCAGGCGCTGACGGTACAGCGGTAAATGATCGGCATACTTCGATACCAACACATGGCTGAGCAGTTCAGGTGAAGCAATGCCTTTATCAATCACATAGGCTGGCATCGCTTGCTGAGTCAGGGTGTCGCACTGATCACAGACCCATTTGCCACGGATATGCTGTTCCTTATAGAACTGTGCCGGTCTGAAATGCAGTTTTTCACTGACATCTTCGCCGATACGCCGGAGTTGGCATCCACAAGCACATTGGGTTGATGCAGGTTCATGCTCAATACGGATGGTGTGTAGATGATCTGGCAGTGGTCGACGTTTAGGTTTATTGACTGTGGCTTTGTGTGTCACTGCATCGGTTTTATCTGCATTCAGCCGCTCCAGTTCTAGATCAACCGCGGCAATATCTTCTTCAACCGCTTCATCCCACAGATGGATTTGTTTTGCCGTTAAGTGTTCATTCTTTTGGGCGAATTTGTGCTTTTTAAACAGCGCCAGTTCATGCTCGTATTTTTGAGTGAGAATAGAAAGATGTTGAACTTTGGCATCCAATTGCTGGTTTGATTTTTCTAACTCTTGATTTGATTCTGCCAGAGACTGATGCTGCATTGCCAACTGTCTGGTGAATTCCAGCAGTTGTTCATGGGTCAGTTGGCTTAAGTCAGGCAGCGTATTCATGACCGCAGTATGCCTGAGGTCATGAGAAGAATGAAATAGAACGTTTGGAGAATAGCAGAATGGAACAGTCTGGTTTAAAGCATCGTCACCACCTGCTGTCGTCCAATGCGCTGCCAAGGTAAACCCTGGATCAGTGCCTGTAACTGTTCCGGACTTATCGCCATGCTTTCACCCTGGTGAACCTGCGCCCAGTGGAATTTTCCCTGTTCCAGCCGCCGGGCACACAGCCAGATGCCCAGTCCATCATGTACCAGCACTTTCATGCGATGGCCACGTTTATTACAGAACAGGTAAGCACAATGCGGTTTGATGTAGCCAAAGGCTCTCACCACCTGAGCCATGACAATATCCATCCCTGCTCGCATATCCAGAGGTTGGGTAGAAAGCCAGATTTCATCAATGCGGATCATGTTGCAAGTGCCTTGAGTAATTCTGCTAAAGCAGATATTTCTGATACTTGCCATTTCAAGCCAATTTCTGCTTTTGAGTGGGGTAAAGTAATTTGAACCTTTAACATGTCAGTAGGAGTAGGATCTAATGGTGCAGAGCAAGATAAGGCAATAAATGCAGGTTTATTCGGTAGTGGTGAGCGATCATTCCCTGGCTTAGCATCAATTAAGCGAATCCATTTGGATACAAGATTTGTATTCAATCCATGTTGCAAAGCGACCGAAGCAATTGAAACGTCCGGTGCTTTACAAGCCTGAACGATCTGCTGTTTAAATTCAGCACTGTATGTTCTTCGTTTTTTCGCAAGAGATGCGATGGATGTCTGGTGATTTGTAGTCATAAATTTTAGTCCCCACTTGTTTTTAAGTGTGGACTAAATTAAGGCTTATAGGATGAATTCAGAAGGTGTGTTCAGCGGACGCTTACTTTCCTGATTGGTAATCGATAAGTCTAGATAAGAAAAAAGCCTCTTTTAGAGGCTTTTTTAATTGCTAAATTTTAGATCATTGATATAGGAATAATATAATAAAACTGAAAAGAATCAGCAGCCACATGATAGATCCTATAATAATTAAAATGATTTGAGGTGTATTGAATTTTTCTTGCTCAATTGTCGTATTTAGTTGTTTTTGTGCATAGTTCAACGCTTTAAAGGCTGGGATTAAAAATATAATGCTGCAGAGCGAGATAAGCCAGTAAGGATCAGGTAAGCCAACCAGTAAAGATGTAATGAGATATCCTAGATACATCCAACCTGAAGAGAAATCATTAGTATACCCTTGTTCTTTTGCGTATTTTTTTATGTGATTAAATAGTGAATATAAAAAGAATATAGAAAAAATTGCACGAGCAGCAGGCATAATATTTAACTTATCTTTGATTAGAAAAAATCGCCATGCTTTAAACATCCACCAAATTGGGTATAAGCCAAACGAAATTAAGGATAGAAAGATAAACTTATTAACACTAATAATTTTTAAATTTTCTATATGATTTGACTGGATGGATTGTGTTTGTTTTAAATTAATATGTTCTGGGTTCATAAATTTATATTTAGAATTAAATGGTATTGATGACTTTAAGATTATTTGTAATAAATGTAAATAATTTAGGTAATTGAATAAACCACATAATCTATCTCTTAAGTTTTTCTAGGATAGATTATGCAGTGTTATTCAAATAGAAAAGCTAGGCAAACTTTGCTAGAACTTCTAAAAATGGTGCTGATTGACGCGGAAACTTAGCAATTACATCATGGATGCGTTGGCCTTCAGGGTCTTTGGCATTAATATCACGCCCATCCGCAATAAATTGCGTTAAAAGACGCTCATAGTCTGTTGGGCGCATATGTTTGAATGCATGGTAGAGCACATGAAAATCTGCATTCACACCACTTGGAGGAAGTTGGTTGAGGTAGGCAAAAACACGCTCATCGGACCATTCTTCATTGAAAGTTGCTGGCTGTGATAATGCCATGACAATCTCCTCATTTTAAAAAAGGCAAAATAACTTGCGTTATTTTGCCTTGATTCTGATTTATTGAATAGTCAGAAATAGAATTATCGTTCTTCAGGTAAATTGATATTCATTTCTAACATTTCGATATTAGCTTCAGAGCGAACTTGCATTTGGATATGCTGTTCACCTACACCGCTAACATAACGACTAACCACTTGCATGATTTCTTTTTTCATCTGATCAATTTTGTCTTGGCTTAAACGGCGGCCTAAACCTTGTTCAGAAGCAACAATAACTTTCAAACGATCTTTGGCAGTTTGAGCACTTGATGGTTTTTCTTCGCTGCTAAATAATTTACTCCAGAATCCTGCCATATCTACGCTCCAAATAGTCGTGCTAACCAGCCTTTAGGTTGAGCTGTGATGTGTCGATAAGGACGGTCTTCGCCAAGGAAGCGTGCAACCAAATCATCATACCCCTGACCAGCTTTAGTTTCTGAATACAGAATAACTGGCTTACCTTCGTTTGATGCTTGTAATACACTTGGACATTCTGGAATAACACCTAATGTCGGTACGCGTAAAATATCTTTAGAAATATCATCAATTGTCAGCATTTCCTGACGGTCAGCACGTTCCGGGTTAAAACGTGTAATACATAAATGTTTACGTATACGCCCTTCGTTGTGTTCAACTTTCTTGGTTTTGCTATCTAACATACCAATAATACGGTCAGAGTCACGTACTGAAGAGATTTCAGGGTTTGTTACAATGATTGCTTCATCTGCATGATACATGGCTAAAATCGCGCCACGCTCGATCCCAGCAGGTGAGTCACAAATGATGTAATCAAACTCTTGAGATAACTCATCAATAACTCGAGCAACACCTTCGTCGCTCAACGCATCTTTATCACGTGTTTGTGAAGCCGGTAAAATATAAAGGTTTTCGATATCTTTATCGCGAATAAGGGCTTGTTGCAGACGTGCTTCATTATTAATAACATTAACGAAATCATATACAACACGACGCTCACAACCCATAATCAAATCAAGGTTACGTAAGCCTACATCAAAATCAATCACAACAGTTTTATGACCACGAAGGGCTAAACCTGTTGCAAAAGATGCGCTCGTTGTAGTTTTACCTACACCACCTTTGCCTGATGTTACGACAACAATTTTGGCCACCGAATCCACTCCTATTATGGTCATACACCCTTAAAAGGGCTGTTTTTTGGTGATTTGCTTAATAAATTAAAGTTCTAGAGCTTCAAATTCAAGCTCTTGCTTTTCATTTAAATAAATATGTACTGGTTTTTTTACCACATGTTTAGGGATATCATCTGCGACACAATACGTTCCGGCAATGGAAACGAGCTCAG
This sequence comes from Acinetobacter sp. AOR18_HL, assembly GCF_027855145.1. Lineage (NCBI taxonomy): Bacteria > Pseudomonadati > Pseudomonadota > Gammaproteobacteria > Moraxellales > Moraxellaceae > Acinetobacter > Acinetobacter sp. AOR18_HL. Next base: position 4,928 of record NZ_JAKTIG010000051.1, read on the forward strand.
CCTCTAAAGATTGGCAAAAAATGCGTGCAGCTGCGTGCCCGCCCGCACCAGCAATGACTCTACCACGAACTGTGCCATAAATATGTATATTTCCTGAAGCGATCACCTCGGAACCACTATTCATGCCAGCCTTTAAAATAATATCGCCGTTATCTTGTACAAGGGATTGGCCTGTACGCAAAATTTCATCATGATAAGAGGTAATATGAGCGACCGCTATCTTGTTTAGTGGTTTTTTTGTTTCTGCTGAAGACGAGGCAGGAGCTGTAGCAGGTTTTTCCACAATAGCCACTTGTTCAGCTGTCGCTTTAATGCGCTGTAAGGGTTGATCTGCCGGTAAAACAGGGAATTGAATAGCGCGAGCCTCATCTCCTAAAATACCGTCGATTACCGCCATTGGTTGTAAACCCAAGCTCACCAGAAGTTGAATCAATGCAATTAACTCTTGCTCAACTGTACTGTCAATAATCACTAAAGTTCCTTGATAGGAACCTTCATTTAAAATATTTGATAATTGCTGGCGGATCACATCATAATCATTGGTATCGAAGGTTATCCTGCTAAAGTTAACCATTCTGCCGGTAATCCGTATATCAGCCATAAGTCTTCCTTCAAGGCGTTAAACGAGCTGTAATATCGTTAAGTTTATTGTAAATAGGGCAAATGCTAGAACAATTCGTGCCAATTCTCTAGCGTGATTCATAAAAAATTAAATAAATGCTTATTCTTTGATTCGATCATACTCCGCAAGGGTTTGTTGCCATTGTTTGACCTTGACTTGTTTACGTACAGACTCCAGTGTCTCGAACACGACAGATTCAACCAATTGCTCAAGCTGACGATTATTAATATTGATTTCACTTACTCTTTGAGAAATTAATTGATAAGTAGGATTTGGAGCATCTTGAGATCCCTCAATTAAAGGTTCAATTAAACCTGCACTAATATTTTCACCTAATCTTTGACCAATGCTTTGAATTTGCTGTTCAATGCGGCCACCGACTAAAGGAATTAAGCGTAATAATTGAGTTAGCTCAGGCGTATCAATAATGGCTTGATCTACAATTTTGCCCACACCTTTTGTAATGGCAGGCTTTTGTTCTTTTAAAGCGGTGGCTAAAGATTCTTGTAATAATGCGGTTAGAGCGACAGTAAATTGCTCACGATGATGATTAACCAAGTCATGAATAATCTGTTTATGGCTAGAACTGGTTTCAAGTTCATATCTAATGCCATCAATCACGGTAATTACAACGCGGTCAGATAATTCCTCCATTACGACGCGATAATAAAATAGCCCAGTTTTTCGCCAGCTTTCAGGAACAACTGGATAGCCCAACTCATGTAAGCGATAAGCAATAATCCCAGCGCGGAATAAGCGTAAAAAACGGAGCTGAGGAATAATAGCTAAAATTTCATACCAGTGAATAAACGGGAAAAAGAACCAACGCTTATGGTGCTTGTTGATGATCGCAATAGCCCAGCGTACAAGCAGCTCAATAATTAAAAAACCAATAAACCAAGCTTCTGATGTAATCACCCACGGATGTAGTGAAGTACGATAAAAGCTGAGTACTTGGGGCAAGTGAATATGTTCGAAGAACCATGCCCCAATACTGCTCATTAAAAAGAAATTAGTCGCAAGACAGAACAAGTTAAAAATGATAATAAACACCATAAAGATGTCGTAGACCAAAAACAGCTTAAATGAAAGGCTGTTTGGGTCTACATGATGGTATTTCGTTTTTTTCCCAGAACTGTTTTGCATAATAACGGGTGCTTTCTTAAATATTTGCAGTGGTATATTGAGATTTCATTTGCTCAATAAGTTGATCTTTTTCGGTCCAAATGTCATGAACCCATTGCTGGAAACGTTCACGATAAGCCGCGTCATCTTCATAGTTGCCGCCAAGTACCCAGTCTGGAATTTCAATTTTACGTAAGTTAACCGCAATTTTAGAAACATCCCCAAGCCAGAAATCGCTATATCCCGGTACGCCATCAGGATAGACGATGGTCATATCAACTAGGGCATCGATTTTGTCACCCAAGATGTTTAATGCAAGCGCCAAGCCACCTGCTTTGGGTTTTAGCAAATGCTTATAAGGGGATTTTTGCTGGTCATGTTTTTCTTGAGTAAAACGAGTACCTTCCAAATAATTTAATAGAGTGAAGGGCTGACTTAAAAGCTGCTCACAAGCTTTACGTGCTTCCATCATGTCACGGTCTTTAAGTTCAGGATTCTTAGCGATCTGTTCTTTAGTGTGACGCTTCATCATTGGGAAGCCTAAAATTTTAAATGCTTGCCCAACAAAAGGAATAAAGATGAGTTCCCATTTAGTAAAGAAACGGGTAAGGGGCATACGGGTTAAACCGAAATATTGATTTACAGTCGTGTCTACCCAACTTTGATGATTACAGGTCATGAGATAACGACCTTGCATATTCAGATCAAGTCCTTCATCAATGGTAATGTCCCATTTTAGATTGGGTAGAACATGGTCAATTAACCAATTATTTACCCCTAACCAGCTATTTGTAATTTGAATATTAGTTTCATCTATTTTTGATGATTTTTTTAAAAGCTTGGTCAGACCTAATGCAAGAACAGGAGGACCATGAAAAAAAGTACTTCCTGTAATGACTGTACCTACAGTGAGTCCACGTGTAATTTTTTTTAGCGCAGATTGTTTATTGGGTGCAGTTGACATATAAAAGACCCCGAATGTCTCAAATCCATAGAAAAGTTGTTCAACTATAACTGTCATAATATGAAATACAACGTTATCTTAGACAACAATGAAGAAATTGTGATGAGCTAGCATCTTAAAGTGCATCAAAATATTACAAAAACATAACTAAACTGTTTATTATTAACAAAATATCAATGTTTTATACTTCCTTTTTGTTTCATTATTCATTCAGACAACAAAACACACAAAGTGAGGAGGCATGCAATGCGTGCATTAGTTATTTCAACAGTGGTAGGGGCAGCAGTAGTTCTTTCTGGTTGTCAAACAACTGGTAATAATCTTGGTGGCGTTGAATACGATAAAGCCGCATTAGGTACTTTAATTGGTGCAGCAGCTGGTTATGGTATTTCTAAATCAAATGCAAACTCTAGCCGTCAAAACAACCGTGCTGCGGCAATTGGTGCAGTTCTTGGTGCTGGTGGTGGTGTATATCTTGACCAGAAAGAGAAAAAACTTCGTCAACAAATGGCGGGTACTGGTGTAGACGTTGGCCGTAACCCAGATGGTTCTGTTCAATTGATCATGCCTGGTAGCATTACTTTTGATACAAACAAATCAAACATCAAGCCAAACTTCTACGCAACTTTGAACAAAGTGGCTCAAACTTTGGCTGAAGATAACAAGAGTGCAATTCTTGTAACTGGTTATACTGATAACACTGGTAATGACTCTATCAACATTCCATTATCACAAGCACGCGCTCAATCAGTACGTAGTTATTTAGCTAGCCAAGGCGTATCTGCTAGCCGTATCGACGCGCAAGGTTATGGTTCATCTAACCCGATCGCAGATAACTCAACTGCATCTGGCCGTGAACAAAACCGCCGTGTAGAAATCAGCATTTATGCTAAACAATAAGATTTAGTTTATTGTTTCAAAAACCACCTTCGGGTGGTTTTTTTATGGGTGCAGTACAAGAAATAATCACGACATTCTGCGGCGCATAAATTGCATTATTAGACATCATTTATACATATCCGTAGATTTACTATTGGGATTCTAAAAAAGAGATGACTATAATCATGCTCGAAAAATCAAGAGGTAATACACGATGTCATCTGCCAGTCAATTGAACAACAAGCAAGAAGAAGCCATGAAATATACTCAGGGCCCTTTATTGGTGCTTGCTGGCGCTGGTTCAGGTAAAACATCGGTAATTACGCGTAAAATTGCCTATTTGGTGCAACATTGCCGTATTCCTGCGCATCGTATAACCGCGATGACCTTCACAAACAAAGCTGCACGTGAAATGAAAGAACGTGTGACCAAGCTTTTGTCGCGTGAAGAAGCAAAAGGTTTATCTGTTTCTACCTTCCATACTTTTGGTTTAAATCTTTTACGTTTAGAACTTAAAAATTTACCTTTAAAAGCTAATTTTTCGATTTTAGATGCAGACGACTGTAAACGTATTTTGATGGATTTGATGCATCGCGACAATTTATCGGGTGCAGAGAGTAAAGAATTAATTGCCAAGGCAATGAAGAAAATTTCAGATTGGAAAAACGATCTGATTTTGCCTGAACAAGCGCATTCGACTTGTGAAACACCAGAAGATGTCCAGTTTGCTCATCTTTATCAACTTTATGAACGTAATTTACGTGCCTACAATGCTGTCGATTTTGATGACTTGATTGTTATGCCAACACGCTTATTGCAAGAAAATGCAGAAGTACGTGACAAGTGGCAAAACCGTGTCCGTTATTTATTAGTCGATGAATATCAAGATACCAACACCGCGCAGTATATTTTGGTCAAACTTTTAGTTGGGGTAATGGGGCAGTTCACCGCGGTAGGTGATGATGACCAGTCAATCTACGCATGGCGTGGTGCTAAGCCCGAAAATATGGCTTTGCTTAAACAGGATTTCCCAAATCTACATATTATTAAACTTGAACAAAATTATCGTTCGACCAGCCGTATTTTAAAAGCAGCGAACTGTGTGATTCAAAATAACCCACATATTTTTGACAAGAAATTATGGAGTGATAAAGGGCATGGGGAAGTCATCCGAATCATTACATGTCGTAATGATGATGATGAAGCAGAGCGCGTGGTCAAAGACCTACTGACTCATAAACTGATGAACGGTAAGAACTGGAAAGATTATGCTGTGTTATATCGCGGAAACTTTCAGGCACGTGTGTTAGAAACCCAGCTTCGTCAAATGCAAATTCCGTATAAACTCTCTGGCGGTACATCGTTCTTCGCCCGTGCAGAAATTAAAGACGTGATGAGTTACTTACGTCTTATTATTAATCCAGAAGATGACAGTGCTTTCTTACGAATTATTAATACGCCTAAACGTGCGATTGGCCCTGTTACTCTAGAGAAACTAGGTTTGTTTTCACAAGAAAATAATTTGTCTTTACTCGGTGCTTCTGCTGACCAGCGTTTAAGCATGGTGCTTCCTAAAAAGGCAGAAACACAGCTTCATGAGTTTGCTGACTTTATCGCGACATTTACTCGTGAACTCTTAGAAGATGATGAGCCTGTGCCTAAAGTTCGTCAAATGATGAATGAAGCGGGTTATATGGATTACGTTCGAGAACAGTCAGCAACACCTGCACAAGAGAAAAGTAAACTCGATAATATCGAGAACTTATTTACCAGTATTCAAAATCTGATTAATCGTGCTGAAGATGTTGATGAAAAGAATATTGAAAGTGTCATCCGAAAACTAGTTTTGCTCGATCTGTTAGAACAGCAGCAGGAAGAAGAAGATACAGATAAAGTTAACCTTCTTACTTTGCATGCAGCAAAAGGTCTGGAATTCCCATATGTATACATTATGGGACTTGAAGAAGAACTATTGCCTCACAAAAACTCGATTGCAGCAGAAACCATTGAGGAAGAGCGCCGTCTCATGTACGTGGGAATTACACGTGCACGCCAAGGTTTAACTTTAACTCTAGCGGAACAGCGTAAAAATGGTGGACAGATGAAACAAATGACGCCTAGCCGTTTCCTTGATGAGCTTCCGCAAGATGAGCTTGAGTGGTTAGGGCGTAAAAAGAAAATTGCGGCTAATGTTGACCCTAAAGAACAGGCTCAACAATATCTGGCAAATTTAAAAGCTTTATTAAAGCGTTAATTTTTTTAATTTTTAGGAAATCCCATGAAAGTTCAAGTGAAATTGCTCGATCCGCGTTTAGGTAAAGAATGGCCTTTACCTTCATATGCAACAGCAGGTTCAGCGGGTTTAGATTTACGTGCCTGTTTAGATGAAGCAATTGATATTGAACCAGGACAAACTGTTTTAGTTAAAACAGGTATGGCAATTTATATTCATGATGTAAATTTTGCTGGTTTAATTTTACCGCGTTCAGGTTTAGGTCATAAACACGGTATCGTGCTTGGCAACTTAGTTGGTTTGATTGATTCGGATTATCAAGGTGAATTGATGGTTTCAGTTTGGAACCGTGGTCAAACCACATTCCGTTTAGAACCAGGTGAGCGTTTGGCACAATATGTTTTAGTGCCAGTCGTACAAGCTGAATTTGAGCAAGTAGAAGAGTTTGAAGAAACTTTACGTGGCGCTGGTGGCTTTGGCCATACAGGTAAACAATAAGTTTTTTTAAATATTAACGAAAATCAAACGCCTGTTGAACAGGCGTTTCTTTTTACATCTTGAATGTTACAAAGGATTATATTACAACACGCTTTACTCATATTCTTTTAACTTTTTTAGCAAACAAACCTTTCAAAAATTTTGAATAATCTATGTTTTTGCGATAGATCGAATTGATCTTTAAATAGAAGATACGCTATGAATGTAAGACACTCATTTCCAAAAAGTATTTTTCGTGCTTACGATATTAGAGGCAAACTTTCTTTCTTAACCACGGACGTTGTCCGTTCAATTGCCTACGGATTGGCACAACAATACAAACAAGCAAAACAAACTCAATTAGTAATTGGCTATGATGCCCGGCTCACAAGCCCAGCCTATGCACACTTAATTGAAGAAATTTTAATAGAACAAGGTTTAAAAGTGACCAATATTGGTTGCTGTTCATCACCAATGATGTACTACATTGCACGAGATTTTGGTGGCAATGGCATTATGGTGACAGCAAGCCATAACCCAAAATCTGATAATGGTATTAAGTGGATTTTAAAAGGCGAACCGCCGTCTCCGGAAATGATTCAGCAGGTGGGTGAAGAAGCCCAAACTTATGTACCAAGCCATTCAATTTCTGTACTTGAGTTAACCTTACCGCAATTTAAAGCTGAATTTTGCCAGCAATACCAACAAGCCATTTTTAAAGATATTCAGTTAAAACATCCTTTAAAAGTTGTTTTAGATGGTTTGCATGGTTCAGCTGGGCATTGTTCAAAACTAATCTTAGAAAAAATGGGTTGTGAAGTCATTGCTTTACGCACTAATCCAAATGGAGAGTTTCCAGATCACGCACCAGATCCATCACATGCAGCTCATTTAATTAGCTTGCGTAAAGCCGTGGTCGAGCAGCAGGCGGATATCGGCATCGCTCTTGATGGCGATGGAGACCGTGTTGTTTTAGTCGATGAAAAAGCACAGATATTGACAGCGGACCGCTTATTGTCGCTTTTTGCGCAAATGTGCCTTGAGCAGCATCCAGAGCAAGAAATTGTTTTTGATGTGAAATGTTCACGTATGGTTCAAGAGACCGTCGAGAAACTCGGCGGAAAAGCAAAAATGATCCGCACGGGAAGTAGTTTCCTAAGGGCTTATTTATCTCAATCGAATGGACGTGCCATTTTTGGTGGAGAATATGCAGGTCATTATGTGTTTAATGATGGCCGTGGTTTTGGCTACGACGATGGTTTATATGCTGCATTACGAGTAATGGAGTATTTTACCCAATCTGATGCCGCTACAATTTCTGAATTATTTGCTCCATATCCAGAAAGATGTTGTACAGAAGATACCTATATTGGTACTTATCAGTCTGATCCAAAGTATGTATTACAAGATATTGAGATTTTAAGTCATCGCTTAGGGGCACGTATTAGTAAAATTGATGGCGTACGTCTTGATTTTGATGATGGTTTTGGCATTATTCGAGCATCAAATACTGGTGAATACTTTACAGTACGATTTGATGCGGATAATCCTTTACGATTAAAGGAAATCCAGCAAAAATTTGTAGATATGTTGCAAGAACACTATCCGCAAATTGCACAAGAACTTTCAGAGGCCTAAGTAAGGAGAGGCGTAATGCCACAACATCAGCATATCGGTGTCGACAAAGCAAAAATCTTGATTGAAGCTTTGCCGTATATTCAACGCTTTACTGGTAAAACGCTGGTGGTGAAATACGGTGGCAACGCAATGACTGATCCGGAGCTTGAAAGTTCATTTGCCCGAGACATCGTTTTACTTAAAACTGTAGGATTAAATCCGATTGTTGTTCACGGTGGTGGGCCGCAAGTGGATTCATTCTTAAAGCAGTTAGGCCGTGAATCTGACCGTATTGACGGTATGCGTGTAACTGATGCTGCAACCATGGAAGTGGTTGAAATGGTGTTGGGCGGCAGTGTAAATAAATCAATCGTTAACCTGATTAATAAACACGGTGGACGTGCGATTGGTTTAACGGGTAAAGATGGTAATTTACTTCGTGCCCGCAAATTGCTTATGGAAAAGCAAGAAGAAGATGGTTCTATCAAACATATCGACTTGGGTATGGTTGGTGAAGTGACAGGCGTTAAAACAGATGTATTGGAAATGTTCACCCAAAGTGACTTTATTCCAGTTATTGCGCCATTAGGTGTAGATGAAGAAGGCAATACTTATAATATTAATGCTGATTTAGTTGCAGGCAAGGTTGCAGAAGCGTTAGGCGCTGAAAAATTAATTTTGCTCACTAATATTAGCGGTGTGCTTGATGAAAATAAAAATCTGTTAACTGGCCTTACGACACAAGAAGTTGATCGCCTCATTGAAACAGGTGTGATCTATGGCGGTATGATTCCTAAAGTAGGCTGTGCGCTTGATGCTGTTAAAGGCGGCGTTGTGAGTGCACATATTGTTGATGGTCGCGTGCCACATGCAACATTACTTGAAATCTTCACTGATCATGGTGTTGGAACGCTGATTTCTAACCGCACTAAAACAGCTTAAGAAATCCGTTATTCTCAATAAAAAGATCACCCTAGGTGGTCTTTTTTATACCATTTTGATTTGGTCATTTTTTTGTCATGAGCTTTGACTAGTGTAGGGGGTGTCACTAGGAGCGTTCATTATGCTGGAAAAATTTAATCAATATCGCCAAACCTGGACTTTACCTTTAAATCGTCATAAAGCAATAAATCAGACGCAATTTCGTTTTGAGTGGGTTGATAATTTAAAAGAATTACAAGATGTACAACGGTTTCGTGCACAACAATTTAGTCAACAATTCGGAATCAAGTTTGAAGATAACTTAGACCAAGATATTTACGATTTTGGTTGTGAACATGCGGTCTTGCGTGAAAAGTGGACTGGAGAAATTGTAGCGTATACGCGTCTAAAACTATTTCAAGGCCATGAAATAGCACAGAGTTATAGTGCACATGAGTTTGATATTGTTCCTCAATTATCCCATCTTCCAAATGTGTTAGAAATAGGCCGTACTTGTGTACATCCTCGCTTTCGTAATGGTAAAGCATTATCAATGTTATGGTTAAACCTTGCACCGAAAGTACTCTGGTCAATGCGCGCTAAATATTTAATGGGCTGTGTCAGTATTCATTTGCAAGATAATTTGGCTAGAGCGTACTACACACATCGTCAGATTCAGCAGTTACCAGAAAGCAAAACGATTGATATCCGTTCGAAAAAAATCTATGAACCTGAATATCCTGAGTTTAGCTTCCCACAAGATGAACGTATGCCAAAGCTATTCCAAATGTATCTGAGCATGCAATCAAAACTATCGAAACAGGCTTTTTTTGATGAAGAGTTTAACTGTTTGGATTATTTTGTATTTCTTGAGGTGAATAAAGTCGCGACCTCGTTTGTCATGAATAAAATGGTGCAGCGTTAATCATATTTCCTATTTTGTAATAGCCAGCACATATTGAGATTTGCAAGCACTTTTACTCTCATGCACAATAGAGCAGATGGGGTAATTAGAAGTAGTTTAAAAAGCGATATGTGCCAGCTATTAGGAATGAATTGTGCAACACCAACGGATATCACTTTTTCCTTCCGTGGTTTTTCACAGCGTGCAGGAATTACCTCAGACCATAGTGATGGATTTGGTATTGCATTTTTCGAAGATAAGGCGTGCCGTTTATTCGTTGATAACCAATCAGCAGTTGAGTCTCCAATTGCCGATCTTATTCGTAATTATCCTATTAAATCACGCAACGTGATCGCTCATATCCGCAAAGCTACTCAAGGCAAAATCACTTTAGAAAACTCTCATCCCTTTATTCGTGAGTTGTGGGGGAGACACTGGATTTTTGCTCATAATGGCGATTTACATGACTTTAATCCGCCGTTAAGTGGACGTTTCACACCAGTAGGTAATACCGATAGTGAGCGGGCATTTTGTTATTTGCTCGATCAACTCGTTGAAGTATTTGGTTATGAAGAGCCAAGTCTTGAACAAATCTTTGAAGTATTAGAAAAGATTTCTCCGCAAATTGCAGAATATGGCACATTTAATTATTGCCTATCTAATGGCAAAGCATTATTTAGTTATGCCATTACTAAATTACATTGGCTCGTTCGCGAATATCCATTTAATCATGCTCATTTAATTGACTTAGATGTCGCAGTTGATTTTAGCCAGGTAACAACACCTGACGATCGTGTGGCAGTAATAACCACTGAACCTTTAACACATAATGAAAATTGGACAGCGTACCAACCTGGTGAAATGATTTTATTTCAACATGGTCAACCAATTAAAAAGGCGATTACCTTTGTAGAAAGATTAAAGCGCGAACAGGAAAATCCTGAACTTAAACGTATTACGCGTGCAGATCAGTATTAATATAAAATACATTTAAAATATATGAATAAGGGTATTTATATATTTTTATCATTTAATAATTAAATAGTTTGTTTAAAAAATACTTTATTATTTTAGTTGGTTAATTTTAATTAAATATTTTAAAAACAATAACTTGGGTTGAATATAATTTTTATATGCTAAAGCCGACAAAATAGGTTTGTTTTTATTTATATTCTTTAAATATATCATGGAGTTTATGCAACGATCATTAATCATCATTGGGGAGATGTATGAAAATGAAATGGGCTTCAGAATATAATACGGGTATTGATGTTATTGATGAGCAACATAAACGGGCAGAGTAAAACTTGAAGTGCGACATAAACCACCTAATTAATTTAAAGGGTTTATGGAGTATATAAAATTGTCATACCATCATCTTAACTTTGAAGATCGTACTGCATTAATGCTTGAGTCAAGAAAAGAAGGCTTTTCAGCCAGAAAATTTGCTGAACTCATTAAAAGACATCCTAGTACGATCTATCGTGAGCTTAAAAGAAATAGCATCAATGACGTTTATCAAGCTCGATATGCTTCTGATAACACCTTCGCTAGACGTAGACGTGGTCACAGAAAACTCAAAATCGATTCAATCCTCTGGAAATTTATTGTTGAAGCGATCCGTTGTTTATGGTCTCCTCAGCAAATAGCAAAGCGTTTAAAGACATTTCCTGATTTGGATCAAACAATGAATGTAAGCCATACAACGATTTATTCAACGATACGAGCATTACCCAAGGGTGAGTTGAAAAAAGACTTATTATCCTGTCTGCGTCATGAAAATAAAAAGCGAAAAGCTAACGGTGAACCTAAAAAAGATTCTATATTACAGGATATTAAAACTATTCATGAGCGCCCAGCCGAAGTTCAAGAAAGAAAAATACCGGGTCATTGGGAAGCTGATTTAATTAAAGGTAAAGACAATAAAAGTTCGATAGCAACACTTATTGAACGAAATACACGGCTCTGTATCTTGGCAACATTACCTGATGCAAAGGCAGAATCAGTGCGCAAGGCTTTAACTGAAGCTCTGAAATATTTACCTGCAGAACTGCGTAAAACGTTGACCTATGACCGTGGACGCGAGATGTCAGAACATAAAATACTCGAAGAAGATTTAGGCATAGATGTATATTTCTGTGACCCACATTCACCTTGGCAAAAAGGCACATGCGAAAATATGAATGGTTTAATTAGGCAATATTTACCTAAAGGGATTGATTTAAATCAGGCAGATCAGCATTATTTAAATCAAGTTGCCATGTCACTGAATACTCGTCCTAGAAA
>NZ_JAKTIG010000052.1:0-6077 GCF_027855145.1 Acinetobacter sp. AOR18_HL
GTAAGCGTCCGCTGAATCCCATACCAATTTTTTAATTCGATTTAGGTTTCCAGCAGTGTGGCAGTAACTCTTCAATCTGGGTCACTTTATGTGTCGGTAGCTTTTTCAGCACATCACTTAAATAGGCATACGGATCCAAGCCATTCAGCTTTGCTGACTGGATTAAAGTCATGATATTTGCCGCTCGCTGTCCACTGCGCAGCGAACCTGCAAACAACCAGTTCTTACGGCCCAATGCCCAGGGACGCATTGAGTTCTCTGCCCAGTTATTGTCAATGGGTAGATTGCCATCATCCAGATAGCGGCTTAAGGCTGGCCAACGCTTCAGACTGTAATTGATCGCCTTGGCGGTTGGAGAACTCGATGGCACCGTCAGATCATGTTGGTTGAGCCATTCATACAGTTGTTGCCTCACCGGTTGGCTGTGCTGTTGTCGGTATTCGCGGCGGTGTTCTGCTGTACTATCGGTCTTTTTCCTGAGTTCTGCTTCTATGGCATACAGTTTCTGAATCAGCACTAATGCCTGTTCAGCGATCTGACTTTTCCCGGTCACATGCAGTTCATGAAATTTACGACGTGCATGTGCCATGCAGCCCACCTCAATGACATCGCCTGATTTAAAGCGTGCTTTATAACCACTGTAATCATCACAGACCAGATGGCCCTGCCAGCCATTCAGGAACTCTTCTGCATGCTGACCTGAACGGCTATCCTGAAAGTCATAGATCACCGCTTGAACTGGATTGTACTGTGTGGTGGCATAGGCCCAGACATAACCTTTCTTCGGTTTTTTCTCATTCTCACCCATCCGCATAATGGTGACCGGCGTTTCATCGGCATGGATCACCCGCTGTTGCAGCACCACCTGTTTTAAGGCATTGGCCAGAGGTTCCAGTTCCACACCGCAGCGACCAATCCAGTCAGATAACGTGGATCTGGACAGATCAATGCCCGCCCGCTGATAGATCAGGCGCTGACGGTACAGCGGTAAATGATCGGCATACTTCGATACCAACACATGGCTGAGCAGTTCAGGTGAAGCAATGCCTTTATCAATCACATAGGCTGGCATCGCTTGCTGAGTCAGGGTGTCGCACTGATCACAGACCCATTTGCCACGGATATGCTGTTCCTTATAGAACTGTGCCGGTCTGAAATGCAGTTTTTCACTGACATCTTCGCCGATACGCCGGAGTTGGCATCCACAAGCACATTGGGTTGATGCAGGTTCATGCTCAATACGGATGGTGTGTAGATGATCTGGCAGTGGTCGACGTTTAGGTTTATTGACTGTGGCTTTGTGTGTCACTGCATCGGTTTTATCTGCATTCAGCCGCTCCAGTTCTAGATCAACCGCGGCAATATCTTCTTCAACCGCTTCATCCCACAGATGGATTTGTTTTGCCGTTAAGTGTTCATTCTTTTGGGCGAATTTGTGCTTTTTAAACAGCGCCAGTTCATGCTCGTATTTTTGAGTGAGAATAGAAAGATGTTGAACTTTGGCATCCAATTGCTGGTTTGATTTTTCTAACTCTTGATTTGATTCTGCCAGAGACTGATGCTGCATTGCCAACTGTCTGGTGAATTCCAGCAGTTGTTCATGGGTCAGTTGGCTTAAGTCAGGCAGCGTATTCATGACCGCAGTATGCCTGAGGTCATGAGAAGAATGAAATAGAACGTTTGGAGAATAGCAGAATGGAACAGTCTGGTTTAAAGCATCGTCACCACCTGCTGTCGTCCAATGCGCTGCCAAGGTAAACCCTGGATCAGTGCCTGTAACTGTTCCGGACTTATCGCCATGCTTTCACCCTGGTGAACCTGCGCCCAGTGGAATTTTCCCTGTTCCAGCCGCCGGGCACACAGCCAGATGCCCAGTCCATCATGTACCAGCACTTTCATGCGATGGCCACGTTTATTACAGAACAGGTAAGCACAATGCGGTTTGATGTAGCCAAAGGCTCTCACCACCTGAGCCATGACAATATCCATCCCTGCTCGCATATCCAGAGGTTGGGTAGAAAGCCAGATTTCATCAATGCGGATCATGTTGCAAGTGCCTTGAGTAATTCTGCTAAAGCAGATATTTCTGATACTTGCCATTTCAAGCCAATTTCTGCTTTTGAGTGGGGTAAAGTAATTTGAACCTTTAACATGTCAGTAGGAGTAGGATCTAATGGTGCAGAGCAAGATAAGGCAATAAATGCAGGTTTATTCGGTAGTGGTGAGCGATCATTCCCTGGCTTAGCATCAATTAAGCGAATCCATTTGGATACAAGATTTGTATTCAATCCATGTTGCAAAGCGACCGAAGCAATTGAAACGTCCGGTGCTTTACAAGCCTGAACGATCTGCTGTTTAAATTCAGCACTGTATGTTCTTCGTTTTTTCGCAAGAGATGCGATGGATGTCTGGTGATTTGTAGTCATAAATTTTAGTCCCCACTTGTTTTTAAGTGTGGACTAAATTAAGGCTTATAGGATGAATTCAGAAGGTGTGTTCAGCGGACGCTTACGGTAGGGCTGCTGTACTACCCCACGTCCTGGTGCTGGAACTTATCATTATTGTTTTCTGTTCTGGAACTTCCTGTTCCTGTATGACTTCATCATAAGTAAAAAACCACAGATGCCATAGCCGTAAAATCCCTAAATTGCTGTGAGCTAGGGCGTACAAATCTAACCAAAAATTGTCTCAGGTTTATCCGCAGAAATTGGGGATACTTTCCGGTCTGTATGTCCTGTTAAAGCTGGAAAAACTGCAAAATCGATCTCTTTTTAACCAATTTAATTAGTGAAAGGTGACAGTTTTGTTCAAGAAAAAGCAGACTTGTTTCCAAATTGGCTTTTCCGGGTTTGAGTTCCACTTCATTTTTACATAAACTGCTGAAAAATAAAATAATTTTATTTTAATTTCGAATAATACCCATTATATTAAATGGAACCTAACTTAGTTAAATTTTTATCAAATTTAGAAAAAAACTTATTAAAATAACTATCTTATTAATTTAATTTTTATTTTAAGGTTATGCAGTGGATATTAAAAAAAGACACCATTTTGTAAGGGCACTGTTGCAAATAGAGATTTGAGTCGATGATGTTCCCTTTAAAAAGTACTTAGAGACCGAAAACCCTGTTGATTAGACACACTTCACCCTGAGGCTGACCATAATAAAATGACGATGCTTGTCCTTTACGCAGTGCACGCATGACTTCAATACCTTTAATTGTGGCATAAGCCGTCTTCATAGATTTGAATCCTAATGTGGCCCTGATGATCCGCTTTAGCTTGCCATGATCACATTCAATCACGTTATTTTTATACTTAATCTGCCTGTGCTCAAGGTCTGGTGGACATTTACATTCCCGTTTTAACCGTGATAAAGCACGTCCATATGTGGGTGCTTTATCCGTGTTGATCACTTGTGGAATTTGCCACTTCTTCACATTATTTAAAATTTTTCCAAGAAAACAATATGTTGATTTGGTATTACGTCTAGAAGAAAGATAAAAATCAATGGTATCGCCACGTTGATCGACTGCACGATACAGATAAGATCATCGTCCATTCACTTTTACATAGGTTTCATCAATATGCCACGAGCTCAGATCTGTAGGATTACGCCAATACCAGCGTAAACGTTTTTCTATTTCAGGAGCATAACGTTGAACCCAACGGTAAATAGTCGTGTGATCAACATTCACACCCCGTTCGGCCAGCATTTCCTGCAGTTCACGATAGCTAATGCCATATTTACAATACCAGCGCACAGCCCAAAGAATGATTTCGCCCTGAAAATGCCGACCATGGAAAGGATTCATATGCTGCACATTTAGCTAAAACAGTCTTCAGCTTACCATTCGTGGTTATTTGCAACAGTGCCGATAATCTTCGATTAGGTAGTTGTAAATTACAATTATTTTGCAATCAATAAAAAACTATTATGAAACTAAAACGAAATCACTTTATAGGGAGGAAAATTACTTTACACAAAGCAGTTGATCCCATTTAAAGTAGTTCTGTGTTAGCCGATCTCGTGACATATTCCATGCTCTGTCCGGCAACATGCTAGCACCTAAGGCAAGTTTACTTTTACCAAATTTGCTATGAATACTTTCCATAGAATCCATCAAGGCATTGCTAACTTCGATGTGCTTCATGTCGGTAAACATGTCATACACATGGCTTGCCTTTGGTTCGAGACACGTCAGAATCACGCCACATTTCTTGAAGGCAATGTCCTTGGCATACAGGCCATCAATCATCGCTGTAGCGAGTTTAGAGAGCACCAACAGGTTGTCAGTAGGTTCTGGTAAAGGTAGCGATAGAGACTTATTGTAGAAAGGCTTAGAGACATCAAATGGATTTGATTGCACGAAACTAATAAGACAGCCACACAATAGCTCATCGTCTCTCAGTCTACTTACAGCATCTTGTACATACAGGGTCATAGCTTCTTTTAGATCATCTATGTGGTAGATCCTCTGCCCAAAAGAGCGACTAGCAATGATTTGCTTCTTTGCAGGTGGCGTATGTTCCAGTTCAATGCAAGCGGTTCCATGAAGCTCTAATAAAGTTCGATGCATTACGATAGAGAATTGGTCCCTGATCATCAGAGGATAAGCCATGACAAAATCCATGACAGAATGGATGCCCATACTGTTGAGCTTCTTCGAATGTTTACGTCCTACACCCCAAATCTCACTTACCTCAATGGATTGGTACAGTGTTTCAGCAGAGCAGTGATCCATTGAAACCAAGTTACATACGCCATTGAAATAGCTGTTCTTCTTGGCAATATGGTTCGCCAGTTTCGCTTCAGTCTTTGAGCGCCCAATGCCAATACATACAGGTAAACCAAGCCAAGAAAAGATACGTTGACGAATCTGTTGAGCATAATCGGTTAGATCATAATTCTCTGCATGAGCCGTCAGATCCAGAAAGCATTCATCAATAGAGTAAATCTCCTGCTCTTTAGGAGACACAAAGTCAGACAGGACTTTCATCAATCTGCGGGACATCTCTGCATACAGTGCATAGTTGCTCGATAGCACTTGTACCTGATGCTGCTCTACGATGTCCTTGATCTGGAAGAGAGGAACACCCATCTTGATGCCCAAGTCCTTGGCTTCCTGAGACCGTGCTACAGCACAGCCATCATTGTTCGATAGCACAATGACAGGCTTATTGTTCAAGCTTGGGTTAAAGATGCGTTCACAACTGACATAGCAGTTGTTGATGTCTACTAAAGCGTAGATATTATGGTGAGCTGCTTGCATGAGCATGAAACCAATAAAGTATTAACGCTTTCTGAAAGGCTTGATGACAAAAGTCACTACACCCCAAATCACCATTTCCTGACCATCCTTCAGATGAATGTCGGAATACTCAGGGTTCTCTGCTTTAAGCCAACGATTATCATCACCTTCAATCATGAGACGTTTTACAGTGAACTCATTGTCGATCAGCGCAATTACGATGTCTTCATGCTTGGCTTCAATGCTCCGGTCTACAATCAGTTCATCATCAATCTCAATGCCTGCATCTCTCATCGAAAGTGAAGCAACCTTTACAACGAATGTTGCAGCTTCATTTTTGATGAGGTGTTCATTCATGTCTAATGTTTTGTCGATGTAGTCCTGAGCTGGCGAAGGGAAACCAGCAGCGACTTTCTCTGAAGCCAAAGGGATTCTCATCTGAGTAGTCGCATCAATCAGCGTGATGGATGCAACTTCATTGAACCTTTGCTTCTCTACTTCATTGAGATAATTCTTGATCTCTATGATTTTGGATACAGGTACTCTTACCGTTTTCGTAGGCTCATTGTATTTAAACTTTCTACCGGAACCATCTCGGCTTCCGCCACGACTATTGCTCATGACTCATCTACTTTTTGATTTTGTGACGTAATCAAATATATGACTGAATGTATTACAGATTCAAGAATATTTCGATAAATGGTGAGACGTTAATGACAGGCTTTTTTAAGGCACTGTTGCAAATAACCACGAATGGTAAGCTGAAGACTGTTTTAGCTAAATGTGCAGCATATGAATCCTTTCCATGGTCGGCATTTTCAGGGC
>NZ_JAKTIG010000053.1:0-9117 GCF_027855145.1 Acinetobacter sp. AOR18_HL
TATACATTATACGAATAGGCTAATATTTCCATATTAACCCATTGATTTATATAGGTTTCTTGGCATTAAAGTCTAATGCTACTAATACAGCTCGTGGCTGTTTCCCTGTAAAATCCCAATCAAATATCATTGCAGCTTCGGCTGGCAGCTTCTGTCCAACGTAATCATTAAAGAACTGAGCGCCTTTAATTTTGTAGTCAGTAGATTTAAAACCGATTGCACCTTGTTCTAGCTCACGCTCAGAATAATTCTGTAAAACCGTTACAACGGTATTCGAGAATTCAATTGTTTTACCTGATGTTTGATCTTGGAAATCTCCAGCAGCTTTACGAATGCCTGTGACTGTCATAATTGGATGTTGTGAATTGTTCATTTGCTCACCTTTAAGCTACTGATTTAAATTGCGATACTGGCGGCTCATACCACTCAGGCAATTGTTGTGAAAAGTCGATTTCTACGAGCTTCATAAATGGAATGACGTTTTTAGCCTTGTTGTCATGCAAGTTCTGCAAAAATGCCTTTGAAAAGCCACAATCGCAAAGTTCAGATAAATGTCTATAAAACGTAGGTTTAGGAAGCATTTCAGCTAACTTTTCTAAACCATGTTCACGTACTAAACAGTACGTAGAATAAATATTTCGGATACGTGTTTGAGAAACCTTACCGCTATTGGTAACGACAACTGGCGAGTTAGATATGGCTTCCAAGACACTTTCATCATTAATCAATTTCACAGTTTGACCTCTCATGGCATCAAATATTCCGTGCGTTGCTTTAGTCCAAAGTGTTTGAAGTAAATCAGGATTTGCCTTTTGAAATGCTATAAGTTCATAAAGGTTCGTTGGTACTCCATTACGCTCAAGCCAACGTTTTTTTAAACGCGACTCAAAACGTAAAAGTCCGACAGTCCAGTTAATTAACCGTGAGTCAGACATGACATCGACAACTCGTTGAGCTGACTTGTCATTTTTCTTTGCCAGTTGCTTGAGTTCTTCAAACTGAGAAAGAAATTCGTCATGCTTTAAATAGCATTTATGGTTTACAAGTCTGGATGTCTGGCCACCCCAATACACAGAGCTATCAAACCGCTTATTTGAAAGTCTAGTTTGACCGCTACTGACATTAGCCAGAAAATCCAGAATCTTTTTAGCCGTTGTCTGGTCTGACAACTTAGCCGAGTAAGTCACATCAATATGTGAAACCCAAGCACGATTCCAATCGAGCATACGGGTAAGAACTGGATAAGCCATGTGTAAGAAGCCGATCATTTCATCAGCACCCTGCTCTATATCATCCGAACCAAAAACGTTATGGCCCTGCAATAACTTTGCAGGCGAAGCCTTAATTTGTACGTAAGGCTCATAACTAGCATCGAAAAATACTTTCATTGCCATCCCCGTATAATGAGTTGGCACACTTTCAAATGGATGAAATAAAGCAGCAGCAGAAATTGAACCATCGTCATTCTTATGAACTGATCGTGACGCAAGTGGAATTTCTATGGTGTGAAGATCGATATCTACAAAAAAATAACGCCCTTCCGCATCTACTGAGTAGAAGCTGGATTCGAATGGCGCATTTATGCAAATATGATCTAGCATGGGCTAATTACGCATGTATACAAATAACATTTAGCAGAATTTAATACAATTACACATGAATAGCAAGCACATATAACACATATACAAGTAATATTGTATGCAAGTTAATAACCCTAAAATGTGATCAAAATGGCAGTAACAGTACGTTTAAATGACAAAGAGCAAGAATCTCTTAGAAAGAAGTGTGTAGAGCTCAATAAAATTCTGATCAATAAAAATCTACAGCCCATTAAAGATAGTGAGCTTGTACATATAATTCTTGATCAAGCTATCGATAATGTTGAGATATCAGCAAATGGAAAAGTAGTCGTAAGAAACTCGAAAGACCTCTAAAAATTCCGAAATTTCGGACTAGAGTCCACCATTAGAAGTACAAAAAGACGTATAAAATTCTCAAATTTGAGACTAGAGTCCACCATTAGAAGACGTGGACTCCTCTTCCGCCCCTCGGATCGGTCGGTCGGGCGTCGAGGCTCCTTCTCCCTCCCTCACCGCTTGGCGTGCGAGATTCGCATAATGAGCACTGATGTTAAATGCCCTGCGAGTGCGTTAGAAATGCTCGCATCATTGACAAAAAACCCTGCAAATGCAGGGTTTTATAGTCAACGAACACGGCAAGTAACATAATGCCGTATTATGCGAACTCTCAGTCTCTAAATAAAACAACTCCATAGCAGACGGAGAAAGCTAAAATCAATTGAGACAAAATTGTAAAGTCGCCATTTTTATAAAAGATTTCTAAAATAAAAGATGTCATATTTTGCCAATCCTTCAAAAATCACAAGTGTTGATTTTATTCATTTTTTTGATGCCAGGGCGAGCTCACCGGCTTAAAGAAAAATGTAATAAAATGCCAATCAAGGGATGTATTGATCATCATCTTGTTGCCAACGACGCTCACGAATAAACTTTAAGGTAAACCAAATAGAAAAGGCTATAAGCAAGATACTTGGATATATATATTCCATAAAGAAAGCCATAATCATCCCCTTAAAAATCAATTATAAAATCTTTTGTTCCGTAACCATGCCACACTTTTAAGTGTTTCATCAACTGATTAAATTGCAGTGTACGGCCACAGTATGAGCATTGCGTGTAACTCGAAGTTTGATCACGTAAAAACCCGTAGACTACGCCTTGTGACCGAGTTGGATCGGTCACAATTCCCCTGAACGGCTTTTTTTGGTTACTTCTACGGTAGAACATATAGACGGCTTTTTGTAATCAGTGAAGAAGATGCTTGAATTTTTTTCGTTGCTGCTCAATAAGCTTATTTCGTTGTTCAATCGGATAATATTTACCCTTGAATAAATACAAATAACCCGATTCAGTCCTAATTCTTTTTGGTCTTTCAAAACGATAAGCCCAAAAATTAAGTATGTTTTTGAATAAACCAGAAACAAACAAACCTAGGACAGCACCAGCTACAAAAACATTGAAAGCGAAAGTATTTAAAACAGCAATATCACCAAGAGACATCATAAAAAAATTCCCCCAAATAAATTATGAAATAACAGCAGTAATAGGCTTTTGCTCTTTTTCCTCAGCCTTAACTGGTTGTAATTGCTGTTTATTCGGCTGTGTCTGCTCCGTAGGAACATTATTTAATGTTCCTGTACTCACAGCCTCAGTCCGAGCGTCAGCAAAGTAATTAAACGGTCTATCGCCTTGATCTATAAGCTTCTTGCAGTCTGAACTACTAACATCATGCAATATAGTACCTTGCTGTGTATATGCGACATAGCGACCATTTTTCTTAACACAGCCACTAAAAACAGGCTTAGCAGTAACCTGATAAGAAACAGTCTCTTGAATCTGGTCATCATACGGTTTAGATGGGTTATATGAGACTTGGTCTGTCGTTGTTTGCTGTGCAGGAGCTACAGAAGAACCGTTTTTAGTTATATCGCTAAACCACTTCACGCACTCAGGTTTTTCAACGTTAGCAGCCTTTCTACATTCAGTATCAGCATTAAACTCTGATTTAGTAGTTGTAGCAGCCTGTGTGGTTGTAGATGTCTGATTAGCTTTAGGCTGAGTAGGCTTACCAGTAACCTGATCGTAAATGACATTGTCTTTAGTGGCAAAATGGTAAAAAAGACCAGCCATCACAACAACTACAGCACCAATGAAATAGATAAATTTAGGTATACGCTTTTTATGCGTATTAATCGTTGTAGATTTATAAAGCGTAAAAATACGATCAGCAGGTTTAAAAGAGAATTTAGCTTCACAGTTAATTTTATTAACTAAAGCGTTTGGATTATCACGGGCCGAACCGTATTGATAAACCTTTGGAGTCCACCCCCACGGGCGTGTAATGTGATAGTGACAACCAATCAACTCTTTTACAGCAGGATGTAAATAGCGTGTAGCTTGAGTAATGATATAAAAATCAAAACCTCTATGACGATGGATCGTAAGGTCCATAATCATCGGGTCTTCTGATTTTTTATTTTTATATGGTTCTACAAGTTGAATCTCGTCAATTACGATTACAGAACCATCTGGAGCATCACGCCAATCATGAATCAAAGGTCTAGTGTAAGGAATTTTACAGGCTTTGATATTTGTATAAATGGTACGTACAGGCTGTAATAATTCAAACTTTTGCGGGCCATGAATATCATTGATACGGTCAACAATTTCGTTATATCTAGTAGTTTTTTTAAAATAATCATCTGGACGTAAATCGTCAAATTCTTCATTTAAAAATAAAAAGTAATCTTCTGCTAATGGTTCAATAATCGTTTTACGGGCAGATCCTGAACCCTCTTCATAAGAGTAATAAAGAAACTCATCCTTAAACTTCTCAAACAAAGGTTTATTAAATTCGAATATAGTTTTGTTTTTACGTACATTAATGAAATTTGAACGTTCTAATTTATCTAATTGAGTAACAACAAAGGCCGTCTTAGATGCTCCAGGCGTACCAGTGACAAGATGTAGCATTTTTTATCCCCGTTATTGTTTCTTAAGTAAATGCAATGGAGAAGCTTGTCTAAAATGCTTGGTAACAATTGCACCAAGTACAAGCGAAAAGTAGATATCTAAGCCAGTAACGCCAGCCATTTGTAGAAGCACTACAGGCAATTGATGAACAGAATTACTAAAATGAGTAATCATTGTATTTATTATTGCTAAGGATATACCCGCAGTACCTAGGGTTATCCCTGCACCCTGTAAAACGTTCTTTAAAAAACCTTTTTGGGCACTAGCAAACAAGGTCGATAAACTAGCCATTTTCTCTGACTCCTGAAACTATATAGAGCGCATGAAGTGCCCCAAGAGCTACAACAATCGGATAAACAAAAGCAGAGATAGACTCACACCAAATAGTGAAATCAAAAGAAAAATCTAATGTTTGCCCATTCCAAGAAAATGAAAGCGGTATCTTTGCAGGACATGAGGTTGAGAAGCTGATTTGTGTATTGGGTTCTGGTTCAGACTGTACGTCTAAATCAAGAGTATTGTCGGTATTTTCAGGCTCTTTAAACCAGTTTTTAACCTCGGTCCATGTTTCAGAAGCAGACTTTTTACCAGTTTCCCACCAAGTTGTTAGCGTTTGAGGAAATGAAATTACTGTTTGAGCCGCAGAACATACAGTCGGTGCCCAATCGCAGAAAACTGGGAAATTTAAAGTAATGTCAGATGGAGGAGCAGTTGGAGCCGTTGGGTCTCCGGTTCCTGTTGTTGGTGTAGAGGTACCTGTAGCAGTGTTATTAGTTGGAATTGCCTGAGAGTTATTAAGCTGATTGATTACATCAGTCGCGGGAACGAGTTGATTCTGTTCATCCGCTAAAGCTGTGTCAGCAACAGATGAAACATAGGCTTTACCTTCAGCCTTTTCGGCAGCAGCATCACTGATAAGTTGAGAAGCTACAGCATCATAAGGTAAATATTTTTCTTCACGATTGGGTTGTGCATTCGGATCATATGCAGGGTTAGCAACCTTTGTCATATTGTAAGTAACTGTAGAATTATTAGTTCGAGTTACCGTGTAAGAAGCACCATACGAAAGTGTATTGGGGCCTGCAATACTTTTAATTTGATCTGGACAAGCACCCCAAGTACCGCCTGTAGAACATAAATATGCTAAATGACCGTCAAGAGCAGCTCTTGAAGTAGAATATTTAATATTTTGAGCATTACCATTTACCCAATAATACTGGTCACTCGGCGATGCCGTAGGTGGAACAACATAGTATTTGACTTGGTTATTTGCAGGATCCATTACGTAATCAACAGCACCAATCAAAGATTTAATTGCTAAATCAACAGCTAATATAGCTCCAGTTCTTACAATCATTTTACTAACTTGACCAGCCGCAGGCGTTATTTTAGCCGTACCTTGAGCCGCATAGTTTTTACCATTCAAAACGATATTTTTAGTACCGTCATAAAACGTTGTAGCACCTTGTACAAGTCGTTTTGATACAGACCAACCCTCACTTGCAACAGTCGAAGCACGGACAGCATTAAAAGGCATCATATGTATGCTGAACATCAATAATATTGTTAAATATTTTTTATAACGACCCATGTAACCACCACTATCGTAATAGGTAAAATCCAATAAAAAATTGAAGCTTCTGGCATACATCACCCCAAAATAAGGAAGCCCCCGAAGGGGCTAGTTTTAAGCAGCGTTAGCGCCTTTATTAAGTTTTCGATATCCGATAATGATTGCGGTAATAGTTGCAGCAGCAATCAAAACAGAAAGAATAATTGCTTGTGATGCTGTGAGCTGACCAGTAATAGCAGTCCCCACCTCAGTTAAACCTTCTGCATGTGCAGTACCAGCACCAGCAAGAATTAAACCTGTACCCGCAGCAAAACGGCCACGGAATTTTTGGAACCAAGTTTTTTGGTGAGCTTGTTGAGTCATTGGTGTTACGTTTGAATAAGCCATGATGTTTCTCCTATTTAGGCTAGTTTTGCAGCTTTCATAATGAAGCTGTAAGCGATCAAAAGACCGCATATCTCCGCTATAGCTTTTGATATAGCGATAGAATCTTGTTGTGTAATTGCTAAGCCATTGAAGACCTGAGCAATAGATAAAGGCACATAAGCCGTACACGTCTGCACGTTATTAACGATTTCAATAGCTGAGCAAACGTAAACGTCCATGATTACCCCTGACACTTAGACATGTGAAAGTACAAATACTGCTTATGAAATAGAGAGAAGCACTTTGGGCACTCCGCTTGATTATCCCCTAGCATTGCTATAATATTCATACTAATAATTCACGTAAGTTATTGATTTTTAACATATTATACATTATACGAATAGGCTAATATTTCCATATTAACCCATTGATTTATATAGGTTTCTTGGCATTAAAGTCTAATGCTACTAATACAGCTCGTGGCTGTTTCCCTGTAAAATCCCAATCAAATATCATTGCAGCTTCGGCTGGCAGCTTCTGTCCAACGTAATCATTAAAGAACTGAGCGCCTTTAATTTTGTAGTCAGTAGATTTAAAACCGATTGCACCTTGTTCTAGCTCACGCTCAGAATAATTCTGTAAAACCGTTACAACGGTATTCGAGAATTCAATTGTTTTACCTGATGTTTGATCTTGGAAATCTCCAGCAGCTTTACGAATGCCTGTGACTGTCATAATTGGATGTTGTGAATTGTTCATTTGCTCACCTTTAAGCTACTGATTTAAATTGCGATACTGGCGGCTCATACCACTCAGGCAATTGTTGTGAAAAGTCGATTTCTACGAGCTTCATAAATGGAATGACGTTTTTAGCCTTGTTGTCATGCAAGTTCTGCAAAAATGCCTTTGAAAAGCCACAATCGCAAAGTTCAGATAAATGTCTATAAAACGTAGGTTTAGGAAGCATTTCAGCTAACTTTTCTAAACCATGTTCACGTACTAAACAGTACGTAGAATAAATATTTCGGATACGTGTTTGAGAAACCTTACCGCTATTGGTAACGACAACTGGCGAGTTAGATATGGCTTCCAAGACACTTTCATCATTAATCAATTTCACAGTTTGACCTCTCATGGCATCAAATATTCCGTGCGTTGCTTTAGTCCAAAGTGTTTGAAGTAAATCAGGATTTGCCTTTTGAAATGCTATAAGTTCATAAAGGTTCGTTGGTACTCCATTACGCTCAAGCCAACGTTTTTTTAAACGCGACTCAAAACGTAAAAGTCCGACAGTCCAGTTAATTAACCGTGAGTCAGACATGACATCGACAACTCGTTGAGCTGACTTGTCATTTTTCTTTGCCAGTTGCTTGAGTTCTTCAAACTGAGAAAGAAATTCGTCATGCTTTAAATAGCATTTATGGTTTACAAGTCTGGATGTCTGGCCACCCCAATACACAGAGCTATCAAACCGCTTATTTGAAAGTCTAGTTTGACCGCTACTGACATTAGCCAGAAAATCCAGAATCTTTTTAGCCGTTGTCTGGTCTGACAACTTAGCCGAGTAAGTCACATCAATATGTGAAACCCAAGCACGATTCCAATCGAGCATACGGGTAAGAACTGGATAAGCCATGTGTAAGAAGCCGATCATTTCATCAGCACCCTGCTCTATATCATCCGAACCAAAAACGTTATGGCCCTGCAATAACTTTGCAGGCGAAGCCTTAATTTGTACGTAAGGCTCATAACTAGCATCGAAAAATACTTTCATTGCCATCCCCGTATAATGAGTTGGCACACTTTCAAATGGATGAAATAAAGCAGCAGCAGAAATTGAACCATCGTCATTCTTATGAACTGATCGTGACGCAAGTGGAATTTCTATGGTGTGAAGATCGATATCTACAAAAAAATAACGCCCTTCCGCATCTACTGAGTAGAAGCTGGATTCGAATGGCGCATTTATGCAAATATGATCTAGCATGGGCTAATTACGCATGTATACAAATAACATTTAGCAGAATTTAATACAATTACACATGAATAGCAAGCACATATAACACATATACAAGTAATATTGTATGCAAGTTAATAACCCTAAAATGTGATCAAAATGGCAGTAACAGTACGTTTAAATGACAAAGAGCAAGAATCTCTTAGAAAGAAGTGTGTAGAGCTCAATAAAATTCTGATCAATAAAAATCTACAGCCCATTAAAGATAGTGAGCTTGTACATATAATTCTTGATCAAGCTATCGATAATGTTGAGATATCAGCAAATGGAAAAGTAGTCGTAAGAAACTCGAAAGACCTCTAAAAATTCCGAAATTTCGGACTAGAGTCCACCATTAGAAGTACAAAAAGACGTATAAAATTCTCAAATTTGAGACTAGAGTCCACCATTAGAAGACGTGGACTCCTCTTCCGCCCCTCGGATCGGTCGGTCGGGCGTCGAGGCTCCTTCTCCCTCCCTCACCGCTTGGCGTGCGAGATTCGCATAATGAGCACTGATGTTAAATGCCCTGCGAGTGCGTTAGAAATGCTCGCATCATTGACAAAAAACCCTGCAAATGCAGGGTTTTATAGTCAACGAACACGGCAAGTAACATAATGCCGTATTAT
>NZ_JAKTIG010000054.1:0-26382 GCF_027855145.1 Acinetobacter sp. AOR18_HL
ATTAGTAAATAGATAAAAACCAAGGAGGCTTTATGAAAAATAAATAATGTGATCGTTGCCGGAGGGTGTTTTTGGAGTCTCGAAGACCTCCTTAGGAGTCTGGACGGTGTGACGTCAACGAAGGTGGGCTACTCTGGCGGAGATTTTGATGATCCTACCTACGCCGATATTATAACAGGGAAAACGGGGCACGCCGAAGCGGTTCGCGTGGAATACGACCAAGACGAAATATCTCTCGAAGAGATTCTACATTACTTTTTCAAAATCCATGATCCGACTACGAAGAATCGCCAAGGAAATGATGTTGGCACTTCGTATCGCTCGGCAGCGTTCTATCGTGACGATGCACAGAAAGCGATTATCGAAAACGTGATTGATGAGGTCAATGAGATCGGTCGCTTCGAGAATGAAGTGGTCACGACCGTCACCCTGGAAAAAGAATTCTACGACGCTGAGGCATATCACCAAAACTATTTGCAGAGGAATCCCAGCGGATACTCTTGCCATTTTGAAAGAGACTAAATCATGAACCAAATGAACGAGGAAAAAATGAAAGCACTTAAGAATGTTGTTATTTATACGAAAGACCATTGTCCATTTTGCGCACGCGTGAAGAATTACCTAACTGCTGAAAAGGTCGATTTCAAACAAATTCGCGTAGACGACGATCCGAAGACTTACCTGGAGTTGAAGGAAAGAACAAATCTCCAAACTGTACCGCAAGTTTTTGTGGATGGAGAATTCATTGGTAGTGCTACAGACTTCTTCTCGTGGATTGATAGCTAAAGAGTGAACCCTAAAATAAAGGAGCAAATATATGTTCAATTGGAAAAGCATTTACAACTACCTGGATAACGGCACTCCCGCGCCTCCCAAAAAAGTAGAAAAGAGCGAGGAAGAGTGGAAAGAAATTCTGACGCCAGCGCAATTTCGGGTCATGCGGATGAAAGGCACCGAACGCGCGCACACCGGAGAACTCTGTTCATTTTATGAAGCTGGAAGGTACGCCTGTGTGGGCTGCGACACCGAACTCTTTGACTCGAACCTAAAGTTCGATTCGGGAACGGGATGGCCGAGTTTTTCTGAGCCAGTCGCAGACAACGTAATTCAATATGAACTGGATACGACCTTCGGGCGCAGAATCGAAGTGCTATGCAATGTGTGCGAAGCCCATCTGGGGCACGCTTTTCCAGACGGTCCTGAGCCATCAGGGGTCCGATTCTGTATTAACTCGGAGTCATTGAAGTTTGTAGAATAATTTTTAAATCGAGGGGGTTTATGAAAGTGAACCTTTTGAAAAAAGGAGCCGTTCGTGTTGATTAAGCTGTTCGGTCATAAAGACTGCCATAAAACCAAGATTTACCATTCGTACTTGCAAGAAAAAGGGAGCCAGTTTGTTTTTTTGGATGTTCATGAAGACGACGCGGCTGCTGATGAACTGTGCTCCCTCTATTCGAACGGAAAGCTGAATTTCCCGACAATAGTGGTTGGGACAAAGAAGCTGAGAAACCCCAAGTTCAAGGACCTTGACAGGTGGTTGGAAGCTTCAATGAAATAATGAGTTTTTTAGAATTATTAATAACTTAATAAGCAGTAAGATCAATGATTACAGCAATTTTCCGCAGTTGTGTTACCAAGAAACATGCTGCGGAGTTTTAGCAAAGATACTTCATCAAGCTGGTGTTGGAAAACGTGGTCTTATCGTCGTTTGCACGGCGTGAGGAATGGGAGTGGCTTCAATTTTTGAAAGTTAGGTGAAAAATATGTCGGATCTAAAAATGAATAAAGAAGACGGTGTTGAAAGCTATGAATTTGCAACCCCTGAAGCAATCGAAGAAGCATTGAAAATCGGGAAGCTTAGTCAAACGGTTTTCGGCATGGGTTGCTTTTGGGGACCGGATTCTAATTTTGGAGGGACGCAGGGAGTAGTGCAAACACGTGTTGGCTACGCTGGAGCATCAACTCTGGATCCGAGTTACCGCAACATCAACGGACACGCCGAAGTCGTCAGAGTGATCTACGATAAAGACCAAATCAGCTACAGGGAACTTCTTGGAAGTTTTGAATCATGGTCTGTTCATGGTAGAAAGCAGGGCCAGTATCGCCAGATACTTTTTGTTTTTGATCTGGAGCAAAAACAAGTAGCTGAAGAACTGATTCAAGCGATTGGAAAGGAGAAATCTCCCGAGGTGATTGAGGCCGGAGAACAAAATGGTTATTTTTGGCCCGCCGAAGATTACCATCAAAAGCATCGTCTTCGCAGAAACAAACAGCTTGTAAGTCTTGCAGAAGTAGATTTCGGTCCTCGCTGGGATGAACATCTGTATTTTACTAAATTAAATAGTACCGATAGAAAAGGCTTCAGTCTCTCAAGCTGGCTAAAAAAGTTGTCTCCGGAAATGCAGAAAGCTTACCGAATCGGTTAATCTGAAATTGCAGCTGGCTAAAGAACTCTATTTTCTATATGTAAAGAATGTGACGATCTCCTTCACATGGAGTCCAAGAGAGCATAAAAAATCTGTGTAAGTCGCATTACCCATGTATTTGAAAGGAATAAATAATGCCAATATCAGACCAGCTTATCGACCGAAGCAAGACCTCAGTTTTTATGAGGTCTTGAGATCAGCGCAGCATGAACAGATCTCTTACAGTGTGGCGAACACACTGGTTTGATTGCGGCCTTGGGTTTTAGCTTTGTATAACATCTGATCGGCGACTTCGAGCAACTGCTTTTTGTCGTCAAATAAATCAGCGCTGGCCAAACCTATGCTGACCGTTAATTGTCGTAATAACCACTCATGGTTAGCCACTACCAGCCTTAACTTTTCCAGTGTTTTATTTGCGGACGCTGTGTCTGTGCCTGGCAGGATCAGCACAAACTCTTCACCACCATAACGGGCGAAAAAGTCATAGTTCCTGCTATGGCGCTGAAACAGAGCCGCGACTTGACTCAGTGCCTCATCTCCTGCGGCATGACCATAGCTGTCGTTAAAACTCTTAAAGTGATCAATATCAATCAATGCCAGTACAAAAGATTGTCCTGTTCTTTGCCAGCGAGCAAATTCAGCTTCAAACTTGAGGTCAAAAGCTCTTCTGTTGTTCACCCCTGTCAGCGCATCCGTCATGCTGGTATTATGTAATTGTTCGCCGACTTTTTTCAGCTCCAGTATGGCGATCACTTGTCTGGACAGAGCCTGCAAAGAGCTTATCTGCCGCTGGTTCAGCTGCTTAGGAACATGATCATAGACACAAATAGTACCAATCACTGCACCTTCGGGATCAATCAGCGGCGAGCCAGCATAAAATCGGTAGCCAGGTCCTGAAATCACCATAGCATTGGTACTGAATCTGTGATCTAAAGTAGCGTCAGGGACCACCATTACCGCATCAGGTGTTTCCATTGCATACACGCAAAAGGACTCTTTAATTAATACAGAGGTACGCGAAATACCAACTTTTGCAATTAGATTCAGCTTTGTGTCATCGGTTCGCGTCACCATAGCCACTGGTGCATCACAGATATAACACGCCAGTTCAGTGATATCCCGCAGGTTCTGATCTGCTTCAGCAGGTGCTTTTAGTGTGGTTTCTGCACTAGCTGTTTGAGCTAAACTAAAGGTCATGTACTTCTCCGTTTTTCTACTGCATTTTTCAAAGATCCTGCATAGAAAAATGAATTAAATCGTTGATTTAACTCTAGCATAGATCTGTCAGACTTGAAGTTATCTCTGTAGCAATGGTATTGTTTTGTACAATATTCGCCTGCTTGATTTGAGTTTTAGCTGTATTTATAAACTTTTGGCTTTTCCGGTCGCAGGCTCTATAATTTGCTCGTTTAAATCCAACTCTTCGTCTAACGTCATCTATTTAGTGTGCATGCGGCCTCCGGAGCATTTTCCGTGGCTTATTTTACCGAAGCATCGGGATTGCTAAATAGAGCTGAACGCTGTAATGCGCTTTCGAACTGAGCTTTCCGTAACTTCGGCATTAGTTCATGTACCTTGCTTACTGGATGTTGGTTGACGCGCAGCAGCACGTCCGTCAGATAATCGTAAACGTTAATAGCAGTGTTGACCTTGCTTTGAATGACGCCAACATGCTTAGCACCAAGCTCCGTTCAGCAGAATCACAGCCAGTTTTTCAGTTATCCCAAGTGTCACTCTCAGATTAAAGGCCGCCATACCGGATGTAGTGCCAACAAGAAAACTAAAACACAACTTCGCTGATCATCGCTGAGTGTTTATAAATCGTCTCCCATCACCGGTATCGATAAGCAGATAAGCCTGGTTATGCCATTAGCAGTTCTTGAAGCATTCCTGCTTTCAATGTCGTCAACGTGATCACGATTTGAGTTGAGATAACGACTCTGTTGCTGAAGACTCTCAGTTAATTGCCACTCACCAGATTCAAGAACAGCACCCGCTAACTCGGCACATACTGTTGCAAAACCATAAAGCGCTTGATTATCGCGGGTAAAACGCAGCGGCATCGTCTGGCCTTTTACAAGAAGGGACCATTCCAAAACTCTGTACTTACCTTTTAATCGGTTACTGACAAAAATAGTTATACTTGTACCGCTGGCGCCAACAACTAAAAAGCTCGTGATAGCTAGTCCTATCAGAGACCATAACTCTGGTTTCCCACTTAGTAACAGTGGATTAGGCAAATGACTCCTCAAAACGAGATCAGCACCAAGGGTCAGCGCTGTTTTATACACTGCTTGTTCTAATAATGGAGTTGCATTGACCAGTGACGCAACAGCATCACAACTATAAGGTTCTAGAACTGCCGTAGCTCTCAACCATTCTGTTTCATGGGCAATCGCCAACAAATTTGACCAAATTCGAACCAGTGCCGCTATATGAATGGAGTTTTCATCAGTCAGGACGGTTTGATTAAGCTGCTTATCCAGTTCCTGATGCCAGTATTGGTATTGGCTTGTCAAAAGTACAAACAACTCAGATTGAAGCAACTTATTATTAGTTACCGGTCTTATCCTATTTGACATCTCATTGAATAGTTGTATAAATTTTTTGTCTGCTTGTTGCTCACGCTTTAGCAGATCTTGCTGTTGTTGAAGCATCTGTAAATCGTATTCAATGGCCTGCTTAAAAAGTGTGAGTAAGGAACAGTGTTGTGATGCCCGATCTGGGCTTGAAAAGTCCAACATACACAAAGTACCGAAAGTTTTTCCGCTAGGCCAAAGCAATGGCAGGCCATAGTAATAACTAAAGCCTGCTGCAAATGTTGGGTTATTGTTTTCATATCGGGTACCGATTGCATTTTCAACTAGTAATGGCTGGTTACTGGAAATGACTTGGGAACAATAAGTGTTAAGTGCCAATGGAACAGGTTCACCGCAATAAAAAGTTGGTACTGACACACTGCCAACAGCCTGACAAATTTCGTTTTTATCTAATCGATTAATCAGCACACAAGGCACTTCCGCGACTTGAGCCATCGAGTTTACAATGCCTTGCCAGCGCTCTAGGAGCAGAGCGGTTTCTATGCTCAAATCTACTGCCATTTGTTCCCTCAGTATTTAAATAGTCCCCTTTTGCATCATTCGATCTTGTTTATCTCAGAGTATCAAACAGGAAACAAAGTGATTGATGTCAATCAGGGAATTAGCAGCATTGATGCATTAAGCGGCGCACATACACTCTAAGTAAAGTGCTTAAGTCTGATTATGGCAAGAAATTGTTACTTTGTCAGGGATAGTCAACACTTTATTAGCGAGAGACTTGCTTGGCTGACATTTAAGACAAATCGCGAGATTCCAAATCTGCCACCAACAGTCGGAACTGAGTAACTCACTTGAGCTTTAAAAAGTAAAGCATTGAAATATTTATGGTATTTATACATCCTACCTAGCTCACAGCAGAGTTTAGCATCGTGCATTAATATGACCTTACACTAAAAATACGTACTAGTTGACGTCTATCAAACTCGTTTACGAGATAGTGTAGTGGTCGACAAATTTTGGCCACATCGTTATTGCCTAATAACCGATGCTCTCTTTAAATGCGAAATGAGTAGTGCACGCATTTTTAGCCTTTTGGCAAAACGTTGATGTCTCGAAATTTTCAAGCGCTGTGCCTTGTTTATTTTCAGAAACGTCTGCTTTCAGTGAGTTCCTGATGCTCGGGCGCTCTAAATTATGGGTATAGACAATCTGATTTGCCCTATATTTGCAGTTTTTCGTGAACCCTTAATTTCACAACTCTTTTAATCTGATATCCAAAGTCTGCATCCATACATAGCCCCTACGTAAACTGTCTAATAAGTCACATTATACGAACTATTGAGCATGTTATATCTATTTTACATGCTGTAAATTCAGTTCCATTAGTAAATAGATAAAAACCAAGGAGGCTTTATGAAAAATAAATAATGTGATCGTTGCCGGAGGGTGTTTTTGGAGTCTCGAAGACCTCCTTAGAAATCAGGACGGCGTGACGTCAACGAAGGTGTGTAGTGGCACTGAAATGGCGACTGCGCAAGACGTGAAGATGAGCTGTCTGATAGCAACGGATTATCAAGCAGAACCTTCTTAAATACAATTTATTCCACGCCAATACAGCGTGCTGTCTTTCAAATCACTAGGAGAAATTTATGTCACGTTTGAACACCCCTACCACAATCGACGCCGCGCCTACTGCTACCCATACCTCACTCAAGGCTGTGGAAAAACAACTGGGCCGCGTTCCTAACATGTTCCGCGTCGTTGCCAACAGCCCTGCTGCGCTGACTGGCTACCTGCAATTGAGCGCAGCATCAGCACAGGGCGGCTTGGGTACAGCGACTCTTGAGCGTATTGCCCTAGCCGTCGCTGAGATCAACGGCTGCGATTATTGCCTTGCTGCCCATTCCTTCCTAGGCCGTAAGGTGGCCAAGCTTGATGATGCTGAACTCACTGCCAACCGCAGCGGTGCATCAAATGACCCTAAGGCCGACGCAGCCGTGCGTTTTGCTGCCGCCGTAGTCCGCCAGCGCGGGCAAGTCAGCAATGACCAGGTCCAAGCGGTGCTGAACGCTGGCTACAGTGATGCACATGTAGTGGATATTCTGTTGGCTGTTGCCCTGAACACTTTCACTAACTACGTTAACGAAGTGACACAGACCGAGGTCGACTTCCCGGCCGTTCAACCACTAGGCATTGATGTCTAATCCATTGGTGCTCAACTACAGCAATTACCTAAGTTAGGTTCGACTCGAGTAAACATATAGTTTTTCTCAAGAGTCATATCATTTTAGTGGGCTACATAGAGTGAGTCCACATGGCTAAAAATAATTGGAGATATAAGATGACTATTCCCGAAATTGAAAATGGTGTCCAGACTACCAATACCCTTAGTAATAATCTCGGTGCAAAAATCACTAAGTTTGGTATAGGTGGCATCTACGTTGCCATGACGATAATATATTTGTGGTTTGGTGGCATGAAATTCACTAGCTACGAAGCAAACGGTATACATGGTTTTGTTAGTAATAGCCCTCTGCTTTCGTGGATGTATAGCTTCCTCAGCATTCAAGGATTCTCAAATTTTCTGGGTGTGCTTGAAATTTCAGTTGGCCTGTTAATCGCTGCACGAGTTTTCTCCCCTAAGCTCGCAATCTTGGGCGGTGTACTTTCAACCGGACTCTTTTTTACGACATTGTCGTTCATGCTGACTACACCCGGTGTTTTTGAGGCATCTCTTGGGTTTCCTGCGATCTCTGTGGTTCCTGGCCAGTTTTTGCTAAAAGATTTAGGCTTGTTTGTCGTGTCTATATTTATCGTAGGTACATCACTTACAGCACTGGAGCACAAAAACAAATAAGCCTCACCCGAAACAACTATAAGTTAGATGGCTCCTAAACACATTAGAGAGCCTTTATTTTTATCTTTTAAGTGCTTCAAGTACGTGCCTTACTAGAGGCTGTTGATCTTTGAGTGAAAAATGAACGGCATAGCAACAAGGTATAATGGTTTCGCCAAAAATCAAAAATACCACCGAGAACGGACGTTGCTATGCCAAGGACAATGCTAACAGATAACGCCTAGGAAGCCCTAAAGCAAATACTTAAAGAGACAGGGCGTGTTTACAATAAATATGAACACCGAAATACACTGGAAGGCATACTTTATCGTATGCGCACAGGCATTCAGTGGCGAGATTTGCCTGAAAGATTCGGTCGTTGGAACTCTGTATTTAAGCGCTTTAACCTTTGGTCAAAGAAAGGTGTGTTACAAAAATGGTTTCAAAGCATATCGTCCGATAATGATCCAGAATGGTTGTTTATTGATGGAAGTATTGTCAAAGCGCATCAAGACAGTAGCGGAGCCGCAAGCAGTTCAGATGAAGCGATAGGAAAAAGTCGGGGTGGGAGTTCTACAAAAATTCATCTCGCTGTAGATAGCGGTGGGCTTCCCGTTTATTTTGAAATATCGGGTGGTCAGATAAATGACATTGGTTATGTGAAAAAAACCGATGCAGAAACCCAGGTACTGTTTGAATTTATCGCGCATCGATATGAAAGCGGTAGCCTGATCATCACAGCCAATCACCCGTTTAGTGCATGGGATCAGATCTTCCCAGACAGCATGATGACGGTAGCGGCCATAGATCGGCTGATCCACCACGCGACAATTATAGAATTAGAAGGAGAAAGCTATCGAAAACAACATCAGTTAAAACAAGCTGGAAGTAGGAAAAATGAGAAAACCTAACCGGCCATCATAATTGACGCGAACCGGCCAAGATAGTTGACGCCGAACACAACAAATTACTTACTGTAAGAAGTGCTGTATCCGACAATGATTGAGTTGCTAACACAGCTAGCCTTGTCATTGGGCGAGAAATGGAAACATAAAAAAGATTACGAGCTCTATAAAAACCTTTCGTATTTGCTCTATTCAGTTTTTTAGTCTCAAGCAACTCGAGAAGCTGTGGCCATTTATAATGATTCCACCCACCACCTAAGACAACTAATACATTCTCAAACTCAGCCCCCTTAACACTATGCTGCGTTGCAAAAGGAGTCTGCTTTTCAATAAACCTTGTAACTTCGATAACCTCCTTATATTCGATTTTTTTTAATTTATTATAACGTTGTAGTGTTGAAGACCATTCCGCTTCAGGTGTATCCATAAGTGAAAGAATCTCTTCCTCTCTTCTAAGTATTCGATCAGATGGCAATGGGCGTTTTGTCGTCTTTAAATGATCTATCACTTGACCAATAGTTCCTTCATTCCTTAACTTTAGCAATTGATCCATATCTCTTCGCCACAACATTTTATCTTCATGTTTTGTAATAGCAGGTCTAGTGCCTAATTTCTTAAACATTTCTCCATAAAGTGATGAGCTATAAGCTATGCATATTGGTTCAATTACTTCAGCAAAGAATCTAATAACCGGATCTTCTTTCTTTGTAAATTGTTCTGTATGGCGTTTAAATAATTCAGCAATTTGAGGATAGCCTTGTTCAATAGCCAAAACATTGTGACTAAGCATTAATACTTTTGTTTTTTGTAAATCCCAACCCTCTCCTTGCAGCCTTATTATCAACTCCTCACGGCAACTACGGGCTAAATCCGAAGGTAAATCTTCCTTAGAATGGAGCTCATCAGTTCTCCCCCCCTTATAAGCGTTGGTATGGAAAAACCTAGCCTCACCTTTAGCTTCTGGTACGCTAACAGCTTGAGGGAGTTCTGGACGTAAAGTATTAAGTACATTTACGATGGCGGGAGCTGAACGAAAGTTTGATCCCTTAGCAATTTCTTCAATTGGATATTCTGCTAGCTCATACTCACTACTGTAAATGGTTTGCCAATGATCTCCAAAAAGACCAATTATGGGGCCAGTTTTTGGCTTTAAAAAGAATTCAGTTATAGCATCCATAAATTTACGGTTAGTATCCTGATATTCATCAATAAAAATTACTGGAAATTGCTCACTAAATAACATCTGAAACTTTTCTTTAGCCAAAAGCATTGCCATCAATTCAGGTATATCATCATGATTAAGCGTAATTCGCTTCTCATCGACACTAAAGAATCCTAAATCATATTCTACTAGTTGTGACCCAATACCACCGCCCAGCTCAATTTTCTCTTTTTTATCATCTATTTCACTAACTAAATCACGTATTGCCTTCTGAAATTGACGAATAAATGCCCAACAAAAACCATGAATTGTATCAACAAGAATTGCTGGGTGATCTTCAATTTCTTGAGCAATTTCATTGCGTGCAACTTCTGTATAAGTAATACAAGCAACTTTTTTACCAGTCCGTACTAACATGGAACCATGTTCGTCGATTAGTTTCTTGAGTGCCGCTACCAAAGAATATGTCTTACCTGCCCCCGCACCTGCTTCAAGTCTAAAACTATAACCCGCATCTAGAGCCTCATTGATCTTTCTCTGAGCTTCTTGTGCAGCAACTAGTGCAGGATTTTCTTTAATCTGGCTCATGCTGTTGCTCCTTTATCTAATGGTTCTAAATTTTGTATAGGAACATCAGATTCAGCAAGCCAAACTAGACCCTCATGAATATATCTTGGTACAACCCATTCTTTTTTGCGAATTGCATATTCTAAAGCAAAATCTGATTTAGTAAGCCCCTTCGCATACTCCCAAGCTTCAATAACAACATCCTCTTCATTTGGCAGAGTAAAGTCTTTGAGGTTTGCTAAAATCAGAGCATCCTCGTAGCTTCTTGCACAAACATCCGTATTTGGATCCTCAGGGATCTGGTATGCAATTCGTCTACAGCTAACCTGCTTATCAGTTGGAGTCTTAGCTAAAAGTTCTACTGGGGATAAATGAAAATCCTCTATCTTTTTAATATCCTTAGGAGCAAACCAATATCTTATTGCGGTATTACAGGTTCGCGTACCTTCCGCTACTGGGCATTTTTCCCATACGTTAATTTTCTTTTTTTTATTATTTTCTTTTTCCACCTTTTTGATTGAATCTAAATCAGTAACTA
Organism: Acinetobacter sp. AOR18_HL; assembly: GCF_027855145.1. Classification (NCBI taxonomy): domain Bacteria; kingdom Pseudomonadati; phylum Pseudomonadota; class Gammaproteobacteria; order Moraxellales; family Moraxellaceae; genus Acinetobacter; species Acinetobacter sp. AOR18_HL. Next base: position 10,975 of record NZ_JAKTIG010000054.1, read on the forward strand.
CCAAAGTCTTAAGTTCAAGAAAGTCGAGGAGTGGATAAAAAAGATGAGCATGAGCTCCTCCAGCTTCAATACAAGTTACATACTGGCTTGCTAATTTTTGATGTTCTGGTAAGGATTTATCAACTAATTCTCTGAGGCGAGGCATTAATAACCGTTCAGTTGTCCCCTCAACCATAATCACTTTATCTGCAAAATAAAGATCACACTTAGTCAGAGTCATGTATTTATGCAAGAACTCTTTATCAGTAACAGATATTGTTTGCATACCCTTTTTAAAATCTTTAACTTTAGTATTTCTAATACTTTTCACTGCATCTTTTTGGTTATAGAAATATCTTACTGCATCAAAACATGCCGCATTAGCAACATGAGAAGAATGTGTAGTAATAATAAACTGAACATTCCAAACGTCTTCTGCTGGATAGGCACTCGAAAGCTTTTGAATAGCAACATTTAATTGATTAATAAAAACTTCCTGCATCTGTGGATGCAAATGAGCTTCAGGTTCTTCAATGAATATCAAATGGGCTGAAGGGCGAGTAATTTGAGATCGGTAAATTTTGTGATAGCTTTCAAGTTGTAGCAGCATATAGATTAAATTTCGCGTACCAAGACCATTATATCCCTCAGGTAAATGCACACCATCTGTACCACTATAAACAACTTTTGTATGCCCAGACAAAAGTGCCTCTACATTTAATGAAGTTTCAGGCCTTAATTCAGTATCATTAAGACTTGGAAAACCCATCACCCCCATAACAGGTAATAACTTTTTGAGCATTTTGTCAAAATCACTTTGAACATTAAGCTCAATATCTTCAACAGATTTCTTTAATTTCGCAGCTAACTCTTGATCAGATTCTGTAGCCGTTGGTGCAGCAGCTGTTTTAAACAATTCACTAAGTAATTTTCCGATAACATCAGCCTCACCAAGCTTTGTCTTATCAAGAGTTCTTTGTGCTTGAACAAAGTTACATTGTAATAATGCTGCGAATGCTGAAGTATCCTCGAAATTTCTCTTATTAGACTTATCCGTCGGATCTATTGCACTAACATGCACTTCGTAAATTTTTGCTCTGTACACGACAAATTTCACAGAACCCTTATCCTATCAGGATTCTGCCTTCTTAAAATTGCCAAAATTTCCTTAAACTCTTCTTTTTTCCCAAAACCAATTAAACGCTGAATCGCCATTTGAACATAGTCTAAACCATAGCGAAATAAACTCATTGAGAGTCGTCCATGCTTCTTTATTTTTATCGCTTTTTTTTGATCATGTTGCCATTCACCCGTTAAGTAACACCAACAGAAGCTTATAGCTAACACCGCAATCAATTTTTTCACTCGTCTAGGGTCTGTCAAGCGCGTATTTTCAAGATTAAACCCGCGTCCTTTGAGACAACTGAATAAGGTTTCAATTTCCCAGCGTAATGCATAATCCTGAATAGCATTGGCATTAAACTGAGGAGAAACGACGAGTAAAAGCTCTCCATTTTCTAACTGTAGTGCACTTATATATAGTTTCACCCGACCAACCAAAATCCGTCGTTTACGACATTCAATTTGACCAACTTTAAGATGGCGAAATAAATCACTAATTTTATGATTCTTTCCTAAATGATTGGTGACAATGAAGTTTTTTTAACACGAATGCAGAAGTTGATGTCTTGTTCAATTAACCATGTAAACCACTGCTCACCGATAAACTCTCTGTCTGCGAACACATTCACAATACGGTCTTTACCAAAAATGGCTATAAAGCGTTGAATCAAAGCAATGCGCTCTTTCGTATCTGAATTTCCACGTTTATTAAGCAATGTCCAAAGGATAGGTATCGCTATTCCACGATAAACGATTGCGAGCATCAGGATATTAATATTTCGTTTTCCCCATTTCCAATTGGTTCTATCTAAAGTCAGTTGCACTTGGTCGAATGAAAACATATTGAAAATCAACTGAGAAATTTGACGATAATCAAAATACTGACCTGCAAAGAAGCGCTGCATACGTCGATAAAATGATTGTGGTAAGCACTTGATGGGCAAGGCTTTAGATGCAGAAGAAAGATTACATGTTTGCTTTAAAATAATCACAAGCATGATGAGCGCAAAGCACTTTAAATGTGACTTGTTCCATTTTAGAGATTTGTTTAAGATAAGATATAACTCAATGAGATGTGTCATAGTATTCGTCGTTAGAAAACAATTATTATGACATTATTTCAATGAGTTATCTATTTTTGTCGTGTACAGAGATCACGCTCATAATTTATACTGTTCCTGAGATGGTAGTTTCCTAATAGTTACAGCTGCTATGATGAATGAGATCGAAAACTGAAATCCCCCACTAGAATTGTTGACTGGAGTCAAAATGAATAAAAAGCGGCCGGTTAATCTTGATATTCGAACCATTCAGCTTCCTCTCACGGCGCTTACATCGATTCTGCACCGGATTTCAGGAATTATGCTCTTTATTTTTCTGGGACTGATACTGTATATGCTGAGCAAATCGTTGGAGTCAGAAAAGGGTTTTAATGAAGTCAAGGAGATTTTTTCTTCACCTTTCGGCAAAGTTAGTTTCTGGTTGGTATACTCTTCATTTATTTATCATCTCGTAGCCGGAATTCGACACCTAGTTATGGATGTGGGTGTTGGTCATACTTTGAAAGGCAGCAATCGCGCCTCTACTATTGTTTTAGTAGTGTCGGGTGTTTTAATGGTTGCTGGCGCCGTATGGATTTGGTAGCTGTGGAGTCGTAATGCGTATTTACAAGGACTAAAAGCGTCCTTTAAAGCTAACTTACGAAAGTATTTATAATCGACGGTTCACGCTTAAACGGTTGAATCCTTTCGGGCTTCCGAATAGCTGTTAGCTGAAAGCTATCATGAGCTAAGTTTTCTGTGCATCATCAAATGTGTTAATGGGAGCGCCATAGTACTAGGTACAAATATGGCTCTAGGACAATGTTAGATGTTTTGGATTTTGAGGCGGATCGCTCTTATCGAAGATCGTCTAATTCGCTCTGAAGCGCAGGTTTTTTGAAACTATCACCTGGTTGGCACACTGTGCGAATCAACATCAGATATGAGAAAGCCAATCAGGTGAACACTACCCTCGAGGGCTCATCTGTCCAGTTAAAGCCTCGAGTCTTTCTGGGTGCGCAAAAGACAAGAAGGTTATATGGGAAAATTATGAGGCCTGGATACCATGCGTCATGGGCGTGCCGATGCTGTGAGTGACAGAGCGAGAAGCAAGTGAAAGTCCCTGAAGTAGGGGCGGGATGCGCCCGAGTGGCATTTTTTGTCTTAAGGTAGATCGCGTAGCTGTTCTTCAGAATAATCTTCAGAGCGTTGACGACAGCCATCGCTGTGCATTCCTCAAGAATAGAATGTGTCGGAAGGGTGGCGTCATTGGTGTTAGTCATCGCTTAGGATTTCTCAATCTGGCTTACACGGGCGCCTGTACCGATATCCCCGCGGATGGCGACGTATCGATGTTGAATTCCTCGCCAGACGAAGTGCAATGAGCTGCGGCTATAAGCTTGCGCAGCCTTAGATAGCCGGCCGTCGCAGGCGCGCCGGTTGGCCGGGATCTTCTTCTGCCCGTCAGGTGTCCGGTCGGAACTCCAGCACGAACGCTACGACCTTTTCGGCGGACATTTCGCACGGCTTCAACAATGTCCTATCTGATGTAACGCGGAAGAGGTTGAAGCTGACAATGTCAGTCCCGTCCAACTCCCTGGCGAACAGACTGTTGCGACGTCCGTCCCCAGATCGCCGGACGATCAAGCTGAAACGCCGGCCTTCATAAGTCCCTTCTCTGTATCCCTCCGCAAGCTTCGCGAAAGCGGCATCGAACTCGGAATGCTCCATGTCATCCATCCTTATTGATAGAACAGAGGCGCGGCGGGTGCGAGACCGCCAGTGCCGGGTCGCGCTAAGGTGCCGGGCAGATTCCTGCAGCCGACGAGGCCCGGGGTGGGCAGGATAATTGAGATGTCGGCGCCCGCATGGCTATCAGCGAAGTCGTCCGTCCAGTCTGCTAGGCAACGTCCACGCCTTTCCAGAAAGCGATGTAATCCCGGATACCCTCGGCATCCGGAGTGGGGGCGGGATAGGTCCAAGCGGCGTTCACGTTGAGCGCGTCACCCGCGCGAACATGAAAGAAGCGCGCGGCGCCTTTGATCGGACAGACAGATGTGTGCGGGCTCATCTCAAGCAGGCTCAGGTCGACTCCTGACGGTGGGAAGTAGTGATTTCCCTCGACGATGACTGTTTCGTCGCTTGTGGCGATAGTAGTGTCTTTCCAGATGGCTGAGACCAACGGACTCTCCTTTTGTATTCATCAACCGGCGAAGGCTCGCGGGCTGGCTGCCCCAAGCCGCACCTCCTCAGGTGGCAGGCGGGTTGCGCCCGAGAAGTTTGTCGAGCTCGCCTCTGACATCGAGCGCGAATAGCTCATCGGAGCCACCGATAAGGGTGCCATTGATGAAGATCTGCGGCACGGAGCTTCGCCCCGACGCTTCCGCCATGGCCTGCCGGTGAGCCGGATCCGCCTCAATATCGAGCTCCTTCCATCGCACGCCCTTTTCCTTGAGGAGCGCCTTCGCTCGGCGGCAGAACGGGCACCAATTCGTGGTGTACAGCAATACATCAGTTGTCATATTGCATCTCCGGCAGTTGCACGCGGATCGCTGTCATGGCGTTGATCTCCAATTCGCGGCGTTCAAAGATGGCGACTGCACCTTGGCCGACATCGGAGCAGATGCTGACGATTGGCCGCTATCCAGGCGACATGGCCCAAAGTGCTTTCACCGCCAGGCAGAGGCCGCACGCGCCTCCTGTAGCGCCGAGCCGATGCTCTAAGGTAACCGAGCCTCGATTGGGACGGAAGCGGTCCCGCTCGAATCGCCCATCATGCTGGTCGAGCATATCAGGACGACGGATAGTGCAGGAACTTTCAAATTGAGCTTGATGTCGAGCCAGGTATCGCGAGCGAAGGCGTTCTAGAGGCCGGGGGGTACGAAGACTGTGTTCGGCAAAACGGTTCACGTTGATCGCCAAAGCTTCCCAGGGCGCACGTCTACGATCGGCGCGACGTGAGATAGCTCGCGCCGCTAGCCCCCGTAGCGCTCCGTCTTGATGATGGAGGCGTCCAAGCCCGCCAGCAGCGCGCTATCGGTTGCGATGTTGACGAATCCGTTAGACCCGCAGACGAACACTTGCGTCGGCTTTCCCTGAAGCCTGGTTAGAATTTCTTGGACCATCATGCCGTCGATCCGTCGCGCAAAGTCCGATGCGCGAACCGGTTTCTCGCGCGTAATCGCGAGCGCCAGGACGAACGCCGGATCGCTGATTTCGATGCAATGAAGTTCTTCTGAGAAGAGAACGTCCTCGGCGGTTCGTGCGGACAGGAGCAACGCTGTCGGAACGGCTTGGGCCAATGCGCGGCGCTGCCGGATCATTGCCATCAACGGCACGAGGCCGGAGCCTCCCCCGATCAACAGAACCGGATCTATGGCAGGCTCAGGCCAAAGGAAATGGCCACCGAGCGGACCGCGAACTTCGATTTCGTCACCAATCGCCGCGATGTCGTGAAAAAACGGCGAAACTTCGGCATCCGGCATGCGCTCGATAGCTATCTCGACGATCGGGGTCGAAACTGCCGATGACGCGATCGAGTAGCTGCGCATTGCACTGTAGCCGTCGGGCGCGGTCAGCCGGATATCGACGTGCTGACCTGCGGTGTGCGCGAACGGCTTGCTCAACCGAAGGAAGAAGCTCTTGATACTCGGTGTTTGCTGGATGATGTCGTCGATCACGCATGATTGCCACGAACGGACTTGCGCTTCGTTTTCAGTCATGGGTGTATCGTTGTTCGCGCCACGGATCGCCGTAGATGTGATAGCCGTGCAGCTCCCAAAAGCCGGCCTCGTCACGCGTCGTGAATTGCAGCGCATTCACCCATTTGGCGGATTTCCAGAAGTAAAGGTGCGGCACTAGAAGACGCGCCGGCCCCCCATGATCGCGGGAAAGTGGCTTGCCCGCATAACTGAGGGCGACCATCGCTTTCCCGGAAAGCAGATCCGTCAGAGGGACGTTTGTCGAATAATTATCGTAGCAGTGCGCCAAGACGAAATCGGTAGGCCGATCAAGCTCTGCATCTGCAAGGATGTCTTCAATGAGTACACCCTCCCAAACGGTATCCAGTTTGGACCAAGAGGTGACGCAGTGAATATCCTTTGTCACCTGGGTCTTTGGTAGAGTGTTGAATTCGCCCCAATTCCACGTTTTGACGGGCTTCGGACCAATTTTGACTGTGAATTTCCAGTCGGAGGGCTCTACCCTCGGCGTAGGGCCGGCCGACAGAACAGGGAAATCCTCCACCAGATGCTGACCTGGCGGAATCCGATCGGACTGGTCGCCTGAACCGCGACCGGTGAAACCTCTGGTGACCATAGTGACCCCTCTTGCTCGATACGGCAGACCGAAGCCGGCCTTCATTTCAGTACTCTGCGTAAAGCATTTGCCCGCACATCCGCCGAATAAGCCAATCGACTAAAAATCAGATACAGATGCTCTATCATCGTAAAAAATCGCGTATCGAACATAGCGTCAGGCCAGCATGATTCCCAATACCCAATGGCTATAGGGTAGATAACCCCAAGGCTGCGTACGCTGATCTGCGGTATGCGGAGCGGAAGTTGCAGGTTCGCTCTCAAACGGATGGGCAGCGTGCAAAGCTCAAGGCTCACCAGCGCATGGTTGCCCAGTTCGCGCTCGCCGGCAGCTTGAGTATATTAAGGACGAAATGTCGATCTGATCTATTCTGGCTTCAGGAAATAGGGAAAATAAGGTCGGACGTTCGCGCACCGTCGCGACGCGCGATCATCCACTAAGCTTCTGTATCGGGGTTGGAGGATCAGATGAACGAGATCGAACGACAAGCGCCTGAGCTGCGGGTGCAAAAATGGATTGGCAAAGATGGGGAAAGTATCGCGCCGTTCAAACTGTCAGATATCGGGCCCGGCCCGAAAATCTTGTTTGCCTTCCAGCATTGGTGCCAAGGTTGCCATTTGCATGGGTTTCCGACGCTACAAAAGTTGCATGCAGCGTTGAGCTCAAAAGACGTGGGGTTCGCAGTGATCCAGACCGTCTTCGAAGGAACGCATGAGAATACCTTCGAGAAGTTGCGCGTGAACCAGCTCAAGTATGAGCTTCCTATCGTTTTCGGTCACGACGAGCAACCGACCGGCTCGCCGTTTCCAACCTTCATGGAAGACTACCGCACACGAGGAACTCCGTGGTTTACGGTTATCGACGCTGGCGGTAGCATTGTTTTCTCGGACTTCCATCTCGACGCGGAGCGACTAGTGAAGCAACTTGAGCAAGGTTAATCGTTGGAAGGTGGGCAATCATCCTGATTGCCACCCATCCCCTGATGCCCACTACAGGCGTTGCGCGCTGTAACTCTGTTGATCAGCGTGCGAAAACCCGGATCCGGATAGGAGGAGCGTCAACGATTGAATCAATCCGTTGGGAGAGGGCGGCTCCGCTCCGTCAGCTCGGCAATAGATAACCCATTCTCGCCGAGCAACTCTCTGATCCGATCGACGATATGAGCCCCTAGCGCCGCTGTCTTGGTCCCCCCCACAGATTCCCAAGATGCGAGTTCACACGCCGATACCTCGTGGTCAGCGCCGAAGTGCTTCTGTCGGTATGTCACCGCCGCCCTTCAATGATAAAGGCGCGGTAACGGGAACCGGCAAAGCGTTGAGCAGCGATGGTTTGGTAGGCGGGACTGTCATACCAGTCGCGAGCGGCCTGCATCGTCGGGAAACGCAAGATTACGGCCCCTTCGATGGGCGGCCCCTCCAAATGCTGGATCGCGCCATAAGCGGCGAGAAAGGTAACGTCGTGACCATCGAACGATGGTCCGACGCCTGCAGAATAGGTTGCGAGTGCATGTGGGTCGCTGGTTTCTTCCCGCGTAAAGACGACGAACGCTTCCATCATTAGGCCTCTCAAAGGTTGGATCTGTTGGCCATTACCACCGGTGATGGCCTCACAGTCGTCAGGCTGGCAACTGGAACCCGATTTTCATGAGTGCCTCGACGCACGCATCCTGATCCTGCTGATAGTTGCCTCCGGAGATGCCTATGCCGCCGATCAACTTCCCATCCTCCAGAATCGGATAACCGCCGCCGACAGCGACCATCCGAGGGCGATAGGCTAGCGGCGCCACTTTTGGATCGTTGGTCACATAGTCGTTCCAGACATGGGTCGGGAACCCAAACGAGGCGGAACTCCAGGCCTTGTCGATGGCAACATCGACGGTAAGGAACGGCGCATCGTCGGTGCGCTCGAACGCGCGCAGGTTACCGGTGGCGTCGACGACGGCGACGGCAGCCGGGATGCCGATGGCACGGGCCGCAGCGAGCGCCGCGTCGATGAGGGCGACTGCGGTTTCGCGGTTGATCGAGGCGGTGGCAATAGATTTGGTCATGGGATTCTCATCGCTGGGGCATAACCCGTTCGGCTTTTTGAGGTTGGACAAGATGTTTGGCGATCGCGGTCGTTAGAAGCCTTCGAGGACGATCTTGCCTTTAGCCGCGCCACTTTCGATCAGTGCATGCACCGTCTTCAGATTGGCGGCATTGATCGGCGACAGTCGCCGGGTCAGCGTCGTGCGGATTTTGCCGTCGTCAACCAGCGCTGCCATCGCATCCAGAATCTCGCCCTGCTCATTCATGTCGGGCGTGCCGTAGATCGACCGCGTGAACATCAGCTCGTGGTGGATCGACACCGCCTTGCGCTTGAAAACCATGATATCGAATGCCTTGGGATCGTCGATCAGTCCGAACCGTCCTTGTGGGGCGATCAGTTCGGCGATGTCGGCGACATGTTGCTCGGTATGTGTGGTCGAAAAGACGAAAGCGGGAGCACCGATGCCGAGTTCGGCGATCTGTGGCGCGAGCGGACGAGAATGGTCGATGACGTGGTGAGCTCCAAGCCCTCTTACCCACTCTTGGGTTTCCGGTCGAGAGGCTGTGGCGATGACGGTGAGGTCCGTGCGCTGTCGCGCGATCTGGACGGCGATCGACCCAACCCCGCCCGCGCCACCGATGATGAGGATCGCCTCCGCCGCACCGGGTACGGGCTTCGCCACGTCCAGGCGGTCGAACATCGCCTCCCAGGCCGTCAACGTCGTCAGCGGCAGCGCCGCCGCTTCCGCCCAGGAGAGCGACGCAGGTTTGTGACCGACAATCCGGGCGTCGACGAGATGGAACTCCGCATTGGTACCGGGCCGTGTGATCGATCCGGCATAATAGACCTCGTCGCCTAACTCGAACTGCGTGACGTCGGGGCCGACCTCGCGCACAATCCCGGCGGCATCCCATCCCAGCACCTTCCAATCGCCATCTGCCGGCGGCGTGCTGTTGCGGACCTTGTAGTCGACCGGGTTGACCGAGACGGCCTTCACCTCAACCAGGATATCGTATCCTGCAGCGACAGGCCGAGGCAGATTGATGTCGACCAGCGCGGCATCCGCGGCGATGGGTCCCGGAACCTTGTAACCAATGGCTTTCATAAATGTCTCCAGCTTGCTTGATCGGATGACGCGAATGCTCGTTAGTCAACTTCTTCTACATTGAGGTCCCGACTCTTGAACTGGGTCGCGGTAGCAGATTTCATCGAACACGTCGATCAACAGGCCTTTATGCTCTGTCGCCGGATCGGTGATCGCGTAGATGTTGGAGGCATCTTCGCCGTCGTCCCCGCTCTCGAGGCGCAACGCCGCATCGACGCGAATGCTGCATGCATCGAGGGTTGACCCTAGTTCGAGATCGACGAGATTGCCGTCCTTGACGCGGTATTCGCGGTCATAGCCGTTGGCGATGAATGACTGGACTGCTTCTAGAACGTCGGTCACCTGGGAGGTCATGGAAGCACCTTCATCTTGAACTGGATTGGACACGCTCGCGCACAAAGCGCGCTGTGACTCGGCGGACGGAGAAGCTCGCGAAGTGCGTTACTCATAGCCACTTGGCCTTCTTGAAGCGCATGAACAGGAGAAGGCAGAACACCGCTATCACTCCGAGCACGACGAAGTAGCCATATGGCGTGTCCAGTTCCGGCATGTGCTTGAAGTTCATGCCATATATTCCGGCGATCGCCGTCGGGACCGTCAAGATCGCCGCCCAGGCCGCGAGCTGGCGAGTGACCACACCGATCCTTTGCGCTTCCAGAAGGCTGCTGGCCTCGAAGACCGTGGACAGGACAAGCAGGAGGCCGTCGACCATGGACTGCACGCGGTGGACATGGTCCGCGACGTCGTGGAAATATGGTGTCATTTCGGCGCTGATGCAGGGAAAGTGGCCGCGAACGAGCTTTCGCACCAGCTCGGCCATAGCCCCGAGCGTGCGCTGGAACCGCGTGAGTTCGGACCTTAGTTCGAAGATTCGCGCCACCTCTTCTGGCCCGAGGAAATCGTGCAGCGACCGTCGCTCCATCGCCAGGACGTCGTCCTCGATCATTTCGAAGATGGGCAGATACTGGTCGACCACTCGGTGCAAGATCGCGTGCAGCACATAGTCGACACCCTTGCCGAACTGCGTCGGCGATGCCTCGAGTTGCTCCCGAAGTTTGCCCAGCGCTCCGGCATTGCCGTGCCGCACGGTGATAAGGTGATTGTGACCGGTGAAGATCGCCATCTTGCCGTAGCTGATCCGGTCGCCGACCAGCTCGGCGGTCTGGGCGACGACGTACAACTCATCGTTGTAGACCTCGAGCTTGGGCGGGCACAGCGGGTGCATGGCGTTGTCGATCGCCAAAGGATGGAGGTTATACGTCGTCTGGATCGCGCTGAGTTCGTCTGCGGTGGGCTCGCTAAGCGCGATCCAGCAGAAGCCCGAGCGATTCTCGTTTAGTTCGACGTGCTCATCGAGCCTGATTTCACGGACTCGCTTACCTTCGTTGTAATAATATGCGGCGATAATGGTCATGCAGGCCTCGCAGGAATTCGCAGGCCACGCTGTACAGCCGGTCGCGCCAGCCCGCGTTCGAGCCATGCCTGCACGTTCGAATAGCTGCTTAGGCCGAGGATGTCGCCCGCTGCGTAGAATTCGACCAGCGCATTCACCCAGCCAAACGTCGCAATGTCCGCGATCGAGTAATCATCGACAATCCATTCGCGGCCCTCCAGCCGGTGATCCAGGACCCCGAGAAGACGCCTGGATTCATCAACAAAGCGCTGCCGAGGTCGCTTGTCCTCATAGTCCTTGCCGGCAAATCGCAGGAAAAAGCCTAGCTGTCCGAACATCGGCCCGATGGCCGACATCTGAAAGAACACCCACGCTAGGGTCTCGTAACGCTGGCCTGGTTCGGTGGAGATGAACTGACCCGTCTTGTCGGCCAGATAGAGGAGGATCGCACCGGATTCCCATAAGGCGATGGGTCTACCGTCAGGGCCAGCCGGATCGATGATCGCCGGTATGCGTCCGTTCGGGTTCAGCGACACGAACGCCGGATCCTTCGACTCGTTGTTCGAGATGTCGATCAGGTGGGGCTCGTACGCCAGGCCAGTCTCCTCAAGCATGATCGAGACCTTGACGCCATTGGGCGTAGGGGCTGCGTAGAGTTGCAGGCGATCGGGATGAGATGCCGGCCAGCGCTGCGTGATCGGAAAGGACGAGAGGTCTGGCATAAATCTGCGATCCTGGTGTTGCGATGGCGACTGACTGGAACGAGCCGTCACTCTGAAGTAGGGTTCGATGACCGCGTCGCTGAACGACGCGGTCACGAAGATTGCGGACCGGACCGGCGCAGTGGCAACGGCAGTGAAGCCTATTCCGCCGCGGTCCCGGCCGCTGGCTGTACGTCGTCAACCTTTTGGCGCTTCGGAAGCACCCAGCCGGGACGGACGAAGTGGCAGGTGTAGCCGCCCGGGCGCTTCTCCAGATAATCCTGGTGATCGGGCTCGGCCTCCCAGAACTCGCCGACCGGCTGGACCTCGGTCACCACTTTGCCATCCCACAGCCCCGAGGCATCCACATCGGCGATCGTATCCTCGGCGACGCGCTTCTGCTCCTCGTCGACATAATAGATGCCCGACCGGTAGGAGAGCCCACGATCATTGCCCTGGCGGTTCAGCGTCGTCGGATCGTGGATCTGGAAGAAGAATTCCAGGATGTTCCGGTAGCTCGTCACTGTCGGGTCGAAGACAATCTCGATCCCCTCGGCATGCGTGCCGTGATTACGATACGTGGCGTTCGGAATATCGCCGCCCGTGTAACCCACACGGGTCGAGATGATGCCGGGCCGCTTGCGGATCAGATCCTGCATGCCCCAGAAACATCCTCCTGCGAGAACAGCGCGCTGATGCATGTTAAGCCTCCTCTACTTGATCGAGATATTCACCGTATCCCTCGGACTCCATCTCGTCGCGCGGGATGAAGCGAAGGGACGCTGAGTTGATGCAGTACCGCAGACCGCCGCGGTCGGAAGGACCATCGGGGAACACATGGCCGAGATGACTGTCTGCGTGTACTGACCTGACCTCCGTCCGGACCATGCCGTGTGCGCTGTCCCGCACCTCGTTCACGTTTGCCGAAACGATCGGCTTGGTGAAGCTGGGCCAGCCAGTACCCGAATCGAACTTGTCCGTCGAAGCGAACAGTGGCTCTCCCGACACTATGTCAACGTAGATGCCAGGCTCCTTGTTGTCGTTGTACTCGCCCGTGAAGGGCCTTTCGGTGCCCGCCTCCTGGGTAATTCGGTGTTGCTCGGGAGTCAGGTGGTCGATTGCTGTCTGTGACTTTTCAAACTTCATTACAGTCTCCAATACTTATCTAGAGGGCCAGGCACGCTACCGCTAATTTTTTATGTCTCCTGATTTGCTCCTACAATGGTAGTGGGATGGCAAACGAGGTTTTACTAAGTGTTGGAAAATTAGAGATTTAAATTTCGCGTCTATTAATTCTAGCGCAACTGAGTGGTTAAGCAAGTACGTAATCAGTAAATATTAAAAAAATAACACAAAAGCACGATTATATAATACAGTGTCAGTGTTTTATGATAATCAACAACGCCTGTTTAGATGCTGGTAGATGCGAATTTTTTGGCGTACAGTCAAAATTTTCTGATGGTTGCTTAGTGTGTTGGCGCTGATGGAAAATTGACCCACCCTGCCGATTGAAATTTGACCCAGGGCGGATTGCTGATTTTGTTACCAGCAACTGTGGATAAGTCTACCAGCGCAGCTGCTGTTGCCCCCACTCCTTCGCTAGCCCAGTTCAGTTGTTTAAGACCTGCCACACGCAGCCATGTAGCAGGCCGTCGTCGCCATGAAATCAGAACGGCTCATCGTCCTCCGGTTCCTGGCCGCCCTTACGCTTTCGCTCCCGTGATTTGATCTTGGCCTGGGCCGCCAAGCTACTGTGTTGCAGGCGATAGGACTCGTTACCGGTTTCGACGATGTGGCAGTGGTGGGTCAGCCGATCCAGCAGGGCGGTGGTCATCTTGGCGTCGCCGAACACGCTCGACCATTCGGCGAAGCTCAGGTTGGTGGTGATCACCACGCTGGTGTGTTCGTACAGCTTGGATAGCAGGTGAAACAGCAACGCACCGCCGGCCTGGCTGAAGGGCAGATAACCCAGTTCGTCGAGGATGACCAGATCCATGCGCAGCAGAGCTTGGGCGATCCGCCCGGCTTTGCCGTCGTGCTTTTCGCGCTCCAGCAGATTGACCAGATCGACCGTGGAGTAGAAGCGCACGCGCTTGCCGTGCCGGGTGATGCCGGACACGGCCAGCGCAGTGGCCAGGTGGGTTTTACCGGTGCCAGGCCCACCGATCAGCACCACGTTCTGCGCGGTGTCGGTAAAGGCCAGACTGGCCAGTTCGCTGATCAAACGAGCGTCTGCGCTGGAGGCGCTGAAGTCGAAGCCGGCCAGGTCGCGGTGCATCGGCAGCTTGGCCATGTTCATCTGGTGGCTCACCGAGCGCATGGCGCGATCTGTGTGCTCTTGTTCCAGCAGGTGTTCGAGCAGCCACTTGGACGAGGCTGTGTTCGACTCACCCTGCGCAGTCAACTCCGCCCAGGCCGTGGCCATGCCGTGCAGGCGCAGCTCCTTGAGTGATGTGTGCTGAAAAAACAGGAGGTTTTAACTTGGTAAACTAAACACACTCATCAGGAGTTTACCATGAGCAAGAAACACAAGACTTACACCACAGAATTTAAAGCTGAAGCCATCAAATTAATTGAAGCCAATCAAGGCAATGTCTCGGAAACAGCTAGACAACTTAGCATTTCAATGCAAACTCTTTCAAATTGGAATACCAAAGCAAAGGCTGGAACTTTAGCAGGTACAAAACAGTATTCACCTGATCTAAACGCTCTACTCGAAGAAAATAAAAAACTCAAACAACAGCTCAAAATAGCTGAAATGGAACGTGAATTTTTAAAAAAGGCAGCAGCGTACTTTGCCAAAGAAAGTCAGTAAGGTACGCCTATATGAAACAAAAAAGATATTCTTTTCCAATTACCTTAATGGCTCGATTACTTCATGTTTCAGTTTCATGTTTTTATGATTGGCTCAAGAGAGGCGTGAGCAAAAGAACGATTCAACGAAATCAACAGACGATATTGGTGAAAATAGCCCATGAGGAGACAAGGCAGAGCTATGGTTATATTCGATTAACCAAATACTTACAAGCTCAGGGCATAAAAATGAGTATGTACGCTGTACGTCAGATAAAAGCGCTGAACCACCTGTATTGTAAGCGACACAAGCGTTTTAAAAGGACTACGAATAGTGACCATAATCGAGCGATCTATGAAAACCTGCTGGAGCAACAATTCTCAATGACTAGACCAAATCAAGCATGGTCAAGTGATATTACGTACATATGGACTGTTGAAGGATGGCTGTACTTAGCAGCGGTAAAAGACCTTTACACGAAACAAGTGGTTGGCTATAGCTTAAATGAGCGCATGACAGCACAGCTTGTTTGTAATGCGCTAAATATGGCTATTCACAATCAAAAACCAACCAAAGAACTGATTGTGCATTCAGACAGAGGAAGTCAATATTGCAGCCATGAATATCGAAATATACTTGAGCAATATGGTTTTCAAGGTTCAATGAGCAAGCGCGGAGACTGTTACGATAATGCACCGATTGAAAGCTTTTGGGGAATACTGAAAAATGAGTTAGTGCATCATTACAACTATCAAACCAGAGAAGAAGCCAAAGCAGATATTATAAAATACATTGAATTATTTTATAATCATCGAAGAATTCAAAAGGGTTTGGGTTTTAAGACACCAAATCAAATGGCCGAAGACTTTTATAAGTTGGCTGCCTAGAATCTCCCAAGGGAAAGTCTCCTGATAATTCAGCGTATATCA
>NZ_JAKTIG010000055.1:0-88459 GCF_027855145.1 Acinetobacter sp. AOR18_HL
CGTTAGATTGGCTTACACCATTAGAGAAATTTGCTCAGCTTGTTGATTATCATATGGCTTTTGAAACTGTCGCACCTCATGTTTGAATTCGCCCAATATTTTCACTGTGTGTTATTGAACCTATTATATTTAATGGGAAAATTGGTTCTTTGAATTTTCCCATTTCGACTTTTTGATAGAAGTAATCTTTCCTTATGGCAGATAATACTAACTGTGAAGCATAACGTCCTGCTAAAAATTCACTTTTTCTTTTTACTGTACATGGACTTAAACTATCAGGAAAAAAAATTGACATTTGATTAAACATTTGAATGTCAAATTCTTTAAATTCAAACTCACAATAGCCCATATATAAATTTAAATTCTGATTATAAAAAACCTTGTGTTTTTTTATAAAATAATTGGGAAGCGAACGATTACTATAGAAATTTAAGAAATTATTTAACACTATAAAATCATATCTTTATATTAAGTTTAGGGATAGCTGACCTATCCCTAAAATATTAATGTGCTAGGTCCTTTATTTCTTTAACTAACTTTGTAATACCTTGATATATATCTTTTAAGCTAGCTTTATCATCCATATAGGCAGGAGTAGTAACAAATAAATTTTGTTTATCTACTACACAGTCTGAGGTTTGACAGACATGGTGAATCGAGCCTGTTTTTTCAATTTCTTTAGCAATATTATCGTCAGAACCTAACGTAATATTTGGGTGTAAGTCTCCAAATGTAAGCGCCAAGAGCGCAGGAGAAATACATACTGCTCCGATAGGTTTCTTACTTTGGTGGAACGCTTTTAAAATTGAATTAATTTCAGAGTGTACACTTGCCTCTGCCCCTTTAAAGGCAAAAGTTGATAAATTTTTTGCGACTCCAAACCCACCCGGAAGTAAAAGACCGTCAAATTCACTTTTATCAAGTTTATCGAGTGATGAAATTTCACCACGGGCAATTCTTGCCGCTTCTTGTAAAATATTTCTGCTTTCAGCAGTATTTACTTCACCCTTTACATGATTCACAACATGAAACAAAGGTTCATCGGGTGCAAAAATTTGATATTCAATATTTGCTGCATCTAAAGCTAAGAGGGTTAAAACAGATTCTCTAATTTCAGAACCATCTAAATAACCACAACCCGATAAAATTACTGCTACTTTTTTCATCTACTTTCTTAAGAACCTTTTTTTAAGTGTGCAAAAGATCTTAAGTTTTCTTCCTGAAAAATTTTATACGCAGAATTGCCATAAATTCGCCTTAAGTGAGCATTTTGGTTTTACGTAGCTCACGAGGGGTAAGCCCAAACAAACTTTTAAATTGTTCTGTAAATCTAGATTGAGATTGATAGCCACATTGAAATGCAATGTCTCCAATACTTGTATTAGAGGTTTGAATTAGATGTAGGCCATATCCTAACCTCACTCTATTTCGGATGTCTTGAATACTATTTCCTTCGTTTTTAAGTTTTCTTCTTAGAGTGGAAGAGCTCATAAAAAGCTGAGAGGCAATGAATTCAACTGTTAATTCTGTAGATAAATGATCAGAAATTAATGACTGAACCTTCTCAGTTAAACTTGTATTTTTATTCATATTGGAAATATCCGTATAACCTGAATAATAAATAAGTTCTAAAAGCTCTCTTTTTCTAAACTTAAATGCAGAAGATGGGGCAATTGATGAGAAGTCTATAAATTGATGTAAAGCACTTTCTAAAAGAGGATTAAGTTGACCTTGAACATAATTTTTAGGGTTTCCTGAAGTCTTAGGAAGTTCATTAAAGTCTTCAAATTCAAAATCTATGAGAAGAGCATAATATTCCTCTTGATTTGGAATATTACGCATATCAATGCTTGAGCTATTAGAAAGAAATATAAAAGAACCTGAAAAACATTCTATATCACCTCTACTACCAAGTTCTTTTACACCCTTTAAAATCACTATAAGTAAAGGTTTTGCAATAGGAACATTTTTAATTCTTTGTTCTTGATAAGCAGAATAAATGGAAAAAGGTAATTTTACATAAGAATGATAGTTAATAGCTTTCTTAGTTGATGAAATCAGGTTATCCATAATAAATTATATACGCATTAAACATAATTTGTAGACAGATAAGCAGGGGGATAGAAAATGTTCTTATAATTATAATATATTTTATTTTAATATGAAACTAATAGATGAGGTAAAATAAAATTATTGTATATAAAAAAGCCTAAACCCATTAGGTTTAAGCCTCTTTAAATTTCAATTCTGGCGGTGAGAGAGGGATTCGAACCCTCGATACGCGCAAACGTATACACACTTTCCAGGCGTGCTCCTTAAGCCACTCGGACACCTCACCAAGGCGTGCGATAGTAACTAAAAAAACGAGTCCTGCCAAGATTTAAGACGAGCATTACAGAAAAAAAATAATAGAGGTGATAAGATTGCGCTAAAAATCATATTGGTTTAATTACACAATGCAAAATACGGCCAAAAAAGCGACCTTGCCTGCCACGGCTTTGGCAGCTCTTGGAGTGGTCTTTGGAGACATCGGAACAAGTCCGCTCTATGCCTTGAAAGAGTCCTTCCATGCAGCGCATGGGTTGGGAATTCAGCCTGAAAACGTATTAGGAATTTTATCTATTATTTTTTGGTGCTTAATGCTGATCATCAGCATCAAGTATGTCGCCATTGTCATGCGTGCAGACAACAACGGCGAAGGCGGGATCATGGCCTTACTCGCATTGAACTTACGTAAAGCCAAGATTGCCGACAACAAAAAAATCTACATGATTGCAATTGGTTTTATCGGTGCATCGCTGTTTTTTGGTGACGGTATTATTACCCCAGCTATTTCGGTATTGTCAGCCGTTGAAGGCTTGTCTATTGCCACCGATGTATTTGACCCATTCATCATGCCAATTGCGATTACCATTATCATCTCTTTGTTTTTGGTGCAAAAACACGGTACGGCCTTTGTCGGTAAGTTTTTTGGCCCGATCACGATGGTATGGTTCTTATCTTTAGGATTATTAGGTCTTCACAGCGTCATTCAGACTCCTGTGGTGTTAGGCATGTTCAGTCCACATTGGGCCATTCAGTTTATCTATCACCATCCAATCATGACATTCTTTGTGATGGGTGCTGTAGTATTAACAGTGACTGGTGGTGAAGCACTTTATGCTGATATGGGGCATTTTGGACCAGTGCCAATTCGTATGGCATGGTTCTTTGTGGTTTTGCCGTGCCTAGTTTTAAACTACGCAGGACAGGGTGCATTATTGCTCAGAGACCCAGCGGCAATTGAAAATCCGTTCTATTTATTGGTTCCGCAATGGGCACTTTACCCAATGATTATTATGGCGACCATGGCAACGGTAATTGCCTCTCAAGCTGTAATTTCTGGGGTGTTTTCTCTTGCACGCCAAGCGATTCAATTGGGTTATTTACCACGTTTAAGTATTAAACATACTTCTGAGTCTGAAGAAGGCCAGATTTATATTCCTTTCTTAAACTGGTTACTTTTAATCGCAATTATTATCCTAATCTTGATCTTCAAAAGCAGTTCAAACTTGGCAAGTGCGTATGGCTTAGCTGTGACCTTGACCATGCTCTGTGACACGATTTTGGTTGCCGTATTTATCTACTCGGCTTGGAAGTGGAGCCTGCCAAAAGTGTTGCTCCTGATTATTCCATTCTTTGTTTTAGAGTCGGTATTGGTCGGTGCCACTTCACTTAAAATCTTGTCGGGTGGTTGGGTGCCATTACTCATTGGTGCGATTGCCGTGACCATCTTAATGACATGGAAACGTGGTCGTGAGCTTACATTTGCTAAGCTTGAACATGACACTTTGGCTCTAGATTTGTTTGTGAAAAGTATTGGTAATAGTGTGCACTGGGTGCCGGGTGATGCTGTCTTTATGACAGGTACACCGAACGTTGTGCCACATGCCATGCTGCATAACATCAAGCACAACAAGGTACTGCATCAGCGTAATATCTTGGTCACTGTAGTGATTGAAGATGTACCATTCGTTGCGCCAGAAGAGCGTATTACGACAGAAACTTTAGCTGAACATTTCTTCCGTATTAAAATCTTCTACGGTTTTAAAGATGAAATGAATGTACCAAAAGCATTGATGCAAGCCTATGAACAGCTCGGTCTTGAATATGACTTGATGCACATCAGCTTCTTCATTTCCCGTGATCGTATTGTTCATTCGGTGGGCGATGGTATGTCTCCATGGAGAGAAAAACTGTTTATCTCTATGCAGCGTAATACCAGTCCGGTGAGTGACTTCTACCAGATTCCAACCAACCGTGTGGTTGAGTTAGGTAGTCAAATCGAAATATAAAAATTGATGTAATAAAAAAACCAAGACATAAGTCTTGGTTTTTTTATGGCTCTGATTATTGAGCTTGTTGCATAGGTGCGTCTGCTGGTAAAGCACCGTCTTTTGCCATTGGGTCTGCCGACTGACTTGGATCTGCCGGAGGCGGTGGAGTATTCGGATCTTGTGGCGCTGGAGGCGCTTGGTTTGGTGTAGGTGGTACTGCATCAGTTGGTGCTGCTGGAGGTGCTGGTGGAACGTCTGCCGGAATAGGAGCACCTGTAGGCGCTGCATTTGTTGGTGCAGCAGAAACTTGCTGTACTTGTCCGCTATTGACTAAATCGCTAATAGAGCCTGGTTGGCCATTTACGGTTGTGGTTACTTTTACTTTAGACAAACTTTCTAAAGTATCTCCTGGCTGGACTGCTGGCTCAGCCAAAGCGGCCATACTACATAATCCCGTGATTACGCCAATACCAATAATCTTTGAATGGATCATTAAGTGGACTCCGATTATATTTTTATCCAAATTTGTGGAGCTAACCATGTCATAAGCAATCAGTGTTTTTCAACGAAAGATACGCAATTGGCGCAATTCAATAGCCAAAGGCTCTCATAATTCCAACAGATTGTTACGTAATGGGTAATGGAGTTACAAAAAAGATGACCATGTTTTAACCATTTGAAAGATAAGAGATATACTTAAAAAAGCAGGATTGTTAAGCTGCGTGTGGACAGTGGTATTGATAGAAACATGGCAAGTAAAAAACGTAGTAAAGGTACAAACTCATTCTCTATAAGTCAGCATTTTGGCAAGATTATTCTTGCTTGTATTGCTGCGGGAAGTTTTGCGATTGCTTTTGGTAGTGAAAAGATTTCGCAGTGGTTTTCACCTTTAACGACTAACTCGACTTGTCTTAATCAGTTCTATCGTGAAGTTCCACCTGCTTTAAATAAAGACAGCCTAAAAAAAGATAGTTATCCGCTTTGCTTTAATGGCTTTAACGTTTTGTATTCAGGCATTTCTAAAACGCCGTTATGGTCGGCTGAGCATTTAAATGCAGAACGTTTGAGTACCAAAATTAAGCGTGAAGATAACTTCCATGAAGAAACCCGCGTTGATCAAAAACATCGGGCACTGTTAAGTGACTATCGCGGTTCAGGCTATGACCGTGGGCATATGGCGCCAAATGGTGATATGCCAAATAAAGAATCCCAATCTGATAGTTTCTCGCTCAGCAACATGGTGCCGCAAGCGCCTAAAAATAACCAAGAAGTCTGGCGTAAGCTCGAAGAAGCAACCCGTGCTATTGCCACTAAACAAAAACAAGATGTTTATGTGGTGACAGGTCCTGTTTTTGAAGGCAAACGTCTTAAGACGATTGGGCAGGGTGTCATTGTTCCTACCGCAGTTTATAAAGCGGTATATATGCCAAAAACTGGCGCGATCGGCGCTTATTACGCACCTAACAATAATTCTCTACAAGTGAAGGTTGTGAGTGTTTGCTACCTTGAGGAGCGTTTAGGCGTCAACCTGTTCCCGCAGTTAACCGAGCAACAAAAGCGTAATGTCTATCGTCTACCTTTAACAGCGAGCCAAGTTAAGCCAAATCAAAAGCTAGACTATTTACACTGGGATGGCGAAAGTCAGTGTGAGCAAGACTTAAACGCTGACCAGATTCAAGCGCTACAAGACCAATTTAAAAAGCAAAAAACTGGGTCTTCGGAGCCAATGGAAGCAAAAGTTCCAACAATTGACGAAGAAACGAGAAAGGCGATTGTGAAACAATTGGTAGAAGCCTTAGTGAACTATTTCTTGCAAATAATGAAATAAGCAGCTTTTTTTGATTGTTATTGCAACACCGTAATTGATTAAAATAGAATTCATAGACAGATCTGTCTATGGATCTTATTTTAATAAGGACAATAACAATGTTTGCCTCGATGTTTCTTTTTTCATTTGCAATGTCTATAACCCCAGGGCCAGTAAACACTGTCATTTTATCGACCAGTTTAAATCACGGTTTAAAAAGATCGCTTCCCTATATTTCAGGCGCCACAATTGGTTTTACCTTGCTTTTAATTTTTATGGCATTTGGTCTTCAGAGTTTATTAACTCAGTTTCCTGTTGTATTAAAAATTCTTGCAGTTTGTGGAACGCTATTTGTTTGTTATATCGGGATTAAAATTATTCTTTCTGCTGCAAATATTTCTATTTCCAGTGTTCCTGTAGAGCAAATGATTATTCCCAATTTTAAAGATGGGTTCTTATTACAATGGCTGAATCCCAAAGCGTGGTTGGCTTGTGTGTCAGGCATTACCATGTTTACTAGCATTGAAAACCCGCAGTCGTTGCCGATCTTTATCATTATTTATTTTTTCACTTGCTACGCGTGTTTGTTCTTTTGGGGGTTCTGTGGTGATAAATTTTCAGTGGTGCTCAATCAGGGCAACCGTTTGAAATATTTTAATATCTTGATGGGCGCTTTTTTAATTTTATCGGCTCTTTTAATTTTGATCGATTTTTTTTAAATTGATCGTATTACACTGTGAAGATATAACAACGAGATAAGACCTATGTTTAAACCATTTGAAAAGGGTACAGAGTCTTCATCAATTGAAGATTTAACATTAGAAAATGATGTCGATTGCGTCAGCATTTACGGCAACTTGCAAATTACCAAAGACAAAGTTGGGTTAGAACAGGCAAAGGCATTGCAGAGCTTTGTAAATGATGTCGTTGCGGCTTTGGAAAAAGAAGAATTGCCTGAGAAAATTGAACGTCCAGCTGAACAAGAAATTAATAATCCGTTTTTATAATTTATGCATGCTATGCGTGATATTTAGTATGGTCATGCTGCCATACAGTCTTTAATACCACGTTAGACTTTATTGAATGTGTATAGACATTTTTTACTTTTGAAAGCCCAAAAGTAAACAAAAGGCTTTGTTGATCAAAGGGTACATCCATGTACCCCTGCTCAACAGGTGACATCCATGTCACCTTCCGCGATAGTAGATTGAGTCTAAGAAGAGTTAATCTTTATCGCCAGCTACCACCTTATAAATAATTGCCCCAATCACCGCCCCTAAAATTGGTGCCACCCAGAACAATCACAACTGACTTAATGCAGCCGTTTCAGCAAAGAATGCAACACCTGTACTACGTGCTGGGTTTACCGAAGTGTTCGTCACCGGAATACTGATTAAGTGAATGAGTGTTAAGCCCAAACCAATCGCAATAGGAGCGAAGCCAGCAGGTGCACGGCGATCAGTTGCACCTGAGATATGCCCTAGAGCATAAGCACCTGTGAGTACGGTTAAACCAAAGGCAAGGGCTACACCTGCAAAGCCAATACCAAGTTCAGGGAAAGCTGCGGCTAAAACTGCGCTACCACAACCACCAAAGACTAGCCAAAACGTACCTAGGAATTCAGCAAAATATTTATTCATTGTGATTACTCATCTATTGATGTATTTTTTAATTAGTGTGAAGTATGTCGCAAAAAATTAAGCATGTGACTATATGAAATTTTTGTTTTCAGTGTTGTTTTAATCAAGAAAAGATTTGTAAGTTTTGGTTGGTTATTCTTTGTCTAAAAATTGATCCCTCCATTGCTGGGGTGTTTGATTGGTCCAATGTTTAAATGCTCTTTGAAAAGCACTTTGTTCTGAATAACAAAGTAAAAGTGCGATCTCTTGTAAGCTTAAATGCGGATCTTTTAAATACTCGGTTGCGAGCATAAAGCGCACTTGTTGAACGCGTTCCTGAAAGGTGGTGTCTTGTTGTTGTAAATGTCGTTGGAGTTGTCGAACTGATAGGCCTAATTGAGCAGCAATATGTTCAATTTGATATTGATTCTTTTGTAGCCCAGTCAAAATTGAATGCTGTAAACGCTGATCAAGTTGGGTTGAATTTGGTAATTGCTCTAACAGCGCTTGTGCTTGCTGAACTAATAGCTGCTGTAAGGTATGGTCGGCACTGCTGAGGGCCTTATGAATTTCCGTAATTGGAATGAGTAACTCTGTACGTGGTTGGCTAAAACGAACGGGACATTGAAAGTATTGTTCGTAGACTCTAATATTTTTAGGAGCAGCATTTAAGAAACGTACTTCATGTAAATGCACGTCTTCATGAGACATAAAAAGACGTAAGAACTGAATCACCAACGCAATCGCGATTTCATCGGTAAGCTGGGTAGGGTGTAGCTCAGTCGCTTCCCAGCGAATAGAACCATATCTCCCTTGTAGCTCAACCACTAATGGGCTCCCGTCATAAATCAGACGGTGAAAATCATGATAGCGAATTAAGACTTCACCTAAGTTGTCGCAAGAGAGAGCAAGGTAGGCAATAATCCCTAAGTGTTTGGGTTGCACATATTTGGCAATTTCCAGACCTAATCCCGGCTTCGGGTCCAGTTTATAAATCACTTCTAATAGATCACGCCAAACGACGTAGTCAAAGCGTTCCAGATTTTGAATTTGTTCTAATTGTTCTGGAATAGCTAATTCATTGGCTTCGCAATAAGCTTTTAATAGATGTCCCAGCCCTCCATACACTGAGCCTGTATAATTCTTTAGTTGTGGCATCCCTAACCACCTCTTTCTTGTCGTGATTTGTCAATGAAACCATAAATTCTGGTCAATACCTAGCATAACGAATTTTATATGCTGAATAAAAAGAAAAAGGAGTTAGGTGATGTTAAAAGGGTTTATTGCCGGAATTGCAGTTGCGAATGCATTTGAATGGGTGGCGCATAAATATATTTTGCATGGTGTACACCGTGTGGGACAACCGCGCTATAGCCCAGTACCAAAAAGCATGGAATCTCATTGGGCACACCATCGTGAAGTCCGTAAACAACAATTTCATGATGATTGCTATGTTGAGGGCGTTGGTAACTGGCGAACTAAAAATGAGTTAATTTCGCTTGCTGTGGTGGCAACCGTTTCAAGCGCAATTTTCTATCCATTTTCAAAAGGCATGGCACTCGCAGCTTGGTACAGTGCTGGAAATTATTATTATATTCATCGCCGTGCACATTTAGAGCCTGAATGGGCAAAGCGTAAAATTCCATGGCATTACGACCACCACATGAACTCTAATCAAGATGCCAATTGGTGTGTGACCAAACCTTGGTTTGATTATGTGATGGGAACACGTGTGGTGTCTTCGGCAGATTTAAAAGAACAAAATCCTTTGGGTGTTCGGTTGCCTACTTTATTTGCTAAACCGTTAACTCAAGCTGTAGAAAAAATCTTTCCAGCAAAATGGGTCGAGAAAAAAGAAAAACTAGAACTTCCTAGTGAAGTGAAAGAAATAAATGGTGCGGCATAAAAAATAAAGGGGCATATCGCCCCTTTAATTATGATTAAGCTTACAAGCGCATTTCGATGCCTTGTTCAGCTAAATATTGTTTAGCTTCCGGAATCGTATATTGACCAAAGTGGAAAATACTTGCCGCCAATACTGCATCGGCACCACCTTGTAAAATACCATCTGCAAGGTGTTGTAAGTTACCTACACCGCCTGAGGCAATCGTTGGAATGGTAACGCGGTCATTAATAGCACGCATTAATGCAATATCGTAACCTGCTTTAGTACCGTCGGCGTCCATACTGGTAATGAGTAGCTCACCGGCACCATAGTCAGCCATTTTTACAGCCCATTCAATGGCATCAATACCAGTTGGTTTACGGCCACCGTGAGTAAAGATTTCCCATTTGTTGTCGCCAGTTTTTTTGGCATCAATCGCAACCACAATACATTGTGCGCCAAAGTGCTGAGAAGCTTCTTGAACAAATTCAGGGTTAAATACGGCAGCCGAGTTAATACTCACTTTGTCTGCACCTGCATTTAATAACGCACGAATATCTTCAACCTTACGTACACCACCACCGACAGTTAATGGCACAAATACAGTCTCGGCCATACGTTCAACAGTACGGTAAGTGGTATCGCGTCCATGATGTGTAGCGGTAATGTCTAAGAAAGTAATTTCGTCTGCACCTTGTTCGTTATAGCGACGTGCCACTTCAACAGGGTCGCCAGCATCACGAATATCGAGGAATTGAACGCCTTTAACTACGCGTCCGTTATCAACGTCTAGGCAAGGAATAATACGTTTAGCAAGCATAGCTTTTTCCAAAAATAATCGCCGTTGGTGAAAGTTCCTACACAGGCGCTACACCTTCATGGAGGGAAGAGGTATTCTATCAAACTTCACAGATGTTTTTTGCAGGTTTTCCATGTCGGTTTATACCCCGTTGAGTTTAGATGAAGTTCGCACCTTTGCTGCACCTTATGGATTAGAGGTGTTGGAGCTGAACCCAATTCAGGGAGGTATTCAAAACACCAATTATTTTTTGGTTGATGTAAACCGCAAACAATATGTATTGACTGTATTTGAAGAGTTAGATGCACAAGGTGCAGGTGAACTTATTCCTGTACTTGAGCAATTAGGGACTCATGATGTACCCGTTGCCGTGCCGTTAAAACATAGCGGACAAGCGGTTCATGTGATTGCAGACAAGCCTGCACAAATTGCACCACGTTTAATGGGACACCATCCCATGCAAACTACAGTAGCGCAAGTCGCAGCGATTGCAGATGCACAGGCGAAACTGCATGTGGCTTTACAAGACTTTCCACTTGAGCGTGAATATAGACGTGATCATCAATACTGGACAGGCGTTGCAGAGCAGCTTAAACCAAATATGACTCAAGACGACCAAACGTTACTTGAGCAGGTCTATCAAGCTTTTAATGCGAAAACAGCGCAGTATTCAAATCGACCAACAGGTTTTATTCACTCTGATTTATTCCGTGACAATACTTTGTTTGAAGGTGAGCAATTACAAGGTATTCTAGATTTTTATGAGTTAAATCAAGATGAATTACTGTTTGATATTGCGATTACCATCAATGATTTTTGTACCGAATATCCAGAAGCACATTTAAACTCCGACAAAGTAGTTGCTTATTTAGAGGCATACCAAAAAGTTCGTACGCTTACATCAGATGAGCTTGCATGTTTAGATGTGTTCTTGGCAATGGCAGCGTGCCGTTTTTGGTCAATGCGTTTGCAAGTTGCTCAAAAAAATAAAGAAGAAGGACGTACCGGCGATGACATTTTGCAAAAAGACCCGCAAGAAATGCGAGCAATGATGCAAGACCGTTTAAGTCATGTAAAAGCATAAAAGGAATAGAGATGCGAGATCAGGGGCGTTTAGTCGAATGGTTCGACGAAAAAGGTTATGGCTTTATTCAGCCGGATGATGCTGAAAAAGAGCGAGTCTTTTTGCATATCAAAGATTTTGCACGCCCCGGACCTCGGCCAATTATTGGATGTGCACTGGAATATCGGGTGATTCTCGATGAACGAGGCCGTTTTCGTGCTCAGCAGGTCACCTATTTAAAAGCATCTCAAACCCGAAAAGCGTCAAAGCCCGTAAAAGCAGAATCTTCTTTTCAAGCCAGTCCATGGTCTGCAATGCAAATGGGGATCGTGTTTTATTTCGTTTTAATGGGAATTATGAGCTTTATTCATATTTTGCCAGCTTATACGTTGTTATTTGTTTTAATGATGAATGCCTTAAGTTATTGGCTTTATTCTCAAGATAAAGAAGCCGCACAATTGGGTAATCGCCGTGTACCTGAACAAACATTGCACATTGTTAGCTTTTTAGGAGGTTGGCCAGCTGCATGGTGGGCACAACAAAAACTGAGACATAAAACACAAAAACAACCCTTTCGTAAGATTTATTTTTGTACCATATTCTTTCATTTACTTTTGATTTTGTGGCTAATTTCTCCCTTAAACGTATTGCGGGGCTCATAAAAGTAAATCGTTTTAATAAACTTGAGAGGTATAAAAATGAATAGTTCTATCGACCAAGATCCAAATCGTACTTTAACACTTATTTTATATGTACTTTATATTGTTGCCATTTTTACAGGCGGCTTACTTGCGGTTATTGCTTTAATTATTAACTACGTAAAACGGTCTGATGTACAAGGCTCGATTTTTGCGAGCCACTTTACATGGCAAATCAGAACATTCTGGTGGTATCTGGCTTGGAATATTATTGCCTTTCTGCCGTTTATTTTCTTGTTCTTTACAGGTGAAAATACTGACCTGTTTGCAGGGGTTGCCATTTCATCGACCGTATTCTGTGTGGGTGTAATTGGTGCTGCGTGGATCTGGATTGTATATCGTGCAATTCGTGGATTGATTGCGTTAAATGATAACCGCCCGATGTATCAATAAATTATGATTATTGAACATGTACATTTGAGTATAAAGTCTGGGCAAAGTGAAGCATTTCTTGAAGCATTCGAGCAGGCTAAACATATTGTTTATCCAATGGAAGGCTTTAATGCGGTCCAACTGATTAAGCATGCAACCGATCCCCATCATTATATTTTAATGATTTTCTGGGATGAAATTGAAAACCATACAGAAGGGTTTAGAAAGTCTGAGGCTTATCAGGAGTGGAAGACTTTGCTCCATCCATTTTATGACCCAATGCCGACGGTTGAGTACTACCAACCGTGTACGTTATTGAAGAAAAAATAATAGATAGATAGTAAAAAAGAGAGCGTTAAGCTCTCTTTTTTTATTCTCGAATTCTTTTAGCTTTTTTAATTGGTAACTTAATTTTTAACTCACTGACTAAAACGCCTAAGACTACTAAAGCACCGCCAAAAAGGGCAATCATTGGCAAACGCTCACCTGCAATTCGGCCAATAATGCCCGCCCAAACAGGTTCGCCTGCATAAATAATTGCAGCACGTGAAGGATCAACCACACGTTGAGCCCAGTTCATAACAAATTGAATGAGTGCACTCGCTAAACCTAATGCAATAGCAATCAGTACTAGGGGCCATGAAAATGCTGGAATCATATGTTCACCCACCACAGGCATGATGGCGAAAGAAAGTAGAGAAGCGACGCCAAGTTGAATGATTGTGACGCGGCGTAAATTTACCTTTCCAGCAAAGTAGCTAATAAAAATAATTTCTAAAGCAATCGCAAAGGCACCCAAGATTGTTAACAGCTGCCCAAAACTTAATGAAATTTGCTCAAAACCATTTCCCGTTAAGAAAACAAGGCCAGCAAACGCAAGAGCAGCTCCCACCCAAGTCATAATATGTGGAGTTTTTCTAAAGATGAGCCACATTAAAATAGGAACAAGCGGAACATATAGCGCCGTTAAAAAAGCGGATTCACTACTCGGAATGGTTTGTAGGCCAATGGTCTGGGTGCCGTAGCCTGCCGCAATCACAAGACCAATCGCGCTACCAGCGCCTAAATCTTTTAAAGTAACACCTTTCATACTTTTTAATGAGATAAGAAGCAAAGTAAGAGCTGCTACAGCAAAACGACAGCCTACAAAAAACATAGGTGATGCAAAATTCAGCGCATACTGCACAGTAAGGAATGTTCCTCCCCAAATGATCGTAATCAGAATCAGGGCTAACTGTGGGGCTTTGCTTGAACTCAGAGAAATTGGTGACATACTCAAGTTAAATTAAATTGTGCAATATACTGCACATATTGCGCTATTCTTGTATTTTGTGCAATATATTGCTCAAATTTTCTTGCTAATCCATTTTATGAGCCAGTCAAGTAACGTTTTACAGCACGTAGGCACAAATATTCGTTCATTAAGAGATGAGCGAGATTTGAGTCAACAAGATTTGGCAGATCAGGCAGGTGTGAGTAGACGAACCATTGCTGCTTTGGAAACAGGGCAGGTCAATATTAGTTTGGCTAAACTCGATGCGATTGCAGCAGTGTTGGGTGTGGATTTTAAAACGATTGTGAGTGCACCTGAGCATAAAGAACATGCTGTAGTAAATGCACTCGCTTGGCAGGGTGAAGATGAAGAAAGTAAAGCAACCTTACTCGCTTCAGTTCCATCTCGTTCCCAAGTTGAACTTTGGATATGGTCCTTGGCTGTAGGGGAGTCTTACGTTGCGGAAGCAGATGCAGATGGATGGCAGGAAATTATTTACGTATTAGAAGGTGAGTTGACCATACAATTTACAGACAGCAAAAAAATAATACCTGCTGGTTCATCTTTCATTTTTGAAAGTTCTGTTACTTATACCTATATCAATAGTGGTAACCAAGTGCTTAAATTTACTCGTAATGTGGTGTATTGATTTGGAATTTAAGCTTTTTAATAAAATATATGTTTTTAAAATTTATGCAGTTTATTGAAGGCATATATGATGCATATGACCTATCTTAAAAACATACGAATTCAATTTAAACAAAAAAAATATGAATAAGAGTAAATAAGGCAAGTTATGATATTTCTTGTGTAATGAAATTATTTTTAACTCGTTTTAATAGAAAAAAGATACAGAAATGAAGTTTTTATTAAGTTCACAAGATATTCAAAACTATAAATTTTTATGGCAGGTTTCTAAAGAAAATTATAAGAAACAGAAAGGTAGTATGTTTCTCATGTTTTTATTAGTGATGTTTACAGCATTCTTTACGACATTATTGCCATACTTGTTAAAAATTATTATTGATTACTCTGCACAGGCATATAACTTTTCACTAGATATTCGACTTCCATTTAATTTCTTATATCTAATCGTACTCGCATATGCGGCAGCATGGTTAGCGAATGAGTTATGTAATTGGACGAAAAATATTTTTAGTGCTTATTTGATGGTTGATTTCAAAAGTGCATTAATCTTTGCGGGACTAAAAAATTATTTAAATCTTAAAAAAGATGAGCAAGATCAAATTGAGGCTGGAACAGTGATCAGTGATCTTGCAAGAGGAAGTTCTGCTTTTGGTGAGATTAATTTAACGTTACTGCTTCATTTGGGACCAATCATTTTTCAATTGGTTATGATCTTTGCAGTGTTATTTACAACCATTAGCTTACTTTTTAGTATCAGTTTTTTATTGGTAGCTATCGTTATTTTTTTAGTTTCCTTTCATATAAATAAAACAAGCAGTTCTTTATTCGATTCGATGTATCAACAAGATAATCAGGTAAATAGCCATTTGATACATCAGATCTCAAATTCATATGAAATTAAAGTAAAAAATGCAGTACCGTTCCAATTATCAAAATTTAATACCACATTAGACTCATTCATCAAAACAGCTAAAGATAGGAACAAGAAAATAGGGCTATTGATGATTTCTCAATTGTTCCTGATCTTTCTTTTTTTACTCTTTTTTATGTTATTCACCGTATTTCTTTCAACTGAAAAGCAGCTTACACCGGGTGCTTTTGTATTGATAAGTACCTATATTATTCAACTCACCAATCCATTTTTAGCGGTTTCTCAAAGCTTGATGCGTTTAAATGGCAACTTTGTCGCCTTAGCAAAATATCGAAAATACTTTGATCTCAATAAAGAAAATTATACGCATTCTATCGTTCAAGACTCTAACGTTCTCTTTCAATTTATAAATGCTAAATTTTTACTCGGGAAACGAGCCGTAGATCATTTTAATTTAAAAATATTACCTAATAAAACGTATGTAGTGATTGGGCAAACTGGCTTGGGAAAAACTTCTCTAATGAATTATTTAATGGGTGTCTACCAGATTCAATCAGGGCAGCTTTGCTATAAGAATATTGATATTAGCCAAAATTTCTCTAAGCATATTTTTGATGAGGTTGTTTACGTTGCACAGCAACCAGTTATTTTTCCTTATTCCCTTAGAGATAATTTAGTTTATAACTCCTCGCATATATATGAGGATTCTTACCTACTTCAGATGCTTGATCAATTTAATCTATTACATATTTTGAAAAAGCATCAACTAACGCTCGATGATGATTTAACTGAAATTTATAAGAATTTTTCAGGAGGAGAAAAGCAAAGAATTTGCATTCTTCGAGGTCTTTTAGCTCGCCCGCAGCTTATCATCCTAGACGAACCGACTGCCGCCTTGGATGTAGATACTGCAAAAAATATACTTGAATATATTCAGCAGGTTGTTCCATCCGTGATCATGATTACGCATTCACCGTATGCGATGGAAATTGCGGATGAGGTAATCGATTTAGAAAAGTTATTAAACTAAAGATAATCAAAAAATAAAAAAGAGCCTAAACAGGCTCTTTTTTTACATCTTAAAAATTAAAGACGGTTTTCATCTAACAAAAGCTGAGCTTCACGAAGGTTTAAAGTACCTTCATAAATTGCACGGCCTGTAATCGCACCTAAAATGCCCGGTTGGCCTTTTAAGTTACGAACGTCATCAAGGTTGGTAACACCACCAGAAGCGATTACTGGTAAACCTGAGTATTGAGCCAAGTTTACAGTTTGCTCAACGTTTACACCTTGCATCATACCGTCACGAGCAATGTCTGTATAAACAATGCTAGACACGCCTGCATCAGCAAAGCGTTTCGCTAAATCAGTTGCTTTCACATCAGTAACGTTTGCCCAACCGTCAGTTGCAACCATACCATTCATGGCATCAATACCAACAATGATGTGGCCTGCAAAACGTTTACAAGCTTCTTCTACAAATTCAGGTTCTTGAACAGCTTTAGTACCGATAATGACAAACGTCACACCAGCTTCTAAATAGTGTTCAATGGTTTCTAATGAGCGAATACCACCACCAATTTGAATTGGTAATTCTGGCTGAGCTTTAGCAATTGCTTCAACAACAGGTTTATGAATTGGAGTACCTGCGAAAGCGCCATTCAAATCAACCAAATGCAAACGGCGCGCACCTTCATTTACCCAATGCTGGGCAGTTGCAACCGGATCGTCAGAGAAAACGGTATCGTCTTCCATACGCCCTTGTTTTAAACGCACACATTTACCATCTTTCAGGTCAATTGCTGGAATGATTAGCATGCTTTCGCTCCTTGCTTCATCATGTTTATGAAATTGTGCACATCTTAGCAAAGTATTGATCAATCGCTAAGCCTTAGAAAAGACTTTTATTACTTTACGCTTGAAGTGCGGTTTGAATAGTTTGTGAAATGTGAGCAGGTAATAGTTTTTGGTTTCTGAGCTCTTCAAATACGAGTAATGCAGCATAAGCATCGGCGGCGGCATAATTTATTTGTTGTGGTGTAAGTGGCTTTCGTGCCCAATTTGAAGTTCCAACTTTTTTCGACTTTGCGAGATATTGTCCAAACAACAGTGCCACCGCTTTTTGTAAGCCCATTTGCTCTTTAAAACCAAAGTGACTAAACCCTTTGGCAAGGTCGACACAACTTTCTAGCTCTATGCCTTTTTTATGAAAAATGTGCTTATCATTTTTAAGGCCAAAACCGACTTTAATTTGCTTCTGGTTAGATAAAATGGGCTGTAAGAATTTTAAAGTCGATGAATTGACATGAAATAAATAGGCTTTTTGTGTTGTAGCAAGTTGAATTAAGTGTGGACCAGTTGAGATTTCACCCACTTTAAATGTAGGTTTAGACTCAGAATCAAATCCCAAAATTGCAGCGTTTTTTAATTCTTCTTCAATACTTTTACATTGCTCAATATTTTCAATCACCACAATATTATGGTGGTTAAGATTTTCAAAAGGAGGAAGCTGCTGAATAGAGGCTTTATCAAGGAGGGCAACGGCTTCGGACATATTTAACAGCGTACAAATGAATTGGGCTATTCACTTTATATATGAATAAAGCCTAGAGGACTAGGCTTTATGAATGTCTTTAAAAATTACTGAGACTGAGGAGGTGTACCAATGACCACACTTTCACTTTTCTCGACATAGCCTTCATAGGTCGGAGACATGATTGTGGCAACGACAGCAAAAACCAAAGCAAGTGGAATTAGGACAATATAAATCCAGCCTAAAACACGTTCCCAACCAGGGGTAGGGCGCTGTGGGCCGTAATCATTATTGCCTTCTGTACCTTTTGCCGCAAAGAGATAGATCATAAAAATCAGGTTTACGGCGGGGATCAGCATCAGTAACGATAGCCATCCTGTATTATTGCGGTCGTGCAAGCGGCGGATGGTAAATACAAAGCTTACATAGAGGCAAACAATATAAAGAATGGCGATAACAATCATGCCTGCCGTAGAAAGGCCAGTTAGTTCCTGACTAGATGTAAATCCAAAAGTAAAAGCGATGATGACAACAGCGATACCGATGACGAGTGAAAATAAGAATGTCCAAGCAGCATAAGAGAGTCGCCCAAAACGACCACTAGCTTTGAAGGGTGAATCTTGTTGAAGTGATTGATTTTCGAAAGGTGAATTCATTTTTTTTCCTGATCATTTGGTTTTATTTAAAAGTATAAATATTCAATATTTTGTTGAATAAAACATCATTCTATAAATGATTACTTGTTATTGTAAATAAAAAAAAGATCAGGCCATTTAGACCTGATCTTTTTCAGTTTTAAATCAGATTAAATATTCCATTCCACAAAGTTTTTAAGTAACTGCAAACCAGCAGTATGACTTTTCTCTGGGTGGAATTGAGTCGCGAATAAATTATCTTTGTGAATCGCAGTGCAGAAGTTCACACCATACTCACAAGTCGCAGCCACAACGCTTTCATCTTTTGGTTCGACATAGTAACTATGTACAAAGTAGAAGCGAGCATCTTGTTCGATGTTGTTCCACATTGGATGGTTTGGGTCCATTTGGTGAACTTGGTTCCAGCCCATGTGTGGTACTTTTAAACCTTCCATTTGAGGGAAATGTTTTACTACGCCGTCAAAAATACCTAATGCGTCTACACCGCCATTTTCTTCAGAACTTTGTAGCAATGCTTGCATACCTACACAAATCGCAAGAACAGGTTTATTAAAAGCAGCTTTACGTACAACTTCATCAATACCTGCTTCACGCATACCTTGCATGCAGTCACGCATTGCACCAACGCCCGGAAAAACAATTTTGTCGGCTTGTGCAATTAACTTTGGATCATTGGTCACATCGACTGTAGCGCCCACATGCTCAAGTGCTTTAGCCGCTGAGTGTAGATTGCCCATGCCATAATCAAGTAACGCCATACGTGTCATTAGAGGCTACCTTTTGTCGATGCAATCGTGTTTTCTGCACGTGGATCAACTTCACATGCCATACGTAAAGCACGAGCAAGTGCTTTGAACACACTTTCGATTTGATGGTGGCTATTTTTACCTTTTAAGTTATCGATGTGTAAGGTCATAAGCGCATGGTTTACGAAACCTTGGAAAAACTCAGAAAATAAATCGACATCAAAGGTACCGATGCGCGCACGAGTAAATGGAATATCCATGAATAAACCCGGACGACCAGATAAATCTACAACAACGCGAGATAAAGCTTCGTCTAATGGTGCATAAAAATGACCATAGCGTTTTAAACCTTTTTTATCGCCTAAAGCTTGTGCAAAAGCTTGTCCAAGCGTGATACCACAGTCTTCTACGGTGTGGTGATCATCAATCTCGAGGTCTCCGTCACAATGAATATCGATATCAAATAAGCCATGTCGCTTGATTTGATCAATCATATGGTCTAAAAATGGAACTCCAGTGTTTAGTGTGCCTTGACCAGTACCGTCGAGATTTAAACGAACTCGAATTTTGGTTTCATTGGTATTTCTAACCACTTCACTGATACGTTGCGTCATGGACACGTTCCTCAAAAAACGTCAAAAATGATTGGATGTTAACGACAATTTCGCTGTGACGAATTCGTGACAGCATCATAGTTTGCTCAGGAGGGTTAATCAATGCCTATTACCGTACATGCTTATAGTTCTCTAGATAATTCAGAGATCCGCGATCAGCTTGAGCGACTGTATGATACAAGTCCGGAGTTTGGTGACGGGCACGATGCGATTGAACAACTTGAACAAGATTTACAACAGTATACCACGCTATACACTGCCGAATTTAACACCAAAATTATAGGTGCAATTTGGTCTTCAGGACAAGGCGAAAGCAAGGTTCTTGAATATATTGTTGTGCACCCTGCGAACCGTGGTCGTGGGGTAGCTGAGCGCTTAGTCGAAGAAGCTTGCCGTATAGAAGAGTCAAAAGGTGTTAAAACTTTTGAACCAGGCTGTGGCGCGATTCATCGCTGTTTGGCTCACATTGGTAAACTACATCACTAAAAGCTTCTATTATTTTGTAGTTGTGATTTAAAAATAATCACTTGTTACAAAAAACACGGAAGTTGCTTGACGTCTTCTTATAAACATTGTTTAATACGCCCACTTCGGCGTGATAGCTCAGTAGGTAGAGCAACGGATTGAAAATCCGTGTGTCCCCAGTTCGATCCTGGGTCTCGCCACCATTATTTGTGTTTTCAATCCCTGATCCCATCAGGGATTTTTTTTAAGTATAAAAAATACTCATTTAAATCAGAAACTCAGGATAATTGTTGACTATTGTTCTGAGATACGGCTTAATACAGGCCATCGGCGTGATAGCTCAGTAGGTAGAGCAACGGATTGAAAATCCGTGTGTCCCCAGTTCGATCCTGGGTCTCGCCACCATATTCGAAAAAGCCCCATACATAATGTATGGGGCTTTTTTCATGCCTGTTTATTTAATAAAAATATTAAGCCTTACCTGTGTATAAATCTCATTTTATCCACAAGCAAAGAGGGTTATCCCCAATATCACCTTAACTTTCTAAAAATAGTCCAACCGAAACGTGGTTCTAATCATGAGAACTATCACGAATAAGTCGTTTTCCTAAGCACACGGCTTCTACCTCGTCATAGCCAAGCTGTTCGTAAAAGTTCAACACATTCAAATTGTCTTTACGGACTAATAATTGAAGTTTTGGGCAGCCGCGAGCAATGAGGCGCTTCTCAAGCTGCTGAACGAGCGCTGTAGCGATTCCTAAGCGTTGTTGGTGGGGGTGAACAGCCAGATAGTTAATCCAGCCTCTATGGCCGTCGTAGCCGCCCATAAGCGTACCAATCAGTTGCTCATCTTTAATAGCAACTAAAAACAAATCATCCTGTTGTGAGACTTTTCTGAAAATATCGGTTTCAGGATTATTCCAAGGACGAGTCAGACCACAGTTTTCCCATAAAATAACGACGTCATCCAGATCTGCATTTGTAAATTGACGAATAATAAACATATGGATTTCTACTTTTTGTTTTGATGTGCTGAAAAGATAAAATAAAAATTCGGGCTTGAGCAGTTTTTTATTAATAATTTAAACAAATAAAAAAGCACCCCCGAAGGAGTGCTTGAATTAAACCAGTGATTTAAGCTGATTTTGCAACTGGTGCTGCTTGAAGCATTTGACCTGTTTCTTCGAAGTTTGCATGCCAAGACAATGCTTCACGAAGTAAGTGAGGAGTATGTCCACCTTTAGTACATGCACGGTCAAAGTAGTCATTTAATGCATCACGATAAAGTGGGTGTACACAATTATCAATAATAGCGCGAGCGCGTTCACGAGGCGCTAAACCGCGTAAGTCTGCTAAACCTTGCTCTGTCACTAAAATATCAACGTCGTGTTCACTGTGATCAACGTGGCTTACCATTGGTACGATAGAAGAGATATCGCCGCCTTTAGCAATTGATTTGGTTACAAAGATCGCCAAGTGAGCGTTACGAGCGAAGTCACCTGAACCACCAATACCGTTCATCATTTTAGTACCACACACGTGAGTTGAGTTCACGTTACCGTAAATATCAAACTCAAGCGCAGTGTTAATGCCGATAATCCCTAAACGACGAACCAATTCAGGATGGTTAGAAATTTCTTGTGGACGAAGCACTAATTTGTCTTTGTAAGCTTCGATATTGCCAAAAACTTTTTCACCACATTTTGCAGAAAGGGTAATTGAGCTACCAGAAGCAAATTTCATTTTGCCTGCATCAATGAGTTCAAAAGTACAGTCTTGTAGTACTTCTGAGTACATGATGAGGTCTTCAAAATCAGAATCTTTTAAACCTGTTAATACAGCGTTGGCAATAGAACCAATTCCTGCTTGTAATGGACCAAGGTTTTTCGGTAAACGACCTTCTGCAACTTCTTTATTAAAGAAAGCAATTAAGTGGTTTGCAATGCCTTGAGTCTCATCATCTGGAGGAGTTACTGTTGATGGTGAGTCATGTGTATCGTTAAATACAATACCTACAATTTTTGCAGGATCAATTTGGATTGCTGTTGTACCAATACGCTCATCCACTTTTGTTAATGGAATTGGAGTACGTGTTGGACGGTAAGTCGGAATATAGATGTCGTGCAAACCTTCAAAGCTTTCGCTTAGAGAGGTGTTGATTTCAACAATAACTTTTTCGGCAAAAATAGCAAAGCTTGCAGAGTTACCTACAGAAGTTGTTGGAATAATACCGCCATCTTCAGTAATCGCGATTGCTTCAATCACCGCAACGTCTGGACGTTTAAGTTGCTGGTTACGCATTTGCTCAACAGTTTCTGATAAATGTTGATCAATAAACATAACTTCGCCGTTGTTAATCGCACGACGTAAAGTGTTGTCTACCTGAAATGGCATACGACGAGATAAAACACCTGCTTCCGTGAGTTGTTTGTCTAAGTCATTACCTAAGCTAGCACCCGTAATTAACGTGATTTTTAACGGATTTTTCTTTGCATGCTCTACAAGTGCTTGTGGAACAGCTTTAGCTTCACCGGCACGAGTAAAACCACTCATACCAACGGTCATTCCATTTTCGATGAATTGCGCAGCTTGTTCAGCACTGATGACCTTGTCATGAAGAGAAGCTAGGCGAATACGACTTAAAGACATTGGACATCCTCAATATTGTCAAAACATACGGGATTTTAGCTATGAAAAATTGAAAAGTGCATAGGTGTTAGGCTAAGGTCTAATTTTGTAAATAAATGGCGGTATAAACTATATTTATGGTTTTTATTTAATTGATTTTTATTGCTTTTATTTATCATTAAAACAAGGCTTTTAATTGCTGATTGATCAAATTAAAAGCGCTCACTTAATGTTTGTTTTATTTTTTCCAAAGGATTTGTCGTGGTATTTTCTTCGGTAGTCGGTTTTGGGATTGGCAAAGAAATAATAACTTCTAAACCACCTTGTTCACGATTATGAATTTGAATCTCACCATGATGAATATCGACAATACGTTTAACAATAGCCAGCCCAAGACCACTGCCTTGGATGGTTCTTGCTGAGTCTCCGCGGACAAAAGGTTGCATTAACTCTTCAATTTGATCTGCCGGAATGCCTTCACCATGATCAGCAACAGTAATTAAAATAGATTCATTTTCAACTTTTGCACTGAGCTCTATCGGTTCAGCACCATAGCGTTTTGCATTATTAATCAAGTTGGCAATCAATCTTTTTAAAGAAAGACTACGTGCCGGAATAATAGGTACATCCTGCATCTCGAATTGAATATCGAGAGGTTTAAATTGTACAACAAGTTCTTGCAAAAGCATGTTGATATTGGTGTCTTTCAACTCCTCATCTGAGCCATCGCGCATGTACGAAATGAACTGATTAAGAATTGCATCCATATCATCTACGTCATAAACCAAACCTTCACGCAAAAACTCATCAGGCAGCATCTCTGCTGTTAAACGTATGCGTGTAAGAGGGGTGCGTAAATCATGTGAAATACCTGCCAACATAATACGTCGTTCACGCTCAGTCTGATCGAGTGTATAGACCATACGATTAAAGGCTTGGTTTACTTGACGAATTTCTAATGGACCGTGATTGGTATCAAGGTACGGCGCTGTTCCAGATTTACTGTATTCATTGGCAGCATTTTGCAAACGACGCAGAGGGCGGTTCATCTGTCGAACCAAAATTAAAATAATGATAGCCGACAGTAATGGAACACCCACGACCCAACCCACTAAAAGTTCAGGACTGTAGTTGGCATAGGTTTTTAAAGGCTCACGAACCCAGTTCCCATGCATTTCAGGTGTTTGAATCCAAATGCGTGGGCTCGGTTTAAACTGAAAGTAAACGGTAACGTCTTTAGTCCCAATCTCATTTGCCAGCTTTTTTTCGACATGATTGGTAAAAAACTCGGCAATGACCTTTTCTCGGACACTTGGATATTCTTTGGGGTTGGTAACGTATTCAATACCGACTCGATTACGCAACCACGCATCAATATCTACTTCATTTTCACGATGAAAAATTCGTATATCAGGATTGTTGACGAGCTCAAGCTCGACCGCAAGATAACGGGCGTGTTGTTGAATTTCAGGTAAATACAGAGTTCGCCAAAAGAACCATAACGACATAAATAAGCTAAAGAACACCACCAGCAGTACCAGAATAGTGGTACGCATGGCAGCAGAACGTGGCTTTATTTTATCGAGAAAACGTTCCCATCGAGTCCGTTTACGCTCTGAATAGGTCACGTAATCGGTAAAGTTCTGTGGGGCGATTGGTTCTAAACTCACTCTATCTTATCTCAAGCTTATTCAGCACCATCTGGAACGAATACATAGCCGACACCCCATACAGTTTGGATGTAACGTGCACGTGCTGGGTTATCTTCAATTAAACGACGTAAACGAGAAACTTGAACGTCAATTGAACGTTCCATTGCACCCCATTCACGGCCACGCGCTAAGTTCATCAGTTTATCGCGTGTTAATGGTTCACGTGGATGTTGTACCAATGCTTTTAATACAGCAAATTCGCCAGTTGTTAAGGTAACGATTTGTCCTTCGCGTGTCAGCGTACGAGTTGATAAGTCTAGAGACCATGGTCCAAAGCTAACCACTTCAACTTGTTGGCTTGGTGCACCCGGAACTTCACGAACTTGGCGACGTAATACTGCACGGATACGTGCTAAAAGCTCATTTGGGTTAAATGGTTTTGGCAAGTAGTCATCTGCACCAGCTTCAAGACCGGCAATACGGTCTGAATCGCTACCACGTGCTGTTAACATGATGATTGGCGTATCAATATTTGATTGGCGTAAACGACGGCAAATACTTAAACCATCTTCAACCGGTAACATAAAGTCGAGTACGATAAGTGAAAATAACTCACGTTGTAATAAACGGTCCATTTGCGAAGCATCGTGGGCAGTTTTTACAACAAAGCCTTTATCTTCCAAAAAACGTTGCAAGAGGGTACGTAAACGCACATCGTCATCGACCACTAAAATACGTTCGACACGATCCGTTTCGTTGTGTACGGTTTCAGGATGTTCAGCAGGTACAACTAAACTCATGATGTACTCCCTTTTAAAGTCATAATTTATATATTATTGGGTCGGATAGGCTTATTGCCAACAAGCCCCCAGTATAATGCCGATGTTCTTGTTTAGACTATGTATCAATTTGCTCAAAATTACAATTTTCAAGGTGGTTTGAAACCAAAAAACAACATCTTAAGCCCATAATTTAGCAAAGATAGATCTAAAACAACAAATAGTTAAATTTTCAATAAATTTCTAATTACTCAATAGTAATAACTAATTGTTTCAAATCAGTTATTTGAAATAAATATAATAGACTTTTGATTGCTGAATAAGATAAAAAAACTGAGTAAATAACAAATTAGAGGAATAAAGCAGTGCTCAACCTCAATATTTTTATCTTTTGGGCTATGTATCAATATGATCAATTTCTCATAAATTATATTAATTTTTTGTCATGTTCATGACATAAGTCGTACGTTTATATTTTATAAAGATTAAAAGATAGGGTTCAGTCTTAACTTTTTCATACTTAAATCACTGTTTTTACGTGCTCTAGTAGTCGTAAAAAGTATAAATATTCAGAGTCAATACAAAAAAACGTTTTGAATACGCAAACAAGTGTGGATTTTATGGGCTTGGTCTTTATAATCAGTGCTTTTAAACTTTATCCTTGTGGGATCAAACACGATGACTGACTTAGTTCAGCAGTTGGCAAGTGAGCTTGCCGTACGTCCAAACCAAGTAGAAGCTGCCATCCGCTTAATTGACGAAGGTGCCAGTGTTCCATTCATTGCCCGTTACCGTAAAGAAGTAACACAAGGTTTAGATGATACGCAGTTACGCCAATTAGATACTCGTTTAGCGTATTTACGTGATTTATATGAGCGCCGTGAAAAGGTCATTCAGTCATTGCAAGAACAGAATAAATTGAATGATGACTTGTTGGCGCGGGTGAATGCAGCCGAAACAAAAAATGCTTTAGAAGAAATTTATGCACCGTATCGTCCTAAGCGTACAAGTAAGTCTTTTAAAGCAAAAGAAGCAGGTTTAGGACCGATTGCTGAAAAAATTATTGCAGAACAAATTGACCCGACAGAAGCATTGGCTGGTTTCAGTCATGAAGACTATCCAGATGTTGAAAGTCAGTTAGATGCGATCCAGCATATTCTGATTGATGACTGGGCACAAAATATTGCGCTTACTACAGAATTAAAAGCAACTTTTGCAAAAACTGCGGTTTTAAAAAGTACAGTTGCTTCTGAAGAAAAGAAAGAAGTCGGTAAAAAATTCCGCGATTACTTTGAATTTTCTGAAGGTTTAAACAAGCTACCTTCACACCGTTTATTGGCGATGTTACGTGGTCGTCAAGAAAATGTATTAGGTTTAAAAGTTGATGGTGAAGATGATGCACCATTAGCGCGTATCGAAACTGAATACAACCTTGAGCAAATTCAACCTCAAGCACGTCAGGACTTCTTAAAACAAACTGCAAAATTATTCTGGTTGGGTAAAGTTCGTCCTCAAATCGAGCATTCATTGCTCACAGAAAAACGACTTACTGCCGAAGCAGAAGCAATGCAGGTATTTGCTGAAAATCTTCGTCATTTATTATTATCAGCGCCAGCAGGTGGTCGTACTACTTTAGGTGTTGACCCTGGTATTCGTACTGGTGTGAAACTGGCGGTAGTAAGCGATGCAGGTGATGTACTTGCTCATAGCACGATTTATCCATTCGCGCCTAAAGAAGATAAAGAAGGTTCTATTGCTGAGCTTGCACGTCTATGCCGTGAATATAATGTAGAGCTTATTGCTATTGGTAATGGTACAGCTAGCCGTGAAACAGAAGCTGTAGTGGCTGAAATGATGGCTGCAAACACCGACCTTAAATTAACACGTGTGACTGTAAGTGAAGCGGGTGCATCTGTTTACTCTGCAAGTGAGCTTGCAGCGGCTGAACTTCCAGAGCTTGATGTTTCAATTCGTGGAGCAGTGTCGATTGCTCGCCGTTTACAAGATCCACTTGCTGAACTTGTTAAGATTGATCCGAAATCAATTGGTGTAGGTCAATATCAACACGATGTAAACCAAACTGGTTTAGCAAAAACTCTTGACGCAGTAGTTGAAGACTGTGTGAACGCTGTTGGTGTTGATGTAAATACTGCTTCTCCAGCAATCTTGGCTTATATTGCGGGTTTAAACAAAGCGATTGCTCAGCAAATTGTTGAATACCGCAAAGAGCATGGTCGTTTTGATAACCGTCAAGCTTTGAAAAGCGTACCACGTTTAGGCGAGCGTACTTTTGAGCAAGCAGCTGGTTTCTTACGTATCCAAAATGGTTCTGAACCTTTAGATGCTTCTGCGGTTCACCCTGAGAGTTATGGTCTTGTTGAGAAAATTGTTGCAGCAAAAGCGACAACTGTGAAAGACATTATTGGTAATACCGAAATCATTCGCCAAGTAAAAGCTGATGAATTTGTTGATAACAAATTTGGTTTGCCAACAGTACAAGACGTATTAGCTGAACTTGAAAAACCGGGTCGTGACCCGCGTCCAGAGTTCCGTACTGCTAAATTCCGCGAAGATATTACTGAAGTGGGCCAATTGACAGAAGGTATGCAACTTGAGGGTGTGATTACTAATGTCACAAACTTTGGTGCTTTCGTTGATATTGGTGTACATCAGGATGGTTTAGTTCATATTTCTGAATTAGCGAATGAATTCGTTTCTGATCCGCATAAAGTTGTAAAACCGGGCCAGATCGTACAAGTGCGTGTTATGCAGGTTGATGTTGAACGTAACCGCGTGAACTTAAGTATGCGTGCTGAAGGTTCTGCACCTGTAAAAGCACAGCGTCCACTACGCCGTGAACAAAATACAGAACAGCGTTTTGAGCGTAAGCCTCAAGGTAAACGTCCTCAACCGCGTAAAGATCAAGCTGAACGCCCTCAGCGTAGCAAGCAAGAGAAACCACAAGAACAAAAGATTGGTGGTTTAGGTGCATTGTTATTACAAGCAGGAATTAAAGGTTCTAAATAAGAGTCTTTAATTGATAAAAAAGGCCTCCAATTGGAGGCTTTTTTTTATGGGTTAAAATATTACTTTTTTAATAATTATATAAAAGCAAAATAAGAAAAAAACAGTCGTAAAGATGAGGTGAATCTTAAGATCAACAAATCGTTGTTAAATACACAATTAAATACACAACGTTATAGCATAACTAAACTTTAATGATATTCAGTTGTTCGACATCATCAACCCAGCCTTGAAGCATTTACTCACTTTCAGGCTGTAATAGTACAACTTTGCTTATTTCTTTA
Source organism: Acinetobacter sp. AOR18_HL (assembly GCF_027855145.1). NCBI lineage: Bacteria > Pseudomonadati > Pseudomonadota > Gammaproteobacteria > Moraxellales > Moraxellaceae > Acinetobacter > Acinetobacter sp. AOR18_HL. The sequence goes on from NZ_JAKTIG010000055.1 coordinate 28,733, forward strand.
TATTATAAATGGTTGTTTTATGTCGGTTTTAAACCTGAAAAATAGATTTCATTTAAAAGACCTCTTGTCCGGAGTTGTCGTATTCCTCGTGGCATTACCGCTGTGTTTGGGTATTGCTTTAGCCTCAGGTGCTCCCATCATCTCTGGTATTATTGCAGGTATTGTGGGCGGCATTATTGTGGGTTTACTGAGTGGTTCTCACATTAGCGTTGCAGGCCCAGCGGCAGGGCTGACTGCTGTCATCCTTGTACAGTTAGAACAATTAGGCGGCAATTATGCCGCCTTTTTATTATGTATTATTTTTGCCGGTGTTCTACAAATTCTATTTGGATTATTTAAGTTAGGGTTCTTTGCGAACTTTATCCCAAATAATGTCATTTTAGGGTTATTAGCCGCTATTGGCGTGATCCTGATTGCCACGCAATTACCTTATCTGTTTGGACTTTCTGATTTTTCATGGAAACAGGTTTGGACTTCAACACCAGATGCATTCCTTCAACGTTTTGATGGAGGCGCTGCACTTATTGGCTTACTCAGTTTATTTTTAATTTTAGCGTGGGATAGCAGTCCGCTTAAAAAACTAGCTTTACCTTCGGCTTTGATTGCGGTTGTGCTCGCAGCAGTTTTAAATTTTATTTTGGTGAGTATGGGTTCTGCATGGGCAGTGCAAATTGATAACCTCATTCAGTTACCGAATATCTTACAAGCACCCGAAGAAGTATTAATTTTCCCTGATTTTAGCTATTTAGCTGAGCCTATGATTTACACAGGGGCAATCACTCTGGCTGTCGTTGCATCTTTAGAAACGTTATTGAATTTAGAGGCAGCAGATAAAATCGATCCTCAAAAACGTTCTTCTCCTCCTAATCGCGAACTCTGGGCACAAGGCACAGGGAATATCGTTTCGGGCTTAATTGGTGGAATGCCCGTCACCTCAGTGATTGTACGTAGTTCGGTGAATGCAAATACAGGCGCGCGTAGTAAATGCTCTACCATTATTCATGGGGTATTGTTGCTGTTGGCGGTTTTGTTCTTTGTGCCATTAATGAACATGATTCCTTTGTCTGCATTGGCCGCGATCCTTATTGTCACAGGCTTTAAGCTTACTCATCCAAAACTATTTAAACAGCTTTATCAAAAAGGTTGGAAACAGTTTTTACCTTTTATTATTACCTTAGTTGCAATTTTGCTGACCGATCTTTTAATGGGAATTTTAATTGGCCTGTTTACCAGTAGTGCTTTTATTCTCTATGGCAATTTTAATAAAGGTATTCGTGTTTATAGAGAGAAGCGTTTGCATGGCGTAGTGACTCGTATTGAGCTTCCTTCTCAAGTCACCTTTCTTAATCGTTCTGCGCTTATTTCGGCATTGGAACATGTACATAAACATCAGCAACTTATTATTGATGCAACTCAATGTGATTCGATCGATCCTGATATCTATCAAGTTATTCAAGATTATCAAAGTGAAACGGCCATTAAACGTCAGGTAAATCTTAAATTGGTCGGATTCAAACAGCACTATCAAGATGTTGATGATGCGGTACTTGATATTGATATTAGTACACATGACTTGCAACAAAAGCTGAGTCCTCAACAGGTCGTCAACTTACTTAAAGAAGGGAACGAACGTTTTGTAAAAAATGAACGTCTTCAACGAGATATTTACCGACAAATTCGTGTGACTGCAGATGAAGGGCAACATCCGATTGCAGCCGTTCTTGGGTGTATGGACTCACGTGCACCCACCGAAATGATTTTTGATGTGGGTATTGGTGATCTGTTCAGCTTGCGAATTGCAGGTAATATTGCTGGGCAAAAAGTATTGGGTTCACTTGAGTTTGCATGTCAGGCCAAAGGTTCTAAAGTCATCGTTGTTTTAGGACATACCGATTGCGGTGCGGTAACAAGTGCATGTCAATTGCGTTTAGAGCAAAAGCAAGTGTCTGATGTGAAGGAAATGCCACACATTCAATATGTGCTTGGACCATTAATGCATTCGGTTGATAGCGTATATGACATTATGCAACCACGTGAATTAGGTAATGCTTTTATTAGCCAAGTGACAGCAATGAATGTTCATTACAATATCCAGTACATTATTAATAACAGCAGTGTGCTTAAAGATATGGTTGATCGAGGTGAGATCGTAGTTGTGGGTGCAATTTACGATGTAAAAACAGGGCACGTTCAGTTTCTTGATTGATCAGTCTTTTAGTTAAAAAAAGCGCCTTAGTTAAGGCGCTTTTTATTTGTTATGCGTTTAACTCAAAATTACCAGTGTTCACCTGGGAAAATACGTGCATAAGCTTTTTGTGCCCAGTTTAATTTCTCTGTTTTTTGTCCCTTCGCTGCATCTGAACTTGGGAATAAACGGAAACCAATCGACATAAACATATTATTGATGCCTGGCGCTACAGAATAAGTCATTGAAGCTAAGCGGCCTAAGTTGGTTGCCATACGTTTCGGACGTTTCACAATTGCATAAGCAATTAAGTCAGCAGCCTGCTCAGGTGAAAGGGTTGGGACATATTTATAAATTTTAGTTGGTGCAATCATTGGGGTACGAACCAATGGCATATAAATTGAAGTAATTGCGATTTTGTGTGCATGAACTTCGGCCGATAGACAGCGGCTAAATGCATCAAGCGCTGCTTTAGAGGCGACATATGCAGAGAAGCGAGTAGCGTTTGCTAACACACCAATCGAGCTAATGTTAATGATTTGTCCATCTTTACGCTGAATCATATGCGGCAAGATATTGAGAACTAGCCGAACCGCGCCAAAATAATTTAATTGCATCGTGCGTTCAAAGTCATGAAAACGATCATAAGACTCATGTACAGCACGGCGAATAGAGCGACCTGCGTTATTAATTAAAATATCAATGTGATCCACAGTTGCTAAAATTTCTTTAGAAACTTGGTCAATCATTTCCATATCGTTGAGATCACATGGGAAAATTGATGCCTTACCGCCACGTTTTTCGATATCTGCTTTTACTTCTTCCAAAGTTTCTTGAGTACGGGCAACCAGTAAAACATGGGCACCAGCATCAGCAAGTTTGTTTGAAATCGTTAATCCGATTCCACTCGAGGCGCCTGTCACTAAAATGACTTTATCTTGTACCTTTTCCTGGAACAGAGCTTCTAATTTTTTATTCACAGCATTTTACCTAAGTAGGGGCAGGGACTATTTATTCCGGTATGTAATTTTTATTTTTTACAACCGTAGATTCATCCAGATGAACTCATAAATATTGTCTTTATCTTAATAGATGTTTAAAAATTGTCTAGTCTGTAAATATATGAAATTTAACAATTTATTTAGAGTAAAAACTCTAAAATAGTATCTTAATCCATTAATTATTTTAGTTATAAAATGAACAAGAAAATGAAAAAAGCCTCTATTTCCAGAGGCTTGATAAATAGTTTAAAAGTTATACAGCTGAAAGTGCTTGTTCTAAATCGGCAATTAAGTCATCAATATGCTCAATTCCAATGGAAAGACGAACCATATCTTCACTTACGCCAGCAGATTTAAGCTCTTGTTCATTGAGCTGACGGTGAGTCGTAGTTGCAGGGTGGCAAGCCAAACTTTTCGCATCACCAATATTCACCAGACGAGTAAATAGCTGAAGTGCATCGATGAATCGAGTACCGCCTTCACGCCCATCTTGTACACCGAAAGATAAAATTGCAGAAGGTTTACCTTTTACATATTTTTGAGCAAGCTGGTGCTGCGGATGATCTTTTAAACCTGCGTAATTCACCCATTTTACTTTTGGATGGGTCTGTAAATACTCTGCAATTTTTTGCGCATTTTCAGTATGACGCTCCATGCGGAGATTTAGAGTTTCGAGGCCTTGTAAAATCAAGAAAACACTGAGCGGGCTAATTGCAGCACCTGTATTACGCAATGGTACAACGCGAGCTCGTGCTATATAGGCAGCCTCACCTAATGCCTCAACATAATTAACGCCGTGATAACTTGGGTCTGGCGTGTTCAAAACTTTAAAACGCTCTGGATATTTACCCCAAGGGAATTTGCCGCTATCGATAATCGCGCCACCAATGCTATTACCATGTCCACCAATATATTTGGTAAGAGAATGAATAACGATATCGGCGCCATATTGAAATGGTTTTAATAAGGCAGGGGTGGCAACCGTATTATCGACGATGACAGGTACGCCATATTCATGTGCAATTTTTGAAATTGCTTCTAAATCGATAATATTTCCGAGTGGATTCCCAATTGATTCAACAAAAACAAGTTTAGTCTTATCATCAATTAAGTTACGTAAGCTTTCCGGCTGTTGATAATCAAAAAAGCGAACTTCAATGCCTTGTTTTGGTAAGGTGTGGGCAAATAAATTATAAGTTCCGCCATATAAAGTTGAGACGGAGGCAATGTTGTCTCCTGCTTCAGTAATCGTTTGGACAGCATAGGTAATCGCTGCCATTCCAGAAGCCAAGGCTAAAGCACCAATTCCGCCTTCGAGTGCAGCAAGGCGTTGCTCAAGAACAGCAGTGGTCGGGTTCATAATCCGGGTATAAATATTGCCCTGAACTTTTAAATCGAAAAGGTCGGCACCGTGCTGTGTATTATCAAATGCATATGAAGTGGTTTGATAAATAGGGACCGCAACCGCTTTTGTTGTTGCTTCGGGTGAGTAGCCAGCGTGAATTGCTAATGTTTCATCTTTATAAGTCATGATTACTTCATCTTCGTGAGTTAAATATTGAGCGAGTCTAGCTTAAAAGTTAAATAGAAAATTGCACAAATTCTGGTTTGTTTTCTAATTTTAGGAATAAAGATAGAAAAATATACGCTGAAACGTTGTATAAATCTTATCCATAAACATTTTGCAACTTATTGAAAAAGAAAATTGTTTGATAAATCCGTACGATGGAAATCATAACTTCAAGTTGTTGGGGTTTTCAGCGTATAATACGCGCGATTATTTATCGCTTATGCGATGTATTGGTTTTTCAATTGAGGAGTCCTGCGTGGCCCAATATATTTATACGATGAACCGAGTGTCTAAGATGGTTCCGCCAAAGCGCGAAATCTTAAAAGACATCTCTTTATCATTTTTCCCGGGTGCCAAAATTGGTGTACTCGGTTTGAACGGTGCAGGTAAATCTACCTTGCTTCGTATTATGGCTGGCGTAGATAAAGATTTCTCTGGTGAAGCTCGTGCACAACCTGGAATTAAAATCGGCTATTTAGAGCAAGAGCCACCTCTTGATCCGACTAAAGACGTTCGTGGTAACGTTGAAGATGGCGTGCGTGAAGCTTTAGATGCATTAGAGCGCCTTGATCAGGTTTTTGCAGAATATGCAGATCCGGATGCAGATTTTGATGCACTTGCAAAAGAGCAGGAAAAATTAGAATCAATTATCCATGCTTGGGATGCACATAACTTAAATAACCAGCTTGAAATCGCGGCAGATGCCTTGAACCTTCCAGCTTGGGATGCAGACGTAACTAAGCTTTCAGGTGGTGAACGCCGTCGTGTAGCACTTTGCCGTTTATTGCTTTCGAAGCCAGACATGTTGCTTCTTGACGAACCGACGAACCATTTAGATGCAGAATCTGTTTCTTGGTTAGAGCGCTTCTTGAAAGATTTCCCTGGCACAATCGTTGCGATTACGCACGACCGTTATTTCTTAGATAACGTTGCCGAGTGGATCTTGGAGCTTGACCGTGGACACGGTATTCCTTACCAAGGTAACTATTCTTCTTGGTTAGAGCAAAAAAATGCTCGTTTAGAACAAGAGCAGAAACAAGAAGAATCTTTTGCTAAAGCATTGAAAAAAGAACTTGAATGGGTTCGTTCAAATGCGAAAGGTCAGCAAAAGAAAAACAAAGCGCGTATGGAGCGTTTTGAAGAGCTTAACTCTAAAGAATTCCAGCAACGTAATGAAACGTCTGAAATCTACATTCCACCTGGCCCTCGTTTGGGTAATAAAGTTGTGGAAGTGGAAGGTATCAGCAAATCATTTGACGGCCGTGTATTGTACGAAAACTTATCGTTTACTGTACCTCCAACAGCAATTGTAGGTATCGTTGGTCCAAACGGTGCGGGTAAAACAACATTATTCCGTATGATGACTGGCGAACAGCAACCTGATACAGGTACTGTGACTTTAGGTGAGTCAGTTAAAGTGGCTTACGTAGGGCAGATTCGCGACACTCTAGACAATAACAAAACTGTTTGGGAAGAAGTGTCTGGTGGTTTAGATATCTTGAAAGTGGGCGATTATGAAATTGCTTCACGTGCTTATATCGGCCGCTTTAACTTCAAAGGTCAAGACCAGCAAAAACGCGTAGGCGAATTGTCTGGTGGTGAGCGTAACCGTTTACAACTTGCGAAAATTTTACAGCAAGGTGCAAACGTTATCTTACTGGATGAGCCATCAAACGACTTGGATATTGAAACTTTACGTGCGCTTGAGGATGCAATTCTTGTATTCCCAGGTACGGTAATGGTGGTATCGCATGACCGTTGGTTCCTTGACCGTATCGCGACACACATCTTGTCATTCGAAAATGAACAGCCAGAATTCTACACAGGTAACTATGCAGAATATGAAGCATACCGTCAGTCACGTTTAGGTGAAGACGCTGTTCAAAAACGTACTAAATACAAAAAAATTAGCGGATAATCTCTGTTAATTTAAAAAACCAGCCTAAGGGCTGGTTTTTTATTTTAAGAAAATGCGAGCTTGCTAAACGCTTCTTGTAAGCAGCGTTCAGCATCGGGATGTCCCTGACTTGCTGCTTTTTGTAGCCATTTTTCAGCTTCACGATAATTTTTATCTAATCCAAATTGACCATTTAGATAACCGATACCAAGCTTAAAAGAAGCGTCAGAGCTACCACGTAAAGCTGCTCGTAGGTAGCACCACATAGCATTTCGATCGTTAGGAGTTACATCTAACCAGTTTTGCATACGTTCATGGTCTTGCTCGGCTAGTTCCTCAAAGCGTAAACCCTGTTCAATTTCATCAACTGCTTGTGAATGCATATCAGAAGGTAAGTTTTCAAAAGCAAACAAGTGATTAAGCCTATACTTGATTGATTTCATATTCATGATAGTCTCCCTTGTTCCTCAATTTAATTGAATTGACTCACACTTTTAAGCTAGTCCCTTATATTGAAATATTATGTTTTTTTTTGTAAATGTGATATAGCGCATTTGGATGAAAAATAATGAAGTTTTGGCTTACATAAAAGTTACACGTGTTTTTACGCTAAGTGAAACTACTATGAGAATAGTGGCATTCTTAAGGGAAATTAGAGCTTTTAAAATTAAAAAATAGCTATTATTTAACGTAAAAGACTTTTGAGAAAATTTATAAATATCAAACAAAAGAAATTTCTTTAAACAAAACTAGCTTAAGAGCTAGTTAATTAGTTTTGCCCAGGAACTTCTATTTTGTAAAGTTACCTCGTAAGTCTGCCCAGATCAGAGAAGGGGCCACCGTGACCACATCAAATGCCATCGCTAACGGATAAAGTGCCATACGGGTCGCCTTTTTCAAAGGATGTTTTTTGGTAATTTTATTTTCCTGTTGCAGGATAATTGGATAAGGTTGCGCTAAGGTTTTTTCGACTTTTTTAGCTCCCTGTGATTGATAAAGCTGGCCTTTAAAGAAAATATTGATATAGGGATAAGGTGCTGTTTGCTGATTTTGAATAATATCGAAATTTTGTCTAAAGCCGAGGGATTTTAATAAGTCTTTTTGCGAGTCATTTAAATCAACCATACGCGTTTTATAGCGTATTTGTAAAACACCATGAAAATGATTTGGGTCATCCATGGTCAGTACCAGTGGGGACGGATTGGTCAGACTTCGCTGATCTGCTGGGATTGCATGAAGAAGTTTTGATAGCTCAGCGCTTCCCTCGGTCATTAAGTAACTAAAATCTTGGCCTACAAAAATGATCCCTTGTTCTTGCTGGTTTTGAACAGCTTGTCCTAAAGCAATGATTTGATCTTTTGCTAAAAAGATTTTCTCGGTTCTTGTGGTTTCGTCAGGTAAGGCTTCTGAAAGTAATGTCGTGGCACAAGCACTCAAATTTAAACAGACGACAACAAGTAGAGTAGAAAATAGTTTATACATTGCAGGAACTCAAAACAGGAAATTAATTTTTCTAAAGAAAAAACTTTTTTAAAACAGCGATAAATTAACCAAAAATCATTTTGTAATTTTATTACATTGGTATCGCTTGCTATAGTGACTTTGTGCAATTTACTGTCATGGTGTACCGTTGCCACGTTCTACAGTTTTTATGTCCGTCTTGTTTAGTTTGCTTATATTCCAAAGCTTATGGAATGTGGCAGCGGCATTTTGCGTGCATAAAAATCAGGAAATGGCATTACAACATTTCGGTCATCATGCAGATTTAAATGTATATCAATCTTCAGACCATATGCAGACTGAACATGTGGGTATTGTAGAAAATTCTGATAATGCTCTATTAAGCTGGCAAGATCATCACGATCATTTACCTTCATGTTTTCATGTAGTGATGACTGAAAATGCACAACAAGCTCAAGAACCTTTTGTGCGTGTACATGAGCTTTCACAAATCTATTACTGGTCTAATTCTTATCAGTCTCCGTATCTTGGCTCTTTAAATCCCCCTCCTGTCTTAACCCTGCTATAGGTGGGGTAGCCGAAAAATAACCCACCAGAAATTTATTTATTTCAAAGGGTTATTTTATGCTTAATTATATGTGCAAACAAAGCGCAGCAATCTTCTATGTAGATTACTCGCTTAAACATTCACGTCTTTATGTTAATGACAAGGCGGGATATAAGGTTCTGTCAAATCTTTCGGGAAAACAAAAATATCATTTTAATGAGTCGGTTATCTCATCTCTGATGATTCACAGTGATGGAGGTTTATGGAAATGAATATTTTATTTTCCCCCCGTGTTAGAACTGTGAGCTCCCGAGTGATTGGGCTGATTTTAGCTATTATTCTTGCTTTAAGTTTTAGTAAATGGCATTTCCAAGCGGCATTTATAGAACATATTTTATGGTTCTTTGGATGGTTTTTTGTGGGCATCGGAGTAATGGGAAGAATATGGTGCAGTCTTTACATTTCCGGATTTAAGAATGCCAAGTTGGTGACAGACGGTCCCTATTCTTTATGTAGAAATCCACTCTATCTGTTTAGTTATCTGGGTGGAGTCGGGATCATGTTGATTACAGAGACGTTTATCTTTCCAATAGTATTCACGCTTTATTTTCTCTGTTACTACCATTTTGTTATACGCCAAGAAGAAGCATTCCTGAGTGAAAAATATGGAACTGCATATTCAGATTATATAAAGACAATTCCACGCTTTTTACCAAGTTTCAAAAATTTTAAAGAGCCTGAGTTCTATCAGGTTTCACCGAAGCATTTCCGTATTTTTTTGACGCAGGTGGTGTGGTTTATCTGGGTTGCGGCCTTAGTCCAACTTTTTGATGAGTTGCGACTGCACGGTGTTCTCCCTTCATTATTTAGTTGGTTCTAAAAATGAAATGAAAGTATATCCGCATGCTTCTTAGAGACTCAGAAGATTTGTCCTGAATTGATTAACTAAGGTATGCGAAAAATTAATTTTATTTCTGGGCTAAGTCCTTAAATAAATTAGGAATATTTAGATCTGGTGATTATTATGTCTATTAAACTAAATACAAAATCGGTTTTGATGGTTTTACTTCTTTCAACAAGTTTGGCTCATGCTGATGGAGGGTTAATATTCCTCGAAAAGAATATTAAGTCTAAGCAAGAAACAAAAGCTAAAGCTGAAGAAAGTAAGAACCCTCATTTAACTTGTAAGCGTAAATAATTTCTTTTGTAGGAAACTAATTACTTAATAATTAGTTTCCTATGAGTAAAGATAGAGATTCTTAATGATTTATTCTTATCTTTACTCAGGCGAGATTAGAATCGCTTCTATACTGCTACTTATAGATGTAATTTTATTACATGCCCACTGCCTGCTATAGTGGCTTTGTTCAACTTCTTAGTTTAATGGTGTGCTGTTGCCACGTTCTGCACTTTTCATGTCCGTCTTATTCTGTTTGCTTATATTCCAAAGTTTATGGAATGTGGCAGCGGCATTTTGCGCCCATGAAAATCAGGAAAAGGCATTACATCATTTTGGTCATCATGCAGCGTTGAGTTATGAAGCTTCACAGCATAGCCATACGGAAAAGACAGATATCGTAGGGACTCATAAAGCTCCCTTAAACTTGTCCGATCATCATGACCATTTGCCTTCATGTTTTCATGTTGTGATTGTAGAAGCACAAGAAAAACTTGTTTCACCGTTAATACAGTCATCTGAGCCAAAACAACAATATTATTGGTCCAATTCTTATAAGTCCCCTCATATCTCTAAACAAGACCCGCCTCCTGTTTTAACCCTGCTATAGGTGGGGTAGCCGAAAATTAGCCCACCAGAAATATTATTTATTTCATAGGGTTATTTTATGTCTATTTTTTTATACGAAAAAAGTTTCGTTAGTCTGAGTACATCTTGGGTATTTAAATCATTAGTTGTTGCTGTTGCACTTTCAACTGGTGTCGTAACAAACGCAGCCAGTTCAAATCAGAACCTTGCTGAGAATACACAACCACAGCGTGTACAGAATGTTTTAACGTTTGAACAGGTGCTCGATCAGGTTAAGCAGTTTCAGACTCAAACAGGAATTTGGCAAACTCAACAAGATATCGCCGCGAGCAATATCAAACAGAGCCAGCTATGGGAAAATCCGACGGTTTCTGTACAGCAAACGGGTTTTAAATCTGGAAAAGATCAGGAATTAGAACTTGGGATCTCGCAAAAACTAGATATTTTTGGTGTACGTTCCGCAGCAAAAAAACTAGCAAGTGTTCAGCAAAATCAAGTTGAGTTAAATCAGGTTTTATATGAGGCTCAACTGAAGCTGGCGGTAAAATATTTATGGTCACAAGTGTCTATTTTAGAGCTTGAACATGAAGTTGCTAAAGCCCAGTTAAGAACGAGTAAGAACCTTTTAGATGCTACCCGTTTACGCTTTCAGGCAGGAAGTATTGCTCAGGTTGATTTAGATCGAACTCTTATGACGCATGTTGAAAATCAGCGTTTATATCAGGAAGTTGAATTATCACTGAGTAGTGCTAAAAGAAAATTGGCTAACTTATGGGGTGAGACAGAAGATAACTTCACGTTACGTCCAGATATAAAAAGTGCGTGGCCTTTAAAAAATGAAAGTGATATCGACCAATATTTAAAACAGAATTTGTTAGAACAGTCCCTACTGCTTCAAGCAATACAACAAAATTCTGAAATTAATTATTTAAAGGCAAAAAATCGGCCTACGCCTACTGTAAATATGGGTGTGGTTCGTAGTAAAACCGCAGAAACGAGCAGTACCGAAAATCAGATTCGAGTAGGTATTGCAGTTCCTTTAAATATTTTTAATCGCCAGCAATATACACTCAAAGTTGCTCAAAGCAAACTCGATTTAATTGACCAGCAGCAAAGCTTTTATAAAAAGCAAAGCGAGAATTCTATCCGTACTCTACAGTACGAGTTAGCGGGTTTAAAGCAGCAGTATAATTTAATGAATGAGCAGCAAATCCCTTTATCAGAGACGGTACAAGAGAAAATGTTGCTTGGCTTTAAGGTCGGTAAATTTGCAATTACTGATGTCCAGCAATCTACCCTTCAATTACAAGAACAACGTTTGAAAAAAGTTCAACTACTTAAATCTGCTTGGCAAAAAGCAATTGAGGCAGAAAGTTTAGCTCTCGGGATTGATCCAAATATGGTGATGTCTGGAGATGCATTAAATCAAATTAATCAAAATTTATGGCAAGACACCTATAAGTTGCCGACAGTTGGAGGGGCAGAGTAATGTCAGTTAAAAAAATGAAAAACCAATGGTTTATTGCTATTTTGCTGCTGATCGTCTGCCTTGCTTTAAGTGCTTGGTTATTTTTCTCTGGAAAAAAACAGCCTAATACTGATGAAGGTGAAGAAGAGCATGCAGAGGGTGAAGTTGGTCATGAAGAATCTGAAAAAGAGGAAGGCAGTGTAAATCTCACGTCTAAGCAACTGGTTGAATATGGAGTGAAGTTAGAGCAAGTAGGACGTGGAGAAGTTGAGCAGAATCTCTCGTATCCTGCCAAACTTGTTGTAAATACAGACCAGCAAGCACATGTCTCTTCAACTTTTTCTGCGCGTGTAGATAGTGTAAATGTTGCGTTGGGACAACAAGTTGAAAAGGGTCAGGCGCTTGCGACTTTATTTGTACCTGATTTAGTCGATCAACAAGCTAACTTAAGCATGGCACAAGAAGCACTGACATTAGCCCAGCAAGATTATCAACGTGAAAAACAATTGTGGGAACAAGGGGTTTCAGCACGTCAAGATTATCAGAAAGCTTACAATGCTTATCGTCAGGCGCAAATTCAGGTACAAGCTGCAAATAGTCGTTTAAGTGCCTTGGGAGCGAATCGCTCAAGTAAAGGCCGATATGTTTTAACTGCGCCTTTAAGCGGTGTAATCAGTAATAAAGATATTGTGATTGGTGAGCAAATTGGTCCTGAAAAACAGTTATTTGTTATTGATCGCCTAGATCAGTTATGGGTTGAATTTGTGCTACCAAGTGCAAATACTAATATTCAGCCTAATCAGGAAATTGAATTTAAATCACTGCAAACGAATAATATTTTTAAAGCACAGGTACAAAGTTTAACTTCAGAAGCAGATACTCAAACTGGTCGTCTACAGGTTCGTGCCAAGGTACTCACACCTTCAAAAGAATTACGCCCTAACTTAATGGTCAATGTGTTACTTAAACAAAATAATGCAGCGACTGTATTACGGGTTAATAAGACAGCGATACAACAGATGGATGGCAAGAATGTCGTCTTTGTTGCAAAACAGGAGAAAGATAAAATTCATTTTGCTCCTGTTGCCGTTGAGTTAGGCAATTATTCTTCAGATGCACAATGGGTAGAAGTTAAATCAGGAATTACTGAAAAACAGCAATATGTGACTCAAGGTAGTTTCTTGCTTAAGTCCGAACTTGAAAAAGGGGAGGCTGAGCATGGACATTAATAAACCTGATTTGCCAAAGGCTGAAGGTTTGTTTGATCGAATTATTCAGTTTTCAATTAACAACGCCATTTGGGTCATGATGTTTGTTATTGCTTGGATTGGTGTCGGAATTTATAGCTATCAAAAACTTTCAATTGATGCTGTGCCTGATATCACCAATGTACAGGTACAAATCAATAGTCAGGCCAATGGTTTTACAGCACCAGAAGTTGAGCAAAGGATTACTTATCCGATTGAAAATGCCATGTCTGGTATTCCAAATCTGGAACAGACTCGTTCAATTTCCAGATATGGTCTTTCTCAGGTCACGATTATCTTTAAAGATGGTACTGATATTTACTGGGCAAGGCAGCTGATTAACCAGCGGTTACAAGAGGCTAAGAGTGCTTTACCCGATAGCATTGATCCGCAAATGTCTCCAATTTCAACTGGACTCGGTGAGATTTATCAATGGGTGGTAAAAGCCGAGCCAAATGCCAAAAAAGCAGATGGTTCAGCCTATAGCGCGATGGACCTGCGTGAAATTCAAGACTGGATTATTCGGCCCCAGTTACAACGTGTACAAGGGGTAGCCGAGGTGAATAGCATTGGTGGATATAACAAAACCTATGTGGTCTCTCCAGATCTGACACGGTTACAGCAGTTGCAGATTCCACTTACCGACTTACAGGATGCGCTTCAAAATAATAATGAAAACCGAGGTGCTGGATTTATTGAAGAGAATGGCCAGCAACTCACCGTTCGTGTTCCCGGCATGCTGACGTCAATACAAGATATCCAGAACGTTACGGTCGCCACTAAAAATAGTTTACCTATACGGGTTGCCGATGTAGCCTCAGTATCGATTGGTCATGATTTGCGTACAGGTGGTGCTACCTATAATGGACAGGAAACTGTTTTAGGTATCGCCATGATGATGATGGGTGAAAACAGTAAAACTATTGCTAAGGCGATTGACGATAAAGTTCAGGAAATTCAAAGATCGCTCCCTCAGGGCGTTGTGATTGAAACAGTCTATGATCGTAGTAGCCTCGTAGATAAAGCGATTAAAACAGTAGCTAAAAATTTGATTGAAGGGGCGATTTTAGTCATCGTTATCCTTTTTATTTTTTTAGGAAACTTTCGCGCCGCTTTAATCACTGCTTGTATTATCCCATTGGCAATGCTTTTTACCTTAACAGGTATGGCGGAACAAAAAATCAGTGCCAACCTGATGAGTCTGGGCGCTTTGGACTTCGGGATCATTGTTGATGGGGCCGTTGTTATTGTTGAAAACTGTATTCGGCGTTTAGCTGAAGCGCAGCATTTAAAAGGTCGCTTATTAACACGTTCCGAACGTTTCACTGAGGTCTTTCTAGCGGCTAAACAAGCACGCCGACCATTAATATTTGGTCAGATCATCATTATGGTCGTGTACCTACCAATTTTTGCTTTAGCAGGCGTTGAAGCAAAGATGTTTCATCCTATGGCAATGACCGTTGTCCTAGCATTATTGGGAGCAATTATTTTATCTGTGACCTTTGTTCCGGCAGCAGTAGCTCTGTTTGTTACGGGTGAAGTGAAGGAAAAAGAAAGCCGCTGGATGATGACGCTGAAAAAAGGTTATGCAGGCTTACTCGATAAAGCATATGCCTTTCGATATGTTGTTGTCACAGCAGCGGTCAGCATCTTAATTTTGACAAGTGCTATTGCAACAAGAGTGGGGAGTGAGTTCGCACCTCAACTCAGTGAGGGTGATTTTGCATTACAACTCATGCGTGCACCGAGCACAGGCATAGAAGAGTCGCTTAAGATTCAAGAGAATGTAGAAAAGCAGTTACTCAAAGCTTTCCCTGAAATTAAAGCCATTTTTGCAAGAACAGGAACAGCCGAGGTTGCTACCGATGTCATGCCTCCAAATATTTCCGATGGTATTGTTCTATTAAAACCACATGATCAATGGCCAAACCCTAAAGAAACAATAGATGAATTGCGTACCAGAATGCTGCAATTCGTGAATCAGATTCCTGGTAATAACAGTGAATTCTCGCAACCGATTGAACTACGTTTTAATGAACTCATTTCAGGCGTCCGTAGTGATATCGGGGTGAAAGTTTTTGGGGACGATATGCAGGTCCTCAATCAGGAAGCGGAAAAAATAGCCCAACAGCTACGTAGCATTCCAGGTGCCAGTGAAGTCAAAGTTGAACAGACTGACGGTTTGCCATTACTCAATGTTGATGTTGATCATGCTCTGGCTGCCCAATATGGATTATCAGTCAAGTCTATTCAGGATATTGTCGCTGCGAGTATTGGAGGACAAAGCGTAGGGCAAATTTTACAGGGTGATAGACGTTTCGATTTTGTGATTCGTTTGCAGGAAGACATGCGTACGCCTCAGCAGCTAGCACAATTACCGATTCGCTTACCAAACGGCGGTCTGATCCAGTTACAAGACGTTGCCAAGGTTGAGAATATTCTGGGCCTTGCTCAAGTGAGCCGTGAAAATGGCAAACGCCGAGTGATTGTGACAGCAAATGTGCGTGATCGTGACCTTGGGTCTTTTGTACAAGAGATGCAAAGCAAACTGGCGCAGCAAAAGCTACCTAGCGGTTATTGGTTAGGTTATGGAGGGCAATTTGAGAATCTTGCTTCTGCCACTGCAAGAATGCAAATCGTCGTACCGATGGCGCTCATCATGATCTTTGTATTGCTGATGGCGGTATTTAGTAACTTTAAAGATAGTTTACTTGTATTTAGCGGGGTTCCTTTCGCTTTATCTGGTGGATTAGTAGCTTTATGGCTGAGAGATATTCCGCTTTCTATGTCTGCTGGAGTCGGGTTTATCGCTCTATCAGGTGTTGCGGTATTGAATGGTTTGGTCATGCTCACATTCATTAAAGAGCTAAGAGCAACTCTAGATGTTCATGCTGCAACTTGGAAAGGTGCTGTACTGCGATTACGCCCTGTATTAATGACGGCATTCGTTGCTTCCCTCGGTTTTATTCCAATGGCTTTGGCAACTGGAACGGGTGCAGAGGTACAACGACCTTTGGCAACGGTAGTAATCGGTGGCATTATTTCATCTACGATACTAACGCTGGTTTTATTGCCAGTCATTTATCGATGGATGAATGAAAGCAAGACGAATAAAGTTGAGCATTCATAATGTCATCGATTTGAGATATCTTTTTTGATGCAAAAGTTTGAGTCAGAAAAGTATTTGAAACAGGTAAAGGTAAACATGAATTCATGGTTACTTTTACCTCACCATAAAGATAAATAATAAGGAGTCCGCAAAATGGGTGGACAACATGGTCATGACCATAGTCATGCTGTAGTGACTGAAGGTAATGCCAAGAAACTAACGATTGCCTTGGCGCTTACTACGACATTTTTAATTGTTGAGGTCATTGCAGGTTTAATCACACAAAGTCTGGCATTGCTCTCTGACGCTGCGCATATGTTTACAGATGCAGCTGCTTTGGCAATTGCTCTGGTCGCAATTCAGATTTCAAAACGTCCTGCCGACAATAAACGTACTTTTGGTTATCAGCGCTTTGAAATTCTGGCAGCTTTATTTAATGCACTTATGCTTTTCGTGGTGGCAATTTATATTTTATATGAAGCCTATATCCGGTTCTCTAAGCCGCCCGAAATTCAAAGTGTAGGTATGCTGGTTGTAGCGACTATTGGTTTAGTAATTAACCTCATTTCAATGAAACTTTTAATGTCGAGTGCCAATAACAGTCTAAATGTGAAAGGTGCTTATCTAGAAGTATTGAGTGATGCACTAGGTTCAGTAGGCGTTATTATTGGTGCGATTATTATTTACTTCACTAATTGGTACTGGATTGACACGCTTATTGCAGTACTGATTGGATTTTGGGTATTACCAAGAACATGGGTTTTACTTAAGCAAAGTATTAACATTTTGCTCGAAGGTGTGCCAGAAGAGGTCGATATTGAGAAGCTACGTGCAGATTTACTTTCTTTAAATGGTGTGGAAAGTATTCACCAACTCAAAGTGTGGGCGATCACTTCTAAAAACATCCATTTAACAGTGCACTTATTTGCGCCTGAAGCTGATCGTACCAAGTTGTATCAAGATGCTGTTGAAATGCTTTCCCATGAACATGGTATTGGTGAAGTGACATTGCAAATTGAGGACGATGCAGAAATCAATTGTCAGCATATTGCTCAACATGCTTCGCATAAACATGATGATGCAGATAATGCACATTCACATCAGCATTGAGCTGATGTGAACAGTTTTTTTTAAATTTCCCATTCGTTATTGCAGTCACGGCATTTCCAGTGTTTTTGTGACTGCATAAATGCTTGCATAGACAATTTGAAATCAGGCAAATCACGCCAGAACATAAAACCTGCCCCTACGGTAACCACAAATGCAACTACTGTTGCGATTTGAAGAGAACTACCTGCACCATTGCCAAAAATCCACATAAAGATGCTAATGACTACTAACAGTAAAAGCACAAAAATTGCAGGAATCAAGATAACCAGACTTTTAGGAACGACAGGTTTTGCGCTGTTAACGCCTTGGCTCACAGGCATAATTTTAACACTTTGACATTTAGGGCAACGATATTGCATGGGAACTCCACATTTAGTTTAAATCTATTCTAACGGAAATGTGCAGAAAGAAAAAAATTTGTAATATATCGATGAAATGCATTGAGTTAGCAGAAAAACTACTTATGAATAAACAAAGAAATATAAAAAACGGATGATTTATCCGTACACATAAAAAATAAAATAATATTGTAGAGCATGCTAATCTACAGAAAAATGAAGTGTGATTAGCACAATAAATGAGCTTAAATACTCGAATAGGATGTGGGATAAATATAAAAAGGAGAGAGGGACTTGGGTCAACAAGATGACAATAAGTCGCAGCCTACAACGACAGCACCGGTTTTAGCTACCCCAGATACTGCTAAACCGTCATTATCTCGTCGATTACTGCATAAGACATTGCAACATGCCCAAGATGCAGTTGGGTTTGCTAGCGACACGACACGTAATATTGCAGAGGTTGCTGATGCTGCTTTGGGCGCGCTCGATCAAGTAACTACGCATACACGACGTGGAGTTGTCGGAATGACAAATCTGGCAGCAGGTACTGTAAGAGATATGGTGTCTGAAACCAGTGAAACAGCACGTCAAGTCGCGTTGATTATGGCGCGAACTTTTTTAGGCAAAAGTACCTTAACGTTGTACTTACCCGAAATGTTATTAAATAATCAGATTCGTAAGCGCATAGATCGTTCTGAAATTGATGATATTAAAATCAAGTGCGGCAATGACAGTTTCCAAGTCGAGATCGATGGGCATTATCATCGCTTCATGTATCGTTTGAGTTTAGATTTTAAAGTATTGGAATGCCGTATTGGGCAGGAAAAATTCTTACGCTTGCGTCAAATGGATGAAAGTCTTGATGTCCAGATTCGTCATGGCGGCACCTTGTCAAATTGGGCTGTGCGACGTATTGGTCGAGTTGGTTTCGAAGTGGTAAATATGTTGCCTATTCCATCACTTATTAATCATTTGATTGGTGATATTCCCGGAATCCAACGCGATGGGCATCGCATGTGGTTTATTGACCTAGAGCAAGCAGGATTTATTGACTTTATTAACAACCGTTCATGGATGGTTGAAAAGCTTCTGAGTTTGACTGATTTTAGTATTTTACCAGGCTTGAATATTTTGAGAGAAAGTCGCGAGCTTGTGCAGCAGCTCGTAGATCAGTTTGAAATTAGAGGACTACGAGTGCAGTCAGGTCGCCTTGAAGTACAAGTAGGAATTGCGGGTTGATAGAGCATATGAAAAGCTAATCATTGATTGGCTTTTTATTTTTTTAGGCAAGAAAAAAGCCACTGACGTTATGCAGTGGCTTTTTAGAATTTGGCGTCCCTACGGGGATTCGAACCCCGGTTACCGCCGTGAAAGGGCGATGTCCTAGGCCTCTAGACGATAGGGACTTATATGAGGCATACATCTGAAAAAATATTGGCGTCCCTACGGGGATTCGAACCCCGGTTACCGCCGTGAAAGGGCGATGTCCTAGGCCTCTAGACGATAGGGACGTTTCAGAGGTGGGCGTATATTAGGTCGATTTAATAAAAGTGTCAAATAGTTTTCTGAAGAAATATTAAAAAAAACAGTCAAGCGATTAAAAATAACTCAAATTGTAGAAAATATATACATTTAGCCTTCATTTTTCTGAAAAGGCTCAATAATTGCCTTTATGACCGACGGATGTTGTAGATACCCTAAAATCTCATGAGGTTGGTTGGCGAAAGTATAAATTTTCTGATTAATAATGGCAGGTTCAAAATTAAATGGGGCTTCGCACAATGGAAATGCGGTCAAAAAATCATCTTGAGAGTAAAAATTAAACCAATCACCGTAAATACATGGCGGTCTAGAAATTGGACTCGGGAGCTTACTTTGAATCACGCGAAAAGATAAAGGGGAAGCTAGGGTGATAAAACGCTTAACTGAGAATTGATAAGATGGATCTGATAATAATTGGAAAGCGATAACTGAACCAAGAGAGTGTCCGACCACAATATAATCTTCGTCTTCTCGCATTTTCTTTAAAATTCTTTGATGTACTTCCTCCATAAACTCTGGGTTAGATAGATACATATAGGTTTCGATGAGGAATTGTTGAATCAAACTTTCATGCAGTTTAGGAAAGTTATTTAATAAAACAACTAGTTCTTTCAGTACACGATCTTTAACTAATTGAGAAGTGAGATAAAGCCGTTCTGAGAAGCTTTTATCAGCTTGATCGGTTGAGGGACGTAACAATGGAACAAATGGAGTGTGCTCTCTAGTCGGAGGATTACTTGGGTGTAAGTTAATAGGGAAATAATTATTAAAAAATGACTTAGGTAACAAAGTGTTAAGATCTAATTGGTTACTTAACTGGTATTTGGTCATTAAGTCGCCATAAAATGGCATGTGGATATGAAGATCCCGGACATTAACTCTGCAAGGCATTTGTTTTAAGCCCAGCTTAAACACTTTTAACCAATGCTCTTTCAAGCGATGTGCTGTGTAGTTTTGTTGATTCATCCCATGGATAAATATAATTTTCATTCTATACAAGATTTTGTTTTTAATATAAATTTTAATCTACAACGGTATGTTATTTAAAACCAGTATATAGGCAAAAAAAAGTGTAGCTTTTTGCTACACTTTAATTGAATAACGACGCGTTTAGCCTTTATTGCGATAAAAAATAAAATAACTGACATAACATAAAGCTGTAAAAATAAGACAGCCTACAAAACCAGCGCGCATTTCAGGGTCTGCTGCCATACTCAAGCAAGTAATAAAACAGAAAACAAAACCTAAAATTGGCACAATAGGGAATAAAGGCGCAGCATATTGTAAGTCTTTAACTGTATGTCCTGATCTATACCATTGGCGGCGGAAATTGAACTGACTTAAACAAATGCTCATCCATACAATGACCATGGTAAAAGCCGCTACACCAAGCAGATTCTTAAAAATAGTCTCGGGTGCAAATTGCTCTGATAACAAACCTGGAATTGCACCGAACATAGTTACAACTAGAGCTACGATTGGTGTTCCACTTTTTGATAAAGTCGCAAACACACTAGGTAGTAATTTTTGTTCTGACAGAGACCACATCATACGTGAAGCTGCATATAGGCCAGAATTGGCTGCTGAAAGCAGAGCTGTGATGATTACAAACCTAATAATGTCATCCGCATATGGAATGCCAATATAATTAAATACCGTCACAAAAGGACTGCTACTTACACCGTCACCGCCTAAACCCGCAAGTTGGAAAGGAAGTAAAGCGCTAATAACAATGATGGTACCCACAAAGAAAATAAGGAGGCGCCAGATCGCGGCATTAATCGCTTTTGGTACATTTTGAGCCGGATCTTTTGTTTCGCCAGCTGCTACACCAATTAATTCGGTTCCTGAGAAAGCAAAGTTAACAATTAACATGGTCGTAAAAATAGGAATTAAACCATGAGGGAACCAGCCTTGAGCCGTAAGATTGCTAAAGAGTGGAGCAGTCTGGGCACCATGGAATGGAATTAAACCAAAAATTGCTAATAGGCCGAGCACAATAAAGGCAATCACGGTAACGACTTTAACAAGAGCCAGCCAAAACTCAGATTCAGCAAAAATACGAGTTGAACTAATATTTAAGCCAAAAATAGTAACTGCAAAAATAATTGTCCAAATCCACATAGAAATCTGTGGAAACCATTCTTGCATGAGTAGAGCTGCGGCAGTGAATTCAGTTCCAAGCGTTGCAGTCCAGGTGAGCCAGTACATCCAAGAAATCATATAGCCAGTACTTGGACTGATATATTTTTTGGCATAGGCACCAAAAGAACCTGAAACAGGCATGTGTACAGCGAGTTCTCCTAGGCAGAGCATGACCATGTAAGCGATCGCGCCACCAAGAATATAGGCAATAATTGCGCCAATAGCTCCAGTTTGTGAAATGACTTCCCCTGAACCTAAAAATAGACCAGTTCCGATTGCTCCGCCCAGTGATAGCATCACAAGATGGCGCGTACTCATGGCTCTTTTTAAAGGTGCAGTACTGTTCTGATGCTGATGAGCATCTAGTTGATTGTCAGATGGCTGCATATTACACATTGAGAGAATTAAGAAAGACGCTATTTTAGATAAAATAGACAAATGTGCAATCTAGAAAGAGATAAAGAATAAACAGTAAGGTGACGATAGAGTCTTTTTATAATTTTTAAAGCAGAATATGGCGTCCCTACGGGGATTCGAACCCCGGTTACCGCCGTGAAAGGGCGATGTCCTAGGCCTCTAGACGATAGGGACTTGATGAGGCAAACACAAATGAGCGTGGTGGAGTCAAGCGGGATCGAACCGCTGACCTCTACAATGCCATTGTAGCGCTCTACCAACTGAGCTATGACCCCAGTTTGTGTGAGCGCAATCTTAGGGTGAATGCGCTCACACGTCAACAAAAAAATGAATTAAACTTCGCTAGTTGCGTCATTTTTCGGCAATTTTAAGCTCTCATTGAGTTTTTCCCAATTTTTAACTTCTTTCTTGCTCGGTCCGCCCACAATTTCTAAGGCATGACGTAAGCGAGCGAAAGTTAAATCAGGCCCAAGCGTAACCATTGATTGCATCACTGGTGTTGAACTCGTTGAACCGGCAATTGCGATAAAGAACGCTGGCATGAAATCACGTAGTTTAATGCCCATCTGATTCGCAAGATCCATTAGGGTTTGGCTAACGGTGTCATTATTCCAAGTAAACTGACCTTCAAGACGCCAAATTGCAAATTGTAAACTTTGACGAACTTGCTCTTGAGTCAATTTTTTACTTTCAAACATTTCAGCAGTAATTTGTGGCATATGGTTAAAATAAAAACCAGCCCAATTCACAGCTTCTGAAAGTAAATTAATACGTGGTTGAATAGCGGCAGCAATGTCTTCTAAAGTGCTGCGATCACTCTTCCATGTTAATAAACGGTCTAATAATTGACCTGGAGTTAAACCTTTAATCCATTGGCCGTTAAGCCAGTTCAATTTTTCAACGTCAAAAATTGGTCCGCCTAGTGATACACGCTGAATATCAAAGTTATCCATCATGTCTTGTAATGTGAAAACTTCTCTTTCATCTGGCATTGACCAACCCATACGGCCTAAATAATTTAACAAGGCTTCTGGTAATACACCGATATCGCGGTAGTAGTTTATTGATGTTGGATTTTTACGTTTAGATAGTTTTGATTTATCTGGGTTACGTAACAGTGGCATGTGGCAAAGAGTTGGCATTTCCCAACCAAAATATTGGTAAAGCAACTGATGCTTTGGTGCAGATGGAAGCCATTCTTCACCACGCAATACATGAGTGATTTCCATTAAATGGTCATCAACAACGTTAGCTAAATGGTAAGTTGGTAAGCCATCTGTTTTAAGAAGGACTTGCATATCGACTTGAGCCCAAGGAATTTCAACTTCTCCACGTAGCAAGTCATTAAATTTACAAACACCTTCTTCAGGCACTTTCATACGAATGACATGAGGTTCACCCGCTTCAAGACGTCGAGTCACTTCTTCTTGAGAAAGTTTTAAACCGCGGCCGTCATATTTTGGTGTTTCGCCACGTGCTTGTTGTTCAGCACGCATTTGGTCAAGTTCTTCTGCTGTTGCAAAACAGTAAAAAGCATGACCTTTTTCAACAAGTTCTAATGCGTATTGCTTATAAATTCCCATACGTTCAGATTGGCGATAAGGTGCATGTGGGCCACCTACATCTGGACCTTCAGACCAATTCAAACCTAACCAACGTAATGAATCCAAAATCATTTTTTCAGACTCTGGTGTAGAACGAAGTTGGTCTGTATCTTCAATCCTTAAAATAAATTCTCCACCATGTTGTTTCGCAAAACACATGTTAAATAAAGCAATGTAGGCTGTGCCAACATGAGGAAAACCGGTAGGGGAAGGTGCAATACGAGTACGAACTTTCATAGATAATGGGTCAGAATAAAAATTGAAACTATTATAACGAAAAAGCCCAGTATTCTGACGTTTTATTTAACGTCAGGCTGGGCTAAAACTGAAACGAAGAGGGGGTGTTTCAGATTTTAAGAAGCATGGGGCTGAAAGATTGCCTGAACAAAACGTGAAAAACGTTCGTGTTGTGCAGCAAGAAAATTTTGAGTTGGTGTAACGCGAATCGTATTTAGAACTTTAAGCTCATCATTTGTAGAAGGTAACACAATAGGGTTACGTTTCTGCTGATCTAAAGCTTTTTCAATAAGCGAAGTCTGTTTCTCTGAACCAGTTTTGCTTGGAGTATCTTTAAGTACTGCTGCTGCAGAAAACTGTGATGCCAAACTCAGCACCAAACTTAAGCTTAAAGCTTTTCCATAATGAATTTTCATTGTTAATCATCCCCTCTGTTCATTACATTTCATCTATTTTTTGAGTTTAACAAAATGTAAAATTACGGTAATGCTACGATTTAAACATAAATATTAATAAAAAAGTGGAACTGTGTCACACTTTTTACAAAATTTACCTATATTTTAAACTGGTCGACTCAAATGTAGACCATATGTATCCTTTACGCTTCATTATTTAACAAATTAATGTGTAGATAAAGTGAAGGTCCTAAATAAGTTGTAAGAATAATTACAAAATTTTTCAAAAATGAAATAACTTAGACATTCTAAGCTATATATCTAAAAAAGATTAATAAAAAAGATATAAATATAAGTAATTGATTGTAAAAAATAAAATTAAAAATATAGTTAAACTAAAACGAATGGTGGATTTTGTAAATGAAAAAAATATCAATAATAGCTGTCGCTTTATATGTGGGAATAGCGACAACAGCGGCTCAAGCAGCGACCTCTTTTTTAAATGTTTCTTATGATCCGACTCGAGAGTTCTATCAAGAATATAACCAAGCATTTGGTAAATTTTGGAAACAGCGAACAGGGCAAGACGTTGAATTCAAACAGTCACATGGTGGATCTGGCAAACAAGCCCGCGCGGTAGCCACAGGACTTGAAGCTGATGTAGTAACGTTAGCATTAGCGAATGATATTGATGAGATTGTGAAAGCTGGGTTTATTCAGCCGAACTGGCAAAAAGAATTTCCAAATAATTCTGCCCCGTATACTTCGACTGTCGTGTTTCTAGTACGAAAAGGTAACCCAAAAAATATACGCGACTGGAATGATTTAACAAAACCAGGTGTGGAAATTATCACCCCTAACCCTAAAACAGGTGGTGCACCGCGTTGGATTTATCTTTCTGCATGGGGATATGCATTAAAACAGCCGGGTGGAAATGACACTAAGGCTCGAGAGTTGGTGAAAAAGCTTTATCACAATGTAAAAGTTCTAGATTCGGGAGCCCGTGGTTCACTTACGACATTTGCTGAACGTGGCATTGGTGATGTTTTGTTGTCTTGGGAAAATGAAGCTTTGTTGGCGACGAAAGGACCTGATAAGGATAAATATCAAATTGTTTATCCATCAGTTTCAATTTTGGCCGAACCATCCGTTGCGATTGTAGATAAAACTGTAGATAAAGATGGAAATAGGACCTTGGCAAAAGGTTATCTGAACTTTTTATATTCACCTTTAGGCCAAGAATTGGCTGCTAAACATTATTTCCGACCGCGTAATGCTCAAGTGGCTGCGAAATATGCAGCGCAATTTCCAAAAATTAAACTATTTACCATTAATGATGTGTTCGGTGGCTGGGCTAAAGCTCAGAAAACTCACTTTGCAAACGGTGCTATTTTTGATCAAATTTATGATGGCAAGCAGTAAATAAAATGATCTAAAAACAATAGTCCAAAAAGAAAACTTAGAAGTTAAATATTCATAAAGAAAGCAAGCAAACTTAAAAAAGTGAGCTTGCTTTCTTTTTTTGCTTAAAAAATGCTAACAAAACGGTTTTATCTATGAAAAATTAATATTTTCCTACAAAAAGCCGTTTGGCGTTGGTCATAAACAAGGTGATAATGTGCAGTTACATTTTTACGCAATGATTTAACACCTATGTCGCATATTTCTGTCTTACTTTTTGAGACCGTTGAGAGCTTATTGGCAGATCGCACAACAGGGGTGTATATCGATGCAACCTTCGGACGAGGTGGGCATACACGTTTATTGCTCTCGAAACTTGATGAAAATGCACGAGTATATGCATTTGATAAAGACCCTCAAGCTTTGGAAGTTGCAGCTGCTTTGGCGCAAGAAGACCCGAGATTTACCATTATTCATGCCAGTTTTGCTGATATTAAAGAAAAAATACAGGAAATTGGTGTGATGAGTGTTGATGGCATTATGGCTGACTTAGGGGTGTCATCTCCTCAACTCGATCAAGCTGAACGTGGTTTCAGTTTTATGCAGGATGGTCCTCTAGACATGCGAATGGATAATTCTAAGGGATTAACCGCAGCTGAGTGGTTACTTGAAATTGAAGAAGAACAATTAGCAAATATTATTTATCAATATGGCGAAGAACGTTATAGTCGACGTATTGCAAAAGCGATTAAACAAGCTGGAAGACTAGATACAACAGCCCAATTGGCAGAACTTGTTAAAACAGCTCATCCAAAGTGGGAAAAACATAAACATCCAGCAACACGTACATTTCAGGCAATTCGTATTGCTATTAATAAAGAACTAGATGATATTGAAGTATTTTTACCACAAGCTGTAGACTTACTAAAATCAAAAGGGCGTTTGTCTGTGATTAGCTTTCATTCTCTTGAAGATCGTTTAATCAAACAATTTATTCAAAAAGAATCGACTTTGGCAGAAGATATTGGCTGGGGAATGCCTCAGCAACAGGTAGATACAAGAAGGTTAAAGAAAATTTCACGGGTTCGTGCGAGTGAAGAAGAAGTAAAAGCGAACCCACGTTCACGTAGTGCATGGCTTCGGGTTGCTGAACGCTTGGAACAAAAAGGCGCGTAATGAAAAGCAGTGATGAAATTGAAACCACCGAAAATAAAGTGGTGAAAAAAGTTGTGGCATACACCGTATTAGTGGCGCTTGTTTTTATCAGTGCCATGATGGTGGTATTTCAAGTATTTGAATATCGTCATGATTATAGAGAGCTCAGCTCTTATATGCGTGAACGTGATGATCTCAATGCTGAATGGGGGCGTTTGCTTATTGAGCAACAAACCTTCGGTGCAACAGCACAGATTGGTACGCGTGCTGTAACTCAACTACGCATGTTTTCGCCACCTGCTGCAGAAACGGTGGTAATTTCTTTACCGATGACCTCAGAGCAAAATAAGTAAGGCCTTGCTGTATGGTAGATAAGCGAACAAAGCAAACACGGAAAAAACAGCAGTCTATTTCGGAAAAACCAACTCTTGCCTTCGATATGTGGCGGTTTTATCTGCTCTGGGCAACAGTACTGCTCTGTTTTGTTGTATTAATTGCACGTGCATTTTATGTGCAAGTGATTAATAAAGACTTTTTACAAAACAAGGCCAATGCCAATATTTTGCGTACGGAACGTATTGAGGCAATGCGTGGGGTTATTAGCGACCGTCATGGCGTGCCTTTGGCCATTAGTACGCCTATTATGAAAATTGTCATTGATCCACGTGATTACTTTGATACCAAGCATTTATATGACGAAATTACAGCGGAATTAAAAAAAGATCCAAATAATCGTAAGTTAAAACGACAATTACCAGATAAAAACCTAAATCTTGATGAGTTAGCGGATGTGGTTGGTTTAGATCGTGCAGATCTAAAAAAACAGATGAATGCGCGTCCACGTTCTCGTTATTTGGTTTTGAAAAAAGAAGTGCCGCCACAGCAGGCAGATCTCATTACAAAGGGTAACTTCCAAGGCGTTTATGCTGAGAAAACATATAAACGTTATTATCCTCAACCGCAGCCAAATGCTCAGATTATTGGTTTAACCAATAGTGAAGGCCAAGGGATTGAAGGCTTGGAAATGCAGTTGAATAAACAACTGTCTGGGGTAGATGGCGAACAAAAAATTATTCGTGATAAACGTGGTAACCGCTTAAAAGTTTCAGAGGTTATTCGTGAAGGTGAGCCAGGCGAAAACATCACTTTAAGTATCGACTCTCGTTTGCAATATATTATGTATCGTGAGTTGACTGCTGCTGGTGTCGCAAATAACGCCCGTTCGGCGACAGCAATTGCTGTAGATGTTAAAACAGGCGAAATTCTGGCTATGACCAGTTGGCCATCTTATAACCCGAATGATAAAAACGGTTTATCTAATAAAGATGCCATGCGTAACCGCGGTGCGATTGATATGTTCGAGCCGGGTTCTACCATGAAGCCTTTTACAGTTTCTGCTGCACTCGAAACTGGACAATATACCCCAAATACGATTGTCAATACTTCGCCAGGTTCAATGCGTTTAGGCTGGCATACCATTCGTGATACGCATAATTATGGTGCTTTGACTGTCAGTGGCGTAATTATTAAGTCATCAAACGTGGGTTCGGCAAAAATTGCGTTGTCACTTCCTAAGGAAACATTACCAAGCTTCTTTAACCGTGCTGGATTTGGTAAACGTTCTGCTGTGAAGTTTCCCGGTGAAAGCTCTGGTTTAGTACTTCCTGTAAGCAAGTTAAACTCTTCCCAAATTGGTACCATGGCTTATGGTTATGGTCTAAATGCAACTATTCTTCAGTTGGCGCAAGGCTATGCAATGCTTGCAAATCATGGGGTAAAAATGCCTCTAAGTTTGCATAAACTCGATCAAGCACCTAAAGGTGAGCAAGTTCTTGCTCCAAAAATTGCTGATCAGGTTTTGCTTATGCTTGAGCAGGTGACGATGCCAGGCGGTACTGCAAAGCAAGCTAATATTCCGGGTTATCGCGTTGGTGGTAAAACAGGTACAGCTCATAAACTTCGTGCAGACCGTAAAGGTTATTCAAATAATGAATACCGTGCTTTATTTGCAGGTGTAGCTCCGATTAGTGATCCTCGTTTAGCGGTTATTGTAGTTGTTGAAAACCCACAAGGCCGTTATTACGGTGGTTTGGTTGCTGCCCCTGTTTTTGCACGCATTATGCAAGAATCATTGCGCTTAATGAATGTGCCGCTTGATAAGCCCCTTGATACTCCAGAAAATCCTATTCGCAGGTAAGCTATGTCTGTTTCTTTCCAAGAGATTAATCCAGTCGAGATCGATGCACAGTGGTCTAAACAGCCTTTTCAAGGCTTTAGTTTAGACAGCCGTAAGGTTGTGTCAGGCCAGATCTTTATCGCTTTGACCAGTTATAGCCAACCTGAAAAAACACGCGCTTTTGCTGAGTCAGCTTTAGCTAATGGTGCACTTGCTATTATTAGCGAAACTGAGTTGGGCGTAGCAAATGAGTGGGTGTGTTCTGATGTGCGTCAACGTATGGGTGAGTGGCAAGAACGTTATTTACAGCGTATAGATCCCGCAGTACCAGTGCGTATTATTGCAGTGACTGGTACAAATGGTAAAACCACAATTTCGCGTCTAGTGGCTGAATTAATTAGTTCACAACAACAGCGCTGTGCTGTGATGGGCACTACAGGCAATGGTATTTTACCAGACTTAACACCATCAACTCACACTACGCTTGATGCTTTACAACTGCAAAATGCATTGCATGAGTATGCAAAACAAGATGCGACTTTTGCTTCTTTAGAGGCAAGCTCACATGGTTTGGAACAAGGTCGTTTGAATGGTTGTGCGATTGAGATTGCTGTTTATAGCAATTTGAGTCGTGACCATCTGGATTACCACGGCACTTTAGAGGCTTACGCAGAAGCGAAGGCTCTTTTATTCCGTTTTAGCTCTTTAAAAGTAGCCGTTATTAATTTAGATGATGAGCATGCAGCTCTCATGATTAATGCAGCAAAGCAAAATCCTGCTCAACCGAAAATTTTAACGTATTCACTTACTCAAAATACTGCTGATTATTATATTACTGACCTGAGTTACAGTTTAGCAGGAGCGACATTTAATTTAGTGAGCCCGCAAGGTTCTTTTGCTGTGCAAAGTCCATTGTTAGGGCATTTTAATGTCGAAAACTTGGTTGCAGCACTTATTGCTGCTGAGCAAGCAGGTTTTGATTTAGAACCATTAGTTAGTTTTGTTCCTAAACTAATTGGTGCCCCAGGTCGAATGCAAGTTATTCGTGATGGTGAGCGTTTATTTGTTGTTGATTATGCGCATACACCAGATGCATTAATTCAAGTGCTTAAAACCTTAAAACGTCATGTGTCTAATCAACTTTGGGCTGTATTTGGGTGTGGCGGGGACCGCGATCGCGGTAAGCGCCCATTAATGACTCAAGCAGCTTTAGACGGCGCAAATCCAGTTATTTTGACGTCGGATAACCCAAGAACAGAAGACCCTGAACAAATTTTTGCTGACATGAAGCAAGGAATCGACTTTTCAGGGCACCGTATGCATGAAATTCATGACCGCCGTGAAGCAATTAAATTTGTTGCACAGCAGGCTCAGGCTGGTGATATTGTTGTAATTGCCGGTAAAGGACATGAAAATTATCAAGAAATTAATGGCGTACGTCACTGGTTTGATGATGTTGTTGAAGTGCGTTCTGCGATTGATGCACAACATCACACTGTAGACGCTGCTTACCCTGCACAATAGGACAAATTATGCATACTTCAACCACCAGTACCGTGCCTTTGGAACCGTGGACAGCTCAACAATTACAACAGGCAACACAGGGTTACTGGCATAAAGACCAAATCCCTCAAACTGAAATTAAACGTATTTTGACTGACTCGCGTCATGCAGAAAGTGGGGATGCCTTTTTAGCACTAAAAGGTGAACGTTTCGACGCGCATAATTTTGTCGCGCAAGTGGCTGCAAATGGTTGCCAAGTCGCTATTGTCGAGCGGCCTATAGATGCAGAAATTGCTCAGCTTGTAGTTGCCGATACCCGATTGGCTTTAGGGCAACTCGGCGCTTATCGCCGTGAGCAAAACTCACAATTAAAGGTGATTGCCTTAACGGGAAGTAGTGGTAAAACTACAACCAAAGAAATGCTGGGAAGTATATTGTCGCGCTTAGCACCGACACTAATCACCCGAGGCAATTTAAATAATGACCTTGGTGTACCAATGATGTTGCTAGAGCTTCGCAAAGAACATCAATATGCGGTAATGGAGTTGGGTGCAAGCCATCAAGGCGAGATTGATTACACATCAAAACTCGTTCAGCCTCATGTTGCGGGCATATTAAATATTGGTACAGCTCATTTAGGTGAATTTGGTGGCCGTGAAGGTATTTGCCGCGCAAAATCGGAAATTTATCGTCACATTTTACCAAATGGCGTTGCAATCGTGCCGCAACAAGATGACTTCACTGCCGAAATTCTTGATGCTGCGAAAGCTCATCGTATTTCTACATTTGGTGTAGGAGGTGATGTCTATGCAACAGATGTGGAGTTATTGCCTCAATCAACGAATTTTAGCCTTCATACACCACAAGGTAGCAGTGCAGTTAAGCTTCCTTTTGCGGGTGAGCATAATGTTCAAAATGCGACCGCAGCTGTAGCTTTTGCTTTAGCAATTGGTATTGGACTAGAAGATATTGTCCAAGGACTAGAGCAAGCTCAGGGAGCGAAAGGTCGTCTTAACTTTATTCAAAAGTCACCTTACTTATTTATTGATGATACCTACAATGCCAATCCGACTTCTATGCGCGCTGCTGCACAAGTGTTGTTGCAGCAACAAGGCGTAAAAGTGATGGTCATGGGGGATATTGGTGAGTTAGGTGATAGCAGTTGGCAAGAGCATCATGATTTAGGTCGTGATCTTGCCGAACTTCCTTTAGATCATATTATTGCAGTTGGACAGTTCGCTCCAGCTGCTCTCGAGGGTGCAGACTCTCATTCTAATAAAGTGAAAGCATTTCAGACACAAGCTGAGGCGCTTCCATTTTTAATCAATCTAATCCAAACACATCAACCCCAGTCCATGAGTTTCCTGTTTAAAGGTTCTCGCTTTACTCATATGGAAACGTTGATGGCTGATTTGATGGAGAAACTTTAAATGCTGTTATGGTTGTTTGAACAACTTGCGGGCTATCACAGCTCGTTTCAGGTCGTTCGTTATTTAACATTACGTTCTTTACTCAGTGTATTAACTTCACTGACCATTGGTCTGGTCCTTGGGCCGATCATGATTCGTAAATTACAAGCGTTAAAATACGGTCAGGCAGTAAGTTCGTTTGCTCCTGAAAATCATGCTAAAAAAATGGGTACACCAACGATGGGCGGAATTTTAATTCTGCTTTCAATTGGTATTAGTACTTTACTATGGGCTGACTTATCTAACCCTTATGTCTGGATTGTGCTTGGTGTAATGGTTGTATTCGGTGCTGTAGGCTGGGCAGATGACTGGATTAAAATTCGCTATAAAGACAATGCGGGTTTACCTGCACGTAAGAAGTTTTTCTGGACTTCTGTTGCATCGCTGGGTGCTGGTATTGCGTTATATTTAATCGCAACTCAACAGTCCAATGCAGAACATACCGCAAACATGCTGGATTTATTGATTCCATTCTTTAAGAATCTTTCAATTCCACTCTCAATTGTTCCTTTAGGTTTGGCATTTATTGTATTTACCTATCTGGTGATTAATGGTGCTTCTAACGCAGTTAACTTAACAGATGGTTTAGATGGATTGGCAATCATGCCAGTTGTCATGGTGGCTACAGGTTTGGGCGTATTTGCTTACTTGTCTGGTGACATCCGTTTCGCTAACTATTTACATATTCCATATGTGAAATATACCTCTGAACTCGTAGTAATCTGTTCTGCCATGATTGGTGCAGGTTTGGCATTCCTTTGGTATAACGCGCATCCTGCTCAAGTATTTATGGGTGATGTCGGTGCTTTAGCTTTAGGTGCGATGCTTGGAACAATTGCAGTTATGGTTCGTCAAGAAATCGTATTTGCAATTATGGGGGGTGTATTTGTAATGGAGGCAGTATCTGTATTCTTACAAATCGGCTCTTTGCGTATGCGTAATAAACGTGTGTTCTTAATGGCGCCGCTGCATCATCACTATGAAAAGCAGGGCTGGAAAGAAACGCAAGTTGTGATCCGTTTTTGGATTATTACAATTATATTAGTAGTTTTAGGTCTAATGACTTTAAAATTGCGATAGATCTTATTTTAGTGTCAATATAAAGCCAGTTCTACTGGCTTTTTTTATTGGAGAGGTGAATGACAAAAGTTGCTGGTCTAGACCAATTATCTGTGATTAATCAAAAAGTAGTTGGAGAGGGCGAAGTATTACCTCAAGTTGTACTTAAAGATGGAAGTCAGGTGCAAACAGGAACTGTAGCGACAATGTTGCACAATATTGAATTATATAATGCTGGGCAAAGAGGACAAATTGAGGAAGAGCTAAAGATCGCAATTCCAACTTTAGTCAAGGTAGGTCTGTTTGATTTGTTTCAGGTCGATGAATGGATTAATGGAACAAATGCAGGCCGTACCTTTGTTGGGCTGCACGCAAAGGCTTATTTACAACAGAAAGAACAAGAGAATAATTAAACGTGGCTAAGCAAATTTTAATGTGTCCTGTGTGCCGTCAGCCTTTAAATTTAACTGAACGAACTTGGCGATGTGAGCAAGGACATAGTTATGATGTAGCTAAACAAGGCTATGTCAATTTACATGTGGTGCAACATAAACATAGTAAAAACCCAGGGGATACACCCGAGTCAGTAGATGCGCGACGAGCTTTTTTGCAAGGTGGTTATTATCAGCCTTTACAGCAAGCTGTAGTCGCTTTATTAAAGCAACTAGATGTAAAGTCAATACTCGATATTGGATGTGGTGAGGGCTACTATACAAGTGCTATGCAGCAAGTCGTTGAGCAGTGTGTTGGTGTTGATATTGCAAAAACTGCTGTACAGCGCGCAGCAAAGCTCAATCCTAAAGTAACTTGGGTGGTGGGAACAGGGGCGACTTTACCAGTGCTAGATCAGAGTATGGATGCTTGCACCAGTTTATTTAGCCCGATTCCGCAAACAGAAATTGCACGTGTTTTAAAAGATGATGGTTATTTAATTGTTGTTACGCCTGCTTCTGAACATTTGTATGCAATGCGTGAGGCTTTATTTGAGCAAGTTAATCCTCACACACCAGAAAAGTTTGTAGAGCAACTACAAGATTTGTTTGAATTAAAGCAAGAGCAAATTATTGATGCGCCTTTTGTGCTCGATCAACAAGCCCTAAAGAATCTGATTGCTATGACACCTTATGCTTATAAAGCTTCTCCAGAGCGTCGCTTGCAGTTAGAGCAGCAATTGCAATTAGAAGTAACGGCATCATTTCAAATTTATATCTTTCAGAAGCACAATAAAAAAGCCATCTAACGATCTATTTTAAGAGCGCAAAAAAGAAGCCATCTGATGATGGCTTCTTTTTTGCTATTCAATCTGATTAATCAGATTTTCTAATTCATCTTTTTCTCGCTTAGGAGCGGACTCCTGTGAAGGTCTCATGGCAGGAGGCGCAGCTTTTGACGGAATAATAATTTCTTCACCTGGTAAATCGGAAAAGTCATTGTCATTGCTTAATTTTGGTTGTGGCGGTGCTGGTCGATAAAGCGGACGTGCTAGTGGTGGAGCCGCACGATAAGTTTTCTTATCAGCTACTTCTGTTACGGTTTCTTGTTGGTCACGTGAAATAGGACCTTTAGCATCTTTATCTAAACGGACCCAAGCTGCTGGCGTACCTTGCAATGCTTGACCCATAAAGTTAATCCAGATCGGCAATGCAGCAATACCACCATATTCACGACGGCCAAGCGTAGTCGGTTGGTCAAATCCAACCCATGCTACGGTCACTAACTTGCCATTGAAGCCTGCAAACCATGCATCTTTTGCATCATTCGTAGTACCAGTTTTACCACCTAAGTCACTACGGCCAATTTTAAGTGCAGCACGACCTGTACCATGCTCGATTACATCACGTAAGATGTTCGCCATATCATAAGCAGAGCTTGATTTTAAAATACGTTGAGCTTGGCGATATTGACTGTTGTTTTTGTCAGTCTGTTTAAGATTAAGCTGCTTAGCTGCGTTTTCTTTCTGTTCTATGTCTTTATTCGTAACTTCAATGACTTCATCATCAGTCGTTGTAGGTTTTTGTTCATCACCAGTCGTGTCAGGTGCATTAATACATGGAATACATGCGTATTCTGGTTTGGCTTCATAAATGACTTTGCCGTAAGCATCTTCAATACGTTGAATGAAATGCGGTTGAACACGGTAGCCGCCGTTTGCAAACGTTGCATAACCAGTTGCCATTTGAATTGGTAATACTTGAGGAGTACCTAAGGCAATGGTGTAGTTACGAGGAATTTGATCTTCTTGTAAACCAAAATCCATAAATAATTGGCGAGTACGTTCAATCCCTACTGTTTGTAGAAGTCTTACTGATACGGTGTTACGAGACAAATATAAAGCACGACGTAATGGGATCATACCTAAGTAACGGCCATCAGAGTTTCGTGGTGTCCATTTGCCAATCGTAATTGGGCTATCATTCACCATGCTATACGGGGTCATACCTCTTTCTAATGCTAAAGCATAGAGGAATGGCTTGATTGTAGAACCCGGTTGACGCCAGCCTTGTAAGGCGCGGTTAAATTTTGATTGATAGAAGTTATAGCCGCCTACGATTGCTTCAATTGAACCATCATTAGGGTTAATTGCAATGAGTTGACCTTGAACTTTTGGAACCTGAATTAAAGACCATGCTGTTTTATTATCGTTTGGGCGTAAACGAACAATATCTTTAACTTTAACAATTTGGGACGCACGTGAAGGAGCGCCACCTACGCTATTTGCATTGCGATAGGGGCGTGCCCATGACATGCCGGACCACTGAACCGTAACGGTTGAGCCATCTTGCATTAATGCTTCAAAAGAGCTGCTATTTACCTTAGTAACTTGTGCAGGATAGGTGTTGGCATATGCTCTAAATTCAGTTAACGGTTTGTCATGTGCTTCTGCACCACGCCAGCCATGGCGACGGTCATAAGCTTCAAGGCCATCTTGCACAGCTTTTTCTGCAATCGCTTGGCGTTTAGCATTAATTGTTGTGTAGACTTTATAGCCAGAATCAATGGCTTGTTCACCAAAATGCTTTACAAGTTCTGAACGAACCATTTCCCCAGCATAGGGATGAATATTATTTAAATCCCGATTGGGCATATTTAAATTGATCGGCTCTGCAACTGCTTTTTGATATTCTGCTTGAGAAATATAACCCAGCTGTAACATACGGCCTAAAATCCAGTTGCGTCGTTCGAGTGCGCGCTCAGGATTAACTACAGGGTTATATTTAGAAGGTGCTTTTGGCAAACCTGCGATCATTGCCATTTGAGCAATGCTGAGCTCATTAATGCTTTTGTTATAATAAATTTTAGCTGCTGCCGCGATACCATACGCATTTTTCCCTAAGAAGATTTTATTCACATAGAGACTGAGAATTTCTTCTTTAGACAAATTTTGCTCAATTTTTCGAGCCAAAAAGATTTCGGTTATTTTACGTTTTAGAGTTCTTTCTGGACTCAAATAATAGTTCTTTGCAACTTGCATGGTGATCGTTGAACCACCAGTTTGCACATCTGAACCCGTCACACTTTCGCTCAAAGCACGACCTAAACCTTTAAAACTGATCCCGCTATGTTCAAAGAAAGAAGAGTCTTCTGCTGCTAAAAATGCATGAATAAAAGCAGGGGGAATTTGTTTGTATTCAACCGGAATAGAAAGCTTACCACCGTACTCGGCAATCAGTTGATTGTCTGAAGTGTAGACCTGTAATGGTTTTAAGAGGGGAGCTTTTTTTAGTGAACTCATTTCTGGAAGCGATGGGGCGATATAGAGATACATGCCATAAAAGCCCATCGGAAGTGAGACTAAGATAATAATAATGATCAAAAAAATTGGACGCACGAAGCCCAAACTGGATAGCTTTTTCATGATAAGTAAGCTTTAATAAGATCGAATACAAACTAATTGTGGTCAGTATAGCCTTTAGACATGCGGATTGTTAGATGAGATATTGTATCCGTGTAAAAATAAAGACCTAGATTATTGGTTTGTAATTTTTTTTGGGGATAAAAAAATAATAGGACAATAGTGTGCTCAGGTTATATCGTAAACCGAATAAGGGGTTAATGGGCGTCGATATTAGTTCGACTTCTGTTAAGTTGTTAGAGCTCTCTGTTAAGAACGGTAAATATTGGGTAGAAAGCTATGCTTTAACGCCTTTACCTGAGAACAGTGTAGTTGAAAAAAATATCTTGAATCCAGAAGCAGTTGCAGAAGCTTTGGAACGGGCGATGAATTTAGCAAATCCCCACACCACTAATGCTGCAATTGCTGTTCCAACATCGACGGTTATTCATAAAACTATCGAAATGGATGCAGATATGAACGATGATGAACGTGAAGTTCAGATTCGATTAGATGCGGAGCAATATATACCGTTCCCTTTAGATGAGGTGAGCCTTGATTTTGAGGTTTTACCAGATCGACTGCCGAATCCAAATCGTGTGAATGTACTTTTAGTCGCAACACGAACAGAAAATGTTGAAACACGCGTAGAAGTACTGGAACTGGTTGATTTAACGCCTAAGCTTGCTGATGTTGAAAGTTATGCTGTCGAGCGTGCTTTTAGTGTGTTTGCTGATAGCTTACCCATGGGTGCAAATACCATTGGTATTTTAGATATTGGCCATACCATGACCACATTATCGGTTATGCAAAATGGCAAAATCATTTATACCCGTGAACAAGTCTTTGGCGGTAAACAGCTTACTTTGGAAATTCAAAGCCGTTACGGTTTGTCATTAGAAGAAGCGGGACGCGCTAAAAAAGAACGTTCTTTGCCAGATGATTATGACATCGAAATCTTAGAACCATTTTTAGATGCTGTAGTTCAGCAAGCTGCTAGATCTCTACAATTTTTCTTCTCTTCATCCCAATTCAATGAAATTGACCATATTTTGCTAGCGGGTGGCAATGCCAACATTCCAGGGCTTGCTAAATTGTTGCAGCAGAAACTCGGTTACCGAGTCACTATTGCCAATCCATTTTTACAAATGGGTTTCTCTCCTCAAGTCGACGTTCAAAAAATTGAAAATGATGCTTCTTCATTAATGGTGGCATGTGGCTTGGCTTTAAGGAGTTTTGATTAATGGCAACAATTAATTTACTCCCTTGGCGTGATGGGCTTAGGGAGCAGCGTAAAAAACAATTTATTATTTTATGTTTTGGGGTCGTTGTTTTGGGGATAACCACTGTATTTGCAGGGTGGTTTTATTTGAATCAAAAATTAAATGATCAAGAACAAGCAAATCAGCTCATCATCAGTACAAACCAGAATCTAGATCAACAACTTAAAACCTTAAATGGCTTGCAAGAACAGCGCGATGCAATTATTGAGCGTATGAAGCTCATTCAAGGTTTGCAAAGCCAGCGTCCGGTCGTTGTACGTTTGGTGGATGAATTAGTACGTGTGACCCCGGCAGCCATGTATTTGACTAAATTCAGTCGAACCGGAGATAAATTTACGATTGAAGGTAAAGCGGAAAGTCCAAATACGGTTGCAGAATTATTACGTAATCTCGAAGCATCGCCATGGTATCGCAACGCTTTTATGAGTTCTTTCTTGGTGACCGAAGAGAAAAAAGATAAGGCTATCAGTTCTTTGCTTCCTAGAGTTGAAGATAGCTATGGCAGTTTTGTTGTTACTGTTGATGTAGGGGAAATGGGTGTGACTACAACAGATGATACCGCCAATACGTCTGTAGGTACGGATAAGGAGGCGGCAAAATGAGTCCTGATGAACTTCATGAGCTGTCTTTAGAACAAGCTCCATCTAAGAAAAAAAAGATCACCTTAGAAAAATTTCTTCAGCAATTTAACACGCTCGACATGAACAGTTATGGCAGCTGGCCATTATCTGTGAAAATTACGTGTTGGATTTTTATTTTCTTTGCTGTACTGGTTTTAGGGTATTTTGTTGCTATTCAACCAAAGCTACAAGCAATTGATAATGCTCAAGCACAAGAAAGTAATTTATTAAATGAGTTTCGAGAAAAAGACTCAAAATTACGCAACTTGCAGCAATACCAGCTTCAGCTTCAAGAGATGCAAGCCAACTTCAATCAGCAGTTAGAACAATTGCCAAAAGAAACCGAAATTCCAAGTTTAGTTGAAGATATTAACTTAACGGGGGTGAATTCTGGTCTGAAGTTTAAAAATATCCGCTTAGAAGATGAAGTGAAGCAGGAAATTTTTATTGAACAGCCTATTACTATCGAAGCAACTGGGGATTATCACGCTTTCGGTGCTTTTGTTAGCAGTATTGCGGCATTACCACGTATTGTGACAATGCATGATTTTGTTGTTGACGCTGCTCCTATTAAGGATGGTAAATCAGATATTCCTGTGCTTAATTATTCTATTAAAGCAAAAACTTATCGCTATATGGGTGCGGTTGAAAACCAAAATAATAGTGATCCTCAAGTGATAAATGGTGAAAGTCAGATAAACGCCTCCGATAGCCGTAATGTACATATTCCTTCTATAAAGAAGTCAAAGCGAAAGTAGGAGGATAACTAATGAAACTAAAGAAAATTTTACTTTCTCTGGGGATAGGCTTGGTTTTGGTTGGATGCGACTCTAGAATCGACGCCGTAAATCAGCAAATGGCCGATATACGTAATCAGCCACCACAAGCCATAGAACCAGCGCCTGTTTTTACGCCTGTGCCACAATTTAATTATGCAGCCCATCAGTTAAAGAGCCCATTTTTACCAAGCTCACTTGCTGCTGAGCTCAAAATTATGGCGGGGAAACGAGTATATCCGAATTTCTCACGAGCACCACAGCCACTCGAAAGCTATGCATTAGAGTCCTTAAATATGAAAGGAAGTATGCGTAACAGCCGCGGGCAAGTCATGGCTCTGATCCAAACACCTGATCAACAAATTGAGCGAGTGCAGGTAGGGAACTATATCGGGATGAATCAAGGTCGGATTACCCATATTGGTCCTACTCAGATTGATTTGGTGGAGATTGTCCCTGATGGGCGAGAAGGCTATGTGGAGAGACCAAGAACCTTAGTGTTAATTGGACCCGCACCCTAAAATTTAGGGAATAACAAAGAAAAAATTATTTTTAAAGATTATTTATTGGGGATGGTTAGACAATGAATCACGTATTCCGTCAGTTTTCTATGGGAGCTGTGGCGATTGCAATTATGCAGGTTGCGTCTGCACAGGTCAGCATGACTAATATTGTACCGACGCAAATAGCGGGTCAGGGAACAGAAATTCGAGTGATATTTAATGGCTTGCCACCGCAACCACAGGCATATCAGCTTGAGAATCCTTCACGTTTGATTTTAGACTTTAATAAAGCGCAGCAGAATTTAACACAGTCAAAAGTAGCGATTGGAACGAATGAAGCGAGTTCGGTCGATGTAAGCTCCGATGATCAGCGTTCACGTTTAACTGTTAATTTGAAAGAGGCAGGTGCTTTTACAACTCGTATTGAAGGCAACACTTTTATTTTAAAGATTAATTCTGCGCAGGTTGTAGCTAAACCTGTATCAGCAAGTGCAATGCAAATCCAAGGTGTTTCAAACATCGGCTTCCAACGCGGTAGTCAAGGGGAAGGTCTTATTGTTATTGACCTGTTGGGGAGTAATACCCCTGTTGATGTGCAACAACAAGGCAGCAAAGTTGTAGTAAAAACTTTGGGTTCTAAAATTCCTACTCATTTAGCTAAGCGCTTAAATGTAAATGATTTTGCAACGCCTGTTTCGACCATTGAATCTTATAATGATAAAGGCAACGGTGTTATTACGATTCAATCTACTGGTAGCTATGAATATATGGCTTATCAGGCGGAAAATAAATTAACCATCAGTCTCAAGCGTCCTCAAGATAAAATTGTAAACACTTCATCTAAACCATCTAATTATTCTGGTAATAAGCTTTCTCTTGATTTTCAAGATATTGAAGTTCGTCGCGTTTTACAATTACTTGCTGATTTTACTGGCATTAATATGGTTGCGGCTGACAGTGTGCAAGGTAACATCACTTTGCGTTTAAAAGATGTTCCATGGGATCAGGCACTTGATATTATTTTAAAAACTAAAAATTTAGATAAACGCAGAAATGGTAATGTAATTTGGATTGCTCCAGTTGCGGAACTGATCAAGGCAGAAGACGATGAGGCAAAAGCTTTAGCACAAACTATTAAATTAGCACCGATCCAAACAGATTATATTCGTTTGAATTATGCAAAAGCAGCAGATGTCCTTAAACTAATTGAAGAGACTCGTGATGGCAAGACAGCTGTCGCAAATCGTACAGCAGGTTCAGACTCTCTTGCTTTAGAAAGCTTATTAAGCTCAAGAGGTAGTGCTGTTGCCGATACGCGTACTAATACTTTGATTGTAAATGATACAGCCCAAAATATTGATAAAGTTCGTAAAATGATTGATTTGATTGATGTACAGATCAAACAAGTCATGGTGGAAGCTCGAATTGTAAGAGCCTCTACTTCTTTTACTAAAGAGCTCGGTGTTAAATGGGGAATATTATCGCAAGGGATTACCAACAATAATAATTTATTAGTTGGTGGTAGCGAAACGACCTTATGGAATTTACGAGAGCCCAAAAAGGATGAGACTACGGGTGGTTATAAATACACGATTGAACGTCCAGATAACTTAAATGTCGATTTAGGTGTAACCAATCCGGCTGGAAGTATTGCCTTTGGC
Organism: Acinetobacter sp. AOR18_HL; assembly: GCF_027855145.1. Lineage (NCBI taxonomy): Bacteria > Pseudomonadati > Pseudomonadota > Gammaproteobacteria > Moraxellales > Moraxellaceae > Acinetobacter > Acinetobacter sp. AOR18_HL. Next base: position 70,212 of record NZ_JAKTIG010000055.1, read on the forward strand.
TTGATTAGTATGTCTGATTTTATGCTTGATCTCGAACTTTCTGCATTACAAGCTGATGGTTATGGTGAGGTGATTTCTACACCTAAAGTGATGACCGCAGATAAACAACCTGCGAGAGTGGCAACAGGTCAACAAGTTCCTTATCAAACCACGACGAATTCTGCTGCGGGTGCCACAGCAAGTACATCATTTAAAGATGCACTATTAAGCCTAGATGTTACCCCGAGCATTACGCCTGACGGTAAAATTCAAATGAAATTGGATATTTCTAAGGATTCTGTAGCTGGCGAAGCACCTAATGGTGAATTAATTTTAAATAAAAATAATATTAATACCAATGTACTCGTTAATAATGGTGAGACAGTCATTTTAGGAGGGGTGTTTGAGCAGACTACTTCTAATTCACAAACCAAGGTTCCTTTCTTTGGAGACATTCCTGTCGTTGGGCGTTTATTTAGAAAAGATGTGAAATCTGATGATAAGCAAGAGTTACTGATTTTCGTTACGCCACGAATTGTTAATGACACTTTGGTGAGAAATCATTAATATATTTTTTAATGAAAGCAATTGAAATAGGTGGCGCCTTGCCAAGCAAAGCGTTTGAAACCCTGCCAAATATTTATTTGGTAGGGCCCATGGGGGCAGGAAAAACAACCGTTGGACGTCATTTAGCCGAACTATTAGGGCGTGAATTTTTAGATAGTGATCATGAAATTGAACGCAAAACAGGTGCCACTATTCCCTGGATTTTTGAGAAAGAAGGGGAGTTTGGATTTCGTACTCGTGAAACAGTAGTGTTAAATGAGTTGACTTCCCGTAAAGCCTTAGTGTTGGCGACAGGTGGAGGTGCGATTACTCAAGCACCCAATCGCGAATTTCTAAAGCAACGTGGTATTGTTGTTTATCTTTACACTCCTGTAGAACTACAATTACAACGCACTTACCGCGATAAAAATAGACCTCTATTACAAGTTGAAAACCCTGAACAAAAATTACGTGATTTGTTAAAAATACGTGATCCTTTATATCGTGAAGTTGCGCATTACACGATTGAAACCAATCAGGGTGCTGCTCGTGATCTTGCTCAAAAGATTTTGCAACTTATTTTGTCCAACCCGCTAAAATAGCCAAACTTACTTGTGGTTTTATAAACTCATGCAAACTTTACATGTTGAATTAGGCGAACGCCGTTATCCTATTTTTATTGGCAGTCAACTTGATCCTAAGCAGTTGCTTGAGCCTTATATTCATGGTCAACAGGTCATGATCGTGAGTAACGAAACGGTCGCTCCTTTATATTTATCTCACTATCAAGAAGCTTTAAAAAGTTTGGGTAAAACTGTAGCGACTTGTATTTTGCCAGATGGTGAGAAATATAAAGATATTCAACATCTAAATTTAATTTTTGATGCTTTGCTTGAAGCTGGTTTTAATCGTGATTGTACGGTTTTAGCTTTGGGTGGTGGTGTTATTGGGGATATGGCTGGTTTTGCGTCAGCATGTTTCCAACGTGGTGTTTATTTTATTCAGGTTCCGACTACTCTTCTTTCACAAGTAGACTCAAGTGTGGGTGGTAAAACGGGTATTAATCATCCTCTTGGTAAGAACATGTTGGGCGCATTTCAGCAACCTCAAGTTGTTTTGGCTGATATGGCTCAACTCGATACTTTACCAGATCGAGAGTTATCTGCCGGATTATCAGAAGTCATTAAATATGCCTTGTTGGGTGACGCTGATTTTCTTGTTTGGTTAGAGCAGAATATGGATGGGTTAATTGGGCGAGATGCTGAACTTTTAGCAGAAGCTGTCTATCGTTCATGTGCCCATAAAGCGCGAATTGTTGCTAACGATGAAAAAGAGCAAGGCGAACGAGCTTTACTCAACTTAGGGCATACTTTCGGTCATGCGATTGAATCTTACCTTGGCTATGGCAGTTGGTTGCATGGTGAAGCAGTAGCGACAGGCATGGTAATGGCTGCTGATTTATCACAACGCTTAGGTTGGATTTCAAGCGATGATGTAGAGCGTACAAAAAAAATTATTCAACGCGCTAATTTGCCGATATCATGTCCAAAAATTCCATTGGATGAATTCCTTGGATATATGGCGCATGATAAAAAAGTTCTCAATGGTCAATTACGTTTAGTGCTGTTAAAACAACTTGGACAAGCAGTAATTACTAAAGACTTTGATGTTGAACTCATGAAACAAGCTATTTTGGCAAATCAACACGGATAATAAATTAAGGTAACACATGACTGTATCACGTACACTTTGGCAGAATGTTCAACAATATATCTGGTTGGTGGGTGGTATCGTCTGCTTGTTGCTCGCTTTTATTTTTTGGGTAATGACCGATAGTAAAAAGCTGGTTGAAGTTGAAAAATCAGCTGATTCAGATGCCCCAGTGCAAATTCAGCCAGAGAAGGTAGCAACAACGGCTAATTTAGGGGCTTTAGCTGATGAAGTTAGACCTCTTGATTTAACAACCCGTACGGTTGCTTCTGGTCAGCATGAGGCAGAGTTCCGCGGTACAAAATTTATTAATGAAAACAAGAAACAATGGACGCTTGAGCTTTTCCGTGCGTCTGATGAAGATATTATTAAAAACTTTTTAAAAAATCGTCCAGAACGAAATAAATTTATCTACTTCCGTTTAAGCGGAGATAAGCAATCTGAACAATATGTTTTGACATATGGTGTATTTAAACGTTCTGAAGATGCAATTCAGCAGTTAACCCAACTTAATCTTGATTTACCTGAATCAATTAAACCCCAACCGCAACAATTTTCGACCTATGCGCCATTAGTCAATGATTTAGGGGCGGATGAAATGAAGGGTGGTATTAGCCAAACTTATGAAGTGCGGTTACGTCCCGCTGCCCTCCCTAAAATTGATGAGTCCTTACTCATAGGAGGAGGTGTGGCTACTCAACCTAAAGTGGCGGCTCCAGCAACAAACTCTACAACTCGTACAACGATTATTCGTCGAGATGCTGAGGGGAATGTTGTGGATGTACATCAGTCTAATTCGGCAGTTGATGTGGCTAAAAAGGCTCAACAGAATCGTACAACAGAACCTTTAGTAAAAAATGCAACAAATGAGGGCACAAGAGGTAATTAATTATAAGGATGTATCGCACAAATATGGTGCAATAATGCTAGGTATATATATTTTTTGATCACCTGTGGTGCATATTTAGTCATTTATTAAAATGATAACGCGAATAAAATCGATCTATTTTCAACAATTATAAATACTTAATTGCAAAAAATAACATTGGCATAGTTTTTGCTTTATTCTTGTGCTTATTAATGTGCTGTAAACTATTTTAGCGCTCTAAAGAGTAAATTCTATGCAGAGTCGAGGGGTCGAACTGCTTTAAAAGAGTGCGAAATAAGTCAAAACATTTTTCTAGCAAAAACCAGTGTACGTAAAAATGGAACAGCGTATATTGGCTTATCAGCCCAAAAATTTTTTTTGTGAAACATTGAGCTAACTGTCGTCCGTAGGCACTATCGCAAAAAGAAGTTGTTTGTTTGACGCTCGAAAGAGCCTTATTGAAAGAAGGGTACGCTATGCACATGCCATCGCCTAATACTGTAGCTCCCGCTCAAGGTTTATATCAACCTGATGAGTTTAAGGATAACTGTGGTTTTGGACTGATTGCCCATATGAAGGGTGAATCAAGTCATCATCTAGTTGAAACCGCGATTCACAGTTTAAGTTGCATGACGCACCGTGGTGGTATTGCCGCAGATGGCAAGACGGGAGATGGTTGCGGCTTATTATTGGCGATGCCAAAGCAATTTTTCCGTGATGAAGCAAAAAAACTGAGTGATATTACACTGAGTGAAATTTTTGCTGTGGGTACTGTATTTTTAAATACTGATCCGGCATTAGCGCAACATTCTAAAAATATTTTAACGAAAGAAATCGAGTCAGATGGCCTACGTGTACTGGCTTGGCGTGTTGTCCCTACAAATAACGATGCATTAGGTGAAATTGCGCTTCAATCTTTACCAGCTTTTGAACAGGTCATTGTGAACTGTCCAATGGGCGTGACTGAAGTCGAATTTAACCGTAAATTATTCTTGGCACGTCGTCGTGCAGAACAACAATTACAAAATGATCCGTCATTCTATGTGACTACGCTTTGTTCGACAGTAATCAGCTATAAAGGCTTGATGATGCCTGCTGCAATTGCTGAGTTCTATACAGACTTAGCTGATGAGCGTTTAAAATCACATATCGTGGTATTCCACCAACGCTTCTCTACTAATACATTGCCGCGTTGGCCGTTGGCTCAACCATTCCGTTACCTTGCTCATAATGGTGAAATCAACACAATTACAGCAAACCGTAACTGGGCGCTGGCGCGTACTCCTAAATTTGAAAACCCGTTATTACCAGGTCTTACTGAGCTTAACCCAATCGTTAACCGTACGGGTTCGGACTCTTCAAGCTTAGATAACATGCTTGAGATCTTAGTAGGTGGTGGTATGGATTTATTCCGTGCCTTACGTATGCTCGTACCACCAGCTTGGCAAAACGTAGAAACTTTAGATGCAGACTTACGCGCATTCTATGAGTTCAACTCTAAACATATGGAAGCTTGGGATGGCCCAGCTGGTCTTGTTATTCAAGATGGCCGTCATGCGATTTGTATGCTTGACCGTAACGGTTTGCGTCCTGCGCGTTGGGTAATTACCAAAAATGATTACATTACCTTGGCATCTGAAATTGGTGTTTGGGGTTATGAGCCTGAAGATGTAGTTTCTAAAGGCCGTGTAGGTCCTGGCCAAATTTTGGTAGTTGATACCTTAACAGGCAAAGTACTTGATACTAAAGATGTTAGTACACATTTGAAAAACATGCGTCCGTACCGTGAGTGGTTGCGTGATCATGCGATTCGTTTAAATGCAAACCCAGAACTTGAAGAGCAATTAGTCGATAAAGGCTTAACTGGCGATGCTTTAAAAGCGGCTCAAAAAATGTTTATGGTGACATTTGAAGAGCGCGACCAGTTGTTACGTCCAATTGCTGAAAGTGGACAAGAAGCTGTTGGTTCTATGGGTGATGATACGCCAATGGCTGTATTGTCTCGTCAAGTACGCCACGTAACAGATTACTTCCGTCAACAGTTCGCTCAAGTTACGAACCCGCCAATTGACCCGCTACGTGAGTCAATTGTAATGTCGCTTGAAACCTGTTTAGGTCGTGAGCAGAATGTATTTGAACAAGGCCCTGAGCATGCTGACCGTATCATCATCTCTAGCCCTGTATTGTCAAATTCAAAAATGCAGCAAATCCGTAGCATTGAGCGTCCAGGTTATGAAGCGGTTGATATCAATTTAAACTATGCCGAAGAAGAAGGCTTGCAAGCGGCGATCACGCGTATCTGTGAAGAAGCGGCACAAGCAGTTCGTGATGGCAAAACTTTAATTGTTTTAACAGACAAAAATATCCGTCAAGGTTTACTGCCAGCAAACGCAGCACTTGCAACAGGTGCGGTACATCATTACCTCATCAAAACTGGCCTGCGTACTGATGCAAACATCATGGTTGAAACTGGTTTTGCACGTGATCCGCACCAATTTGCGGTATTACTAGGTTTCGGTGCAACCGCTGTTTACCCATACCTTGCATATGACGTGATCAATGATTTGATCGCTAAAGGTGAGCTTTTAGGTGACCCAATTCATGCGCAAGCAAACTTCCGTAAAGGTATTGAGAAAGGCTTATTAAAAGTTCTTTCAAAAATGGGTATCTCTACAGTTGCTTCTTATCGTGGCGGTCAGCTATTTGAAGCAGTAGGTTTATCATCAGAAGTGGTAGATCAATGTTTCTTAGGTGTTCCAAGCCGTATTCAGGGCGCAACATTTGCTGACCTTGAAAAAGACCAGAAAAAATTAGCAGCGACAGCTTGGTCAAATCGTAAGCCAATTGATCAAGGTGGATTACTTAAATTCGTATTTGATAAAGAGTACCATGCGTTCAACCCAGATGTAATTAATGCATTACACAAAGCCGTTCGCTCTGGTAAATATGAAGACTTTAAAGAATATGCTGAGCTGGTGAATAACCGCCCAGTAGCGACAATCCGTGACTTATTTAAGTTAAAAACAACGAATTCAATTCCAGTTGAGCAAGTTGAATCAGTTGAAGATATCTTGCCTCGCTTTGACTCGGCAGGTATGTCTTTAGGTGCTCTTTCTCCAGAAGCACACGAAGCAATCGCAATCGCGATGAACACGATCGGTGGTCGTTCAAACTCTGGTGAAGGCGGTGAAGATCCTGTTCGTTACGGAACAATTCGTAACTCAAAAATCAAACAGATCGCATCTGGTCGTTTTGGTGTAACTCCTGCATACCTAACTTCTGCTGAAGTATTGCAAATTAAAGTTGCTCAGGGTGCAAAACCAGGTGAGGGCGGGCAGTTACCAGGTGGTAAAGTAAATGGTTTAATTGCACGTTTACGTTACTCGGTACCGGGTGTAACGTTAATTTCACCTCCACCACATCATGACATTTACTCAATCGAAGATTTGTCTCAGTTAATTTTTGACTTGAAGCAAGTTAACCCGAAAGCAATGGTATCTGTGAAATTGGTATCTGAGCCGGGTGTAGGAACAATTGCAGCAGGTGTTGCTAAAGCATATGCAGACTTCATTACCATTTCTGGTTATGACGGTGGTACAGCGGCATCTCCACTTTCTTCAATTCACCATGCGGGTTCTCCATGGGAATTAGGTTTGAGTGAGGCGCATCAAGCTCTTCGTGTAAATGACTTACGTGGCAAAGTACGTGTACAAACTGATGGTGGTTTAAAAACTGGTCTTGATGTAATCAAGGCAGCAATTTTAGGTGCTGAAAGTTTCGGCTTTGGTTCAACACCAATGATCGCTCTAGGTTGTAAATACCTCCGTATTTGTCACTTAAATAACTGTGCAACCGGCGTTGCAACTCAACAAGATCATTTACGTCAAGAGCACTACATTGGCGAGCCAGAAATGCTCATCAACTTCTTCCACTTTATTGCGGAAGAAACTCGTGAATGGTTGGCTGCATTAGGTGTTTCTTCATTGAAAGACTTAATTGGTCGTGTTGATTTGCTTGAAGTATTGCCGGGTGAAACTGAAAAACATGCTCACCTTGATTTAAGCGCTCTGTTAACTTCTCATCCTTCTGCCGAAGGTAAAGCGCAATACTGTCAAGTAGAAGGTAATGCACCATTCGATAAAGGTATATTGGCTGAGAGAATGGTCGCTGAAATGCTTCCTGCAATTGAGTCAAGCGCTGGTGGTCAGTTCAACTTCAACGTCGTGAACTGTGACCGTTCGATCGGTGCTCGTGTTTCGGGTGAAATTGCTCGTCGCTACGGTAACTTGGGTATGGAAGCACATCCAGTTGTAATGAACTTAACTGGTACAGCTGGTCAGTCGCTTGGTGTTTGGAATGCTGGTGGTTTACACATCCGTCTTGAAGGTGATGCAAACGACTACGTAGGTAAAGGTATGGCGGGTGGTCGTATTTCGATTTTCCCACCACAAGGTTCACCTTTCCAAACACAAAACACAGCAATTATTGGTAATACCTGTTTGTATGGTGCAACTGGCGGTAAGCTTTTTGCAGCAGGTACAGCGGGTGAGCGTTTTGCAGTTCGTAACTCTGGCGCATTTGCTGTAATCGAAGGTGCGGGTGATCACTGCTGTGAATATATGACAGGTGGTGTTGTGACTGTACTTGGTAAAGTAGGCCATAACTTTGGTGCGGGCATGACTGGTGGTTTTGCTTATGTACTTGACCTCGATAATGACTTCGTAGATTACTACAACCATGAATTGATTGATTTAAATCGTATCTCAACAGAATCTATGGAAGATCATAAAGAGTTCTTGTTGCGTATTATCGATGAGCATATCAAAGAAACTGGTAGTGCTTGGGCTTATAAAATCCGCAATGAGTTCGATTTCTACAGCCGTAAATTCTGGCTTGTGAAACCAAAAGCTGCTAACTTGCAAACGCTTTTGAAAACAACACAAGCTGACCCACAATAATTCCACGACTGCAAAGACATAGGCAGGTGCGGGCAACAAGGAAATCCGCGCCTACCCACGGAGAGAGACATGGCAGAACGCCTAAATAATGACTTTCAATTTCTGGATGTACCACGCCAAGATCCAGAGAAAAAAGATATTACTGTCCGCAAAGCAGAATTTGTGGAAATTTATAAGCCTTTTACATCGGAAACTGTCACTAATCAGACTCACCGTTGTTTAGGTTGTGGTAACCCATATTGTGAATGGAAATGTCCTGTACATAACTACATTCCAAATTGGTTAAAACTGATCGCTGAAGGCCAAATTTTCCAAGCTGCTGAGCTTTGTCATCAAACGAACACATTGCCTGAGGTATGTGGTCGCGTATGCCCACAAGACCGTTTGTGTGAAGGTGCTTGTACCTTAAATGATGGTTTTGGTGCAGTAACCATTGGTAATGCTGAGAAATATATCAATGACACAGCTTTTGCTTTAGGCTGGCGTCCAGATATGTCAGGCGTAAAATGGACTGACAAAAAAGTTGCAATTATTGGTGCGGGTCCTGCTGGTTTAGGCTGTGCGGATATTCTAGCTCGCGGTGGTGTTAAATCAGTTGTATTTGATAAGCGTCCTGAAATTGGTGGCTTACTTACATTCGGTATTCCAGAATTTAAAATGGAAAAGGATGTCATGAAACGCCGTCGTGAAATTTTCACGGGTATGGGCATCGAATTCCGTTTGAATACTGAAATTGGTAAAGACATCACGATTGATGAATTACTTGCAGAATATGATGCGGTATTCATGGGTATGGGAACTTATACCTACATGAAAGGTGGTTTCCCAGGTGAAGATCTTGATGGTGTTTATGATGCACTTGATTTCTTAATCTCTAACGTGAATCGTTGCCAAGGTTGGGAAAAAGATCCAAGTGAATACATTAGCCTAGATGGTAAAAAAGTTATTGTTCTTGGTGGTGGTGATACCGCTATGGACTGTAACCGTACTTCTTTACGCCAAGGTGCTCACGATGTAACTTGTGCATACCGCCGTGATGAAAGCAACATGCCAGGTTCTGCGCGTGAAGTAAAAAATGCCTACGAAGAGGGTGTGAAATTCCTATTCAATCGTCAACCAGTCGAAATTGTTGGTGAAAATGGCAAAGTGACAGGCGTAAAAGTGGTAACGACACAAATGGGTGAACCAGATAGTCGTGGCCGTCGTAGCCCTGAGCCAATCCCTGGTTCTGAAGAAGTATTACCAGCTGATGCGGTTTTACTTGCTTTCGGTTTCCGCCCAAGCCCAGCAGACTGGTTTGGTAATGTGAATATCAATCTTGATGGTTCAGGCCGTGTTGTCGCAGCTGAAAAGCAAGAATTCAAATTCCAAACATCAAACCCGAAAATCTTTGCTGGTGGTGATATGGTACGTGGCTCAGACCTTGTCGTGACTGCTATTTGGGAAGGTCGTCAAGCTGCTGAAGGCATTTTGGATTATCTTGGTGTTTAATAAAGACATTTGTTAAATGACTAAAAAAAGCCTACTTCAAGTAGGCTTTTTTATTGTCTACCATTAGTCACTTTGATGTTTTTGGCAAATATAATAAGCTTTTTTGCCCTTTTTAGCGTTTAAAGCTCGCGACATACTCGAAACTTCCTTCTTCAATACAGTAGGTGTTGAATATGAACATCGCAGGTATGACGGCAGAAAAATCATATTTAAATCGTCGAAAAGCGTTGGGTATTACAGTGCGTCGTCTTGAATTTAATCCAAAGGCGATTAAGCGGCACTATTTTGCAAATTCACCCGTCATGTCGCATTTTTTAACTGCACTCTCATCAACGTTTCCGGTGGGTGAGCAATTTTTTGTAAATAGCGTACGTAATGTACGTGATAAAGTCTCAGATCCTCAGCTACAAGCGCAAATTGCAGCGTTTATTGGACAAGAGGCCATGCATTCCAAAGCACATGGTGAGTTTAATGAAGCTTGGCGACGTGATGATTATAATCTGGACAGTTTTCAAAATTGGCTAAATGAGCGCGATAAATATTTAAGAACAATTCCACCTAAGCTGCAATTGGCACTCACCTGTGCATTTGAACATTTCACTGCTTTACTTGGGGGATATGTTTTACAACATCCAGAGTTATTAAAAACGCTAGATGAAGATGCGCTAAAACTTTGGGTATGGCATGCGATTGAAGAAATTGAACATCGTTCGGTTGCATTTGATGTTTATCAACATGTATATGGTGATGATCGTATCCGTCGTTTACTCATGCGTAGCGTCACAACAGGATTTGCGAGTCTCGCTTTTTATGGGACAACTCGTTTATTTTGGCAAGATAAATGGAATAGCTTACCTAAAATCGGGGGTAATTTATTTGGATTATATTTACTGATGAAGATGCTTGTTCAGTTAATGCCAGAATACTTCGCATATTACAAAAAAGATTTCCATCCGAGCCAAAAAGATTATGGCAGGATGGTTAATTATTGGAAAAGTTCTTTAGCAGAAGAATATCAAATGGCAAGTTTTGAACAAGAAAAAGATCAGCGATCGAGCTAATAGATAACCGGATTTAAAAGTCCGGTTTTTTAAAATCAATAAAATAAAAGCAACACAATAATGCCTAATTCATCATACAATCAGGTAAAGAGGTTAAAAATATAAAGAAAAACTTGAGGATAATGTGACGATGAAAACGTTGAAACAATTTGCGATCGCAACAACACTTGCCAGTACCTTACTGTTTTCGGGATGTGGCTATAACACTCTACAAGTAAAAGATGAGGCTGTAACAGCAGCGTGGTCTGAAGTGCAAAACCAATATCAACGTCGTTCAGATTTGGTACCAAATCTTGTGAACGTAGTTAAGGGTTATGCTAAGCACGAAGAGCAAGTATTAACTGAAGTGACACAGGCACGTTCTAATGTGGCAGGTTTAAAAGTTGATAAAGAAGTTTTAGAAGACCCAGCTTTACTTGAAAAATATCAACAGGCTCAAAGTCAATTAACAGGGGCGTTATCTCGACTCATTGCTGTTTCGGAAAATTACCCAGATTTGAAAGCCAATACTCAATTCCAAGAACTACAAGTTCAGCTTGAAGGTACTGAAAACCGTATTGCTGTTGCGCGTAATCGTTATATTACAACAGTACAAGACTATAACTCATATGTGCGTCAGTTCCCTCAGGCAGTAACAGCAAAAGTAATTGGTATGCATCCAAAAGCCAATTTCTCTGCAGAAGCATCTGCACAACAGGCTCCAAAAGTTTCTTTTGATTAATTTTATAAATCAAAGGAGTGCCGTATGAGAAATACTCTATTACTTCAATCAAAGCAAATTAAGGTCTTTATCTCGACCTTAATTTTGCTCTGTTGTGGTGTTCTTTTTCAGAATACGGCATGGAGTGAAACTAATATTGCAACTGCTACCGATGAGGCTGATGCAATAGTTGCTGGCAAAATTATTCAAAAGCAACAAACTCAAGCTGCTGCAACTAAACTAGAGGGGCAAGCTGCTTCAAGTCCTGCTCCTCAAGTCCAAGTTGCGAATGATATGGCTGATGGTGAATCAATTCGTGGTTTGCCAACTTTAAACCAGCCTGTGATTGATCAAGCCAATATCTTAAGCGAGGCTGAGAAGGAGCAACTTAATCAAAAAATTCTAAGTTTATATCAACAAGGCAAAGCGCAGATTGGTATTGTGATTGTTCCCACAACTGGTCAAGAAGATATCTTTGATTATGCGTTACGTATTGGTGAAAAGTGGCAATTGGGATCATCTAAACGTGATAATGGATTACTCATTGCAGTCGCTGTAAATGACCGCCGTATACAAATACTAACTGGTTATGGCCTAGAAGGTGTGTTGCCAGATATTGTGGCAAGTCGGATCATTCGAAACCAAATTACACCTTATTTTAAACAAGCCCAATATGCACAAGGTTTGAGTGCAGGTATCGATGAAATTGGAAGAATTTTAAATCTTGACCCAGAAGTAGCACAGCAAGCTGCTCAAGATTTAAAAGAACGTCAGCATCAAGCTGCAGAAGAACAGCAAGCCAAGCAGACAACGCTGACAATGGCTTTATTTATTCTTGTTGCTGGAATTGTGGGTTCATTTATTGTCGGTCGTCCGCTTAGTGCATCTACAGCTGGTGTTGCTGCTGCAGTAGCAGGATTCGTAAATGGAGCAGGGCTAGTCACTAGCTTACTACTTGGTTTTGGTATTTTCTTTTTACTCATTACATCAATTGCCCAATTTATTTTACAGGCCATTCTGAGTGGTTCTGGTGGCGGTGGACGTGGAGGAGGCTTCGGCGGAGGTGGCGGAGGCTATGGTGGCGGCGGAGGCCGTTTTGGCGGTGGAGGTGCTTCAGGCTCATGGTAACAACATCAGAAACAACACAAATTATTACTCAACCAAAAATTGAAGAATCTGTAGAGCCAAGTCTAAAACGTTGGTTTAAACATCTATGTTATTTACCTGCTAGTAGTCGTTATTTTTCAAAACAAGATAAGCAAGCTATCGCAGATGCTGTACAGCAGGCAGAACATGGCCATGTTGGAGAAATACAGGTTGTAATTGAAGGCCATATTCCATGTTCACAAGCTTATAGACAAAACACGCGTTTAAGAGCACAGCAATTATTTGCAGAGCTAGGCGTTTGGGATACTGCATTAAATAGCGGCGTATTGTTATACCTAAATTTATGTGAACGAACGGTAGAAATTATATTTGATCGTGGCATTCGAAATGCGACTAACGATCAAGTCTGGCAACAGATTTGTGAAGTAATATTACAAAAGCTTAAGCAAAAAGAATATCAGCAAGCTGTAGTGATGGGCGTACAACAAATTGGAGAGGTGATGTCACGGTTTTATGACGAAAACATGCCCGATCAATCCAATGAATTAGGCAATGCTCCGATTATTCTTAATTAGCTCGTTTTTTGATATTCTTATATTAGCTAATTTTCATAATTTTACTTTTAAAGGTGACTGACAAAAAATGTCACCTATTTATTTATTTTTAATGAGATTTTTATCACAATAAAGAATTAAAAAATTGAAATAAGTGATGAGCTATTTTTTATTAGTGACATATTACCAATAAAGTTTGAGTGACAATTTTTGTCAATTATTTACACCGATTTAATATTTAAGAATAGTTAAATTTAATATAAGTATTTGTTTTTTAATTAAAATAAAAGTTGGCATGGATGCTGCAATATAGTTGATAGCTGAAAAAGCTTATATAAAAACATACATACAATCTTTGGGGAAAAGGCTATGAATGCACAAAAAGGTTTTACATTAATTGAGCTTATGATCGTGGTTGCCATTATTGGTATTTTGGCAGCAATTGCGATTCCTGCATATCAAAACTATATTGCTAAGTCTCAAGTAGGAACAGGTTTAACCGATATTACAGCTGGTAAAACTAATACAGAAACTAAATTAGCAGAAGGTTTAGCAGCTAATTTATCTGCAGCATCTGACGTAGGACTACAAAGCTCGAGTAATGCTTGTTCTTCTATTTCAGTATCTGTTGCTACTACTGGATTGACAACAATTGAATGTACATTGCAAGGTACTTCACAAATCAACGGTAAGAAAATTTCTTGGGAACGAACAGCTGATAGTGCTACAGCAGGCACTACGGGTACATGGCGTTGTAAAACTGATGTTGCAACAAATTTACGTCCTAAATCATGTGGTGCTTCGTAATAAATAGCTAAAAAAAGAGAGGTTGCTACCTCTCTTTTTTTATTGAAGAAAATAAATATGTTGAAAAAAAATATAATGTTCCTACTAATAGGAATTTATCTCATTACAGCATTATTAGGTTATCAAATTGGTTGGTCAGTTTTCCAATATGATGAACTTCGTTTATTACAGTTTCCATTGGCACTATTTGCTTTGTTAATTTTGATTTTTACAAAAAAAATAGAATATTCAATTTCCACTCAAATTACTTTTTTTCTGATTGGTTTATTAATTGCTATACAGATAACAACTTATAGCATTTTTCAGTTTCAAGAACTTTGGTCTGCGATAGCATTACTATTTATATTTTCTGCTTTGCCATATGATTTAAAGAATGTAAAAAATATAGAACATGGCTTAGCATTGATCGTTGTTTCAGCATTTATTCCATGTTTATTTATTTGCATCTCTATCGCTAATTTTATTTTATATAAACAATGGTTTGATTGGCAATTTAACTCTGGCACGATCCGAATTTATGACAGTATTATCGTGCCTATATTCTTTTTTCTAATTTTTTTGAAAAATAAAAAGTATCCATATATTCATTACTTTTATCCATTTGCTAGTTTCTTTTTTGCTCTAGCATGGTTTTTTGATGGAGCTAGATCCGCTTTACTTGCTGTAGCGACAGGATTGTTAGTTTTCGTTATCTACTCTCGAGAAAATCGAAAGCTCATTTTGCAAAGCTGTATTTACATTTTTTTTGCTTTTGTAGTTTATAAAACTACGATTTATTTCGCTGATAAAAATACCATGACCGTAATGAGAGTGGGGACATCCATGCGTGCAGAGATGTGGAGTTTTGTTTTTGAGCAATGGAAAGAAAAGCCATGGTCTGGAGTTGGGGGGGGATATCTCTCAGAAATCCAATATAAATATGGACATCACATACATAATTTATATTTAAGGTTAATTTTTGAATGGGGAATAGTTGGGTGTATTTTTTTAGTTTGGATGATATATCAAGTTGTTAAGTTGTTTCGAGATAAGGATGCTTTACCTATTACGAAAGCTGGCTTAATTGCAATTTTAGTTGATGCGATGTTCTCAGGAAGTATGGTTTATCCCGCTTCACAAATAGCCTGTATATTATTTTTAGCATTTGCTTTTTCTCAGTCGGAGCAGTCTAAAGAATATTTGAAATATCCTTATAGAGCTACAAAACTACTAATTGCTTTATGGGGAGCTTTATTTTTATACATTACGATTATGTACTTAGGACAAGATTTAACTTGCTGGGGGTGTACGAGTTATGTCGGACGGATGGCACCAAATTTTTGGGAGTATGGTAGTACACAGCACTTGATACCAGCTTCACACATTCCTTAATTTTTTATACTAAATTTTATTAAGGTCTTTTCATTTAGACTTCATACATTCTTTTTTAGACTTCCATGTATAATTCTCACAAGTTTTGGTCTCTAGCCTCTCACTATGCAAGTATTCTTTCTGTTCTTCGCTGCAATCCTGTTGGGTTTTGCATGGTTGTCTCCATTTCACTACAGCCCGTGGGTCATGTTCTCAAGTGAAGTCAGTACTTTTGGGGCTGGGCTATGTGTATTAATTGCTTTACTTCAACAAAATATTAAAATTCCTAGAGCACAGATATTGTTGCTACCATTTACTTTAATTCCTATTGTGCAGTGGGGCTTTGGTTTAGTTTTTGATTTAAGTACGGCTTTATTAAGTACATTTTACTTATTAGGTTTTTGGTTTATGGTCTTGGCTGGCTACAACCTATCTTTAGATCAAAAAAAGAGAGATCAAATTTTTTCAGGTTTTAGCTTATTAGTAATTATTACATCGCTATTAACTAGTCTTATAGCAATTTTTCAATGGTTGAATATTGAATCACATTTAATTTATACCCTTCATCTGATTGGTAACCGTCCTTACGGAAATTTTGGTCAACCCAACAACATGGCAACATTCCTAATTATTGGGTTATTAGGATGTTTGTATCTATATGAAAAAAATAAGGCAACCGTCTGGTTACTCCTGCCTTCAGCCCTCATTATTCTGTTTACGATCGCCTTGAGTCAGTCACGAACATCATGGATCGTTTTTCCATTCTTATTCATCTATTGGATAGTTAAACAATTTGGGAAACAAAAAAGATTTGGAGTTTTTCAAGGTTTTTTGTGGTGCGTCGGTTTTTTCGTAATGGCTGGTGTAATTCTACCATTTGCTACTAATTTAATTGAAGCATGGTCAAGTACTGATGTAACCGAAGCAAGTGGTTTGGTTGAAAGAGCAAGCTCTGGGTATTTGCGTTTTAATATCTGGTCACAAATGTTGCTTGCTGTACAGCAGCACCCTTGGTTAGGTTATGGTTGGAATCAAACCAGTGTGGCACAAATGACAGTTTACCATGCTTTCCCAACAGGAGAGTGGACTACCAGTGCACATAATGTACTGCTTGATTTAATTATCTGGAATGGTATTCCCTTGGGTACTGTAATCATTACCTACTTTGCTTGCTGGTTTATTTGGTTAAATCAACAGGCTAAAAATACCATCTCGATTATAGCGATTATGATGGTCTGTACAGTGCTTATTCATGCCATGTTAGAGTTTCCACAGCGCTATGCTTATTTCTTACTTACTTGTGGATTCCTACTGGGTATTGTGCAAGCACAAACTACTGTACTTAAGGGAATTATCCTCAACAAACATCTTTTTCGCTTATCATGGGTTGTAAGTTTATTGCTTATTATTGCAATTCTACGTGATTACAATGTCTATGTTCTGAATAGTAATTTGCTTTTTAATAATAAGCGTCCAAACGCTGAATTTATGGGAAGTGGTAAAATTTTTGTTTTAACACAGTTTGAGCAGCGTTTAAGTTGGATAGAACTTAATCCCCAAAATATTTTATCTGAAGGTGATTTGGTTGAATGGGAAAATTTTATAAAGAATAAGCCTACTCCATATAACTTACGTAAATACGCAAAATTGCTCGCTTACAACGGGAAAGTAGAACAGGCACAGCAGCAAATATTTATTTTGCAACATCTTTATAAGCAAAAAATAACGCTATCGGAATTACTAAAAGAGAAGTAATAAAAAATCCCCTTAAGTATAAGGGGATTTTTTTATGAGAAATTGGGACTGTTCTAAATTTTGTGTAAGTACTTAATTTTCATTTATCCTTCAGAGGATAATTACAAAAGGTACTTCACATGGATGAAGCAACAATCAAAAGTATGGCTGCCGAATTGGCTAAAGGTCTAAAAACACCAGAAGACTTAAACCAAATGACAGCAGTCTTTAAAAAATTCATGATTGAAACTGCACTCAATACTGAACTTTCAGACCATCTCGGTTATGAAAAGCATCAGCCCAAGAAAGGCTCAAATAGCCGTAATGGGTTTAGTTCTAAAACCATTACAACTCAAGATGGACAACTGGCTTTAGATATTCCCCGTGATCGAGAAGGTTCATTTGAGCCACAAATTATCAAAAAGCACCAAACACGCATCACCAGTATGGATGACCAAATCCTCTCACTGTATGCAAAAGGAATGACTAATAGGGAAATTGTAGCCTTCTTCAAAGAAATGTACGATGCCGATGTGTCAGCATCTCTCATCAGCAAAGTTACCGATGCTGTGATTGAGCAAGTGACTGAGTGGCAAAATAGAGCCTTAGATAGCCTTTATCCTGTTGTCTATCTTGACTGTATTGTTGTCAAAGTCCGTCAGCACTCCAATGTGATTAACAAGTCCGTATACCTTGCTTTAGGCATCAATATGGATGGGCAAAAAGAATTACTGGGTATGTGGATTGCTCAGACAGAAGGTGCCAAATTCTGGCTGTCAGTCATGACAGAGCTAAAAAATCGAGGAGTACAGGACATTCTTGTTGCCTGTGTAGATGGATTAAAAGGCTTCCCTGACGCGATAGCCTCTGTTTACCCTCATACTGATATTCAACTGTGTATCGTGCATGTTGTACGCAATAGCCTGAGATTTGTAAGCTGGAAAGACTACAAAGCTGTTACGTCGGGTCTGAAAGCGATTTATCAGGCAAGTACAGAGGAAAATGCTTTAAAATCCCTAGACATCTTCTGTGATCAATGGAATCACCAGTATCCCAAAATTGGAGAATCCTGGCGGGCCAATTGGGAAAATATCCGAACGATCTTTAGCTATCCAGCCGAAATACGTCATGCAATTTATACAACAAATGCGATTGAGTCGTTGAATAGCGTAATACGCCATTCAACGAAGAAAAGGAAAATCTTTTCATCTGATGACTCAGTAAAGAAGGTCATTTACTTAGCAACATCAAATGCTGCGAAGAAATGGACGATGCCAATTCAAAATTGGCGTTTAGCAATGAATTGGTTTACGATTCAGTTCGATGATCGATTAAAAGATCATTTATAAAAAATGGAACTTACACAAAATAATTTACAGGCTC